>NZ_KB944477.1:0-81016 GCF_000389805.1 Cupriavidus sp. GA3-3
GACGGGGGCTGCTCCTAGTACGAGAGGACCGGAGTGGACGTACCGCTGGTGTACCTGTTGTCTCGCCAGAGGCATCGCAGGGTAGCTATGTACGGAAGAGATAACCGCTGAAAGCATCTAAGCGGGAAACTCGCCTGAAGATGAGGATTCCCTGGCGGCTTGACCGCCTTGAAGGGTCGTTCGAGACCAGGACGTTGATAGGCTGGGTGTGGAAGCGCAGTAATGCGTTAAGCTAACCAGTACTAATTGCCCGTAAGGCTTGATCCTATAACCAGTGTGTTTTGCCTGGTGAGTCGATCGCCTTGTGCCAGATACGCACAACCCCAACTACATCCCTATTCGCAGCGTTGACCTCAACCTCAGCGCTGCAACCCCTCATGCCTGGTGACCATAGCGAGCTGGAACCACCCCTTCCCATCCCGAACAGGTCCGTGAAACAGCTCCGCGCCGATGATAGTGCGGATTCCCGTGTGAAAGTAGGTCATCGCCAGGCTCTTATTCCCAAAACCCCCAGCCCCAAAAGGCTGGGGGTTTTTGCTTTTGGCGCGGCGGAAAATGGAATGGCTCGCCGCCGCCGCTCCGGCGTAATACTATTACCGCTGAATCCCCATTACCCATCCCATGTCGGCTGACAGCGCCTGGTACCTCTATCTGCTCGAATGCACCGGCGATTCCATCTACACCGGGATCACGACCGATGTTGCCCGCCGCTTCGCCGAGCATCTGTCCGGAAAAGGCGCTAAATATACGCGATCGCGCAAGCCCATACGCGTTTTGGGCCAATTGCGCTTCGACACGAAATCCGAAGCGTTGAAAGCGGAAATCGAGATCAAGCGCTTGAGTTCGACACAGAAGCGCGCATTTTGCGCGCAACTACCAGCAACCGAGCCGGCCCGGTAGCCGGCAGTGCGACAAAACAAAAAGGCCGGTATCGCGCAAGCGATACCGGCCTTTTTCATGCTTGCCGATCAGACCACAGTCAGCGTCACGTCGATATTGCCGCGCGTCGCGTTCGAGTACGGGCACACCTGGTGCGCCTGTTCGACCAGCTTTTCGGCAGCCTCGCGCTCGAAGCCCGGCAGCGAGATCTTCAGTTCGACCTGGATGCCGAAGCCTTGAGGGATCGGGCCGATGCCGACCGCGCCTTCGATCGTGGCATCGGCGGGCACGGTGATCTTCTGCTGGCCGGCCACGTAGCGCATGGCGCCCAGGAAGCAGGCCGAATAGCCGGCAGCAAAGAGCTGTTCCGGATTCAGGCCATTGCCGGCGCCACCCATTTCCTTGGGCACGGCCAGCTTGGCGTCGAGCTGGCCGTCGGACGTGGTGGCACGGCCGTCACGGCCGCCGGTGGCGGTGGCATGGGCGGTATAAACGACTTTTTCGAGTTTCATATAAGGCTCCGGTTTGTTGCCCGAGAGGGGCGTATCAATGCTTGCCGTCAGTCCGGCAGGCTGGAATCGGTCCGCGCCTGTTCAAGCGTCGACCGCAGTGCATGCAGGCGCTGCGTCAGGGCCTGGATCTCTTCGACCGGGCACTGCGTGGCGCACAACATCTGTTCAGGAATACGCGCTGCGCGCTGGCGCAATGCGCGGCCGGAGTCGGTCAGGCTGACCAGCACCCGCCGTTCGTCGGCTGCGTCACGGGTGCGCGTGACCAGCCGCGCCGTCTCCAGCCGCTTCAATAGTGGCGTCAGCGTCCCCGAGTCCAGCGCCAGCCGCGCGCCGAGGTCCGAGACCGTCAGCGTTTCCGCCTCCCACAACACCAGCATCACCAAATATTGCGGATAAGTAAGTCCAAGCTCACTTAATAGTGGCTTGTACAACTTGGTCATGGCCAGTGAGCTTGAATACAGCGCAAAGCACAGCTGGCGATCCAGTAGCAGCAAATCCGGGGAGGGGTCGTTGTCGCGTTCCATGGCGATATATTAGACGCAATTAGATTGTGCGCAAGATAAATTTTCATTTCGCCGAAATGTGCTGGATACGCCCGTGCATGGCCTGGTGCTGACCCTTAAGTCTGTTTTAAGTCTGGGTCGCTAGCATGACCGTGTCGCGTCGCAAACTGCCGACGCCTGATGCACAAGGAAAGGAACCACACATGATGCGCCAGACCATTGCTCGCACGGCCGTTGGTATCGCGGCCCTTGCCGCCCTTGGCGGCGGCTATGCCTATCTGCAGAAGGAAGTCATCACGCCGGGGTACGCGGCACCTGCGCCAGCCGTCGCGCCAGCGCAGCCGGCGGTCGCCGTGGCCACGCCGACGGATTTCTCCGGCATCGTGGCACAGTACGGGCCCGCCGTGGTCAATATCAGCGTCACCGCGCGCGCCCAGCGCACCGCGGCGCAGATGCCCCCGGGCATCGATCCGGACGATCCGCTGTTCCAGTTCTTCAAGCGTTTCGGGCCGCAGTTCCAGGGTCCGCAAGGCGGCCAGCAGCAACTGGTGCGCGGACTGGGCTCGGGCTTTATCGTGAGCCCGGACGGGCTGATCCTGACCAATGCGCACGTCGTCGACGGCGCGCAGGAGGTCACGGTCAAGCTGACCGACCGCCGCGAGTTCAAGGCCAAGGTGCTCGGCAGCGATCCGCAGACCGACGTGGCCGTGATCCGCATCGACGCCAAGAACCTGCCGGCCGTGCGCCTGGGCGATCCTTCGCAGGTGCGCGTGGGCGAGCCGGTGCTGGCGATCGGTTCTCCCTACGGCTTCGAGAACACCGTGACCGCGGGCATCGTCAGCGCCAAGTCGCGCTCGCTGCCGGACGATACCTATGTGCCGTTCATCCAGACCGATGTTGCCGTCAATCCCGGCAACTCGGGCGGGCCGCTGTTCAACCAGCGCGGCGAGGTGGTCGGCATCAACGCGCAGATCTACAGCCAGACCGGCGGCTACCAGGGCCTGTCGTTCGCGATCCCGATCGACGTGGCCACCAAGGTGCAGCAGCAGCTGGTGGCGCATGGCAAGGTCACGCGCGGTCGTCTCGGCATCAGCGTGCAGGAGGTGAACCAGGCGCTTGCACAATCGTTCGGGCTGCCCAAGCCTACTGGTGCGCTGGTCAACTCGGTCGAGCCCGACAGCCCGGCCGCGCGCGCTGGCCTGAAGCCTGGCGACGTCATCGTGCAGCTCGACAATGACGTGATCGACCATTCGGGCGACCTGCCCGAGCACGTGGCCGATATCAAGCCGGGCACGCAGACCTCGTTGAAGATTATCCGCAAGGGCCAGCCGATGACGCTGTCGGTGACGGTGGGCACGGCCAGGGACCGGGCCGTCGCACAGAAGGGCGGTGGCAGCGAGGCCGGTGGCCGGCTGGGGCTGGCGGTGCGCCCGCTCACGCCGGCGGAGAAGCGTGGCAGCGGCATCGACGGCGGTCTGGTGGTCGAGGACGTGGCCGGTCCCGCCGCGCGCGTCGGCATCCAGCCGGGCGACGTGATCCTGTCGCTCAACGGCACGCCCATCAGCTCGGCCGAACAGCTCAAGTCGCTGGTATCGAAATCGGGCAAGCAGGTGGCACTGCTGGTGCAGCGCGACGATGCGCGCATCTTCATTCCGCTCGACCTGGGCTGATTGCCGCGGGCACGCCAGACTGCCCGCAAGCCGTTAACTGGCAAGGCTTTGCTGCCCGCGCGGGCCGTATACCCCGACGTATACCGACACGTATACGAAGCCGGTATACGGCCCGCTAAGCCTTGCCGGAGGCGGGATTCAGCGCAACGAACTGCTTACAGAAAGCGCGCCAGCAGGTATTATCTCGACTGCGATGCACGAAGCATGCGGCGGCAGCCCCCGCCGACCCTGGTTCTGCTGAATCGACAAAGAGGAAGTCTATGCAGTTGGATTTCACCCGCGCCATCACGCCGGGTACCGATAGAGCGCGGCGACTGACGTCCACGACGTCCACCGCCGGCTCCGCGCCGAAGCCCCGGCGGCGCAAGAAGGTTGTCGCCCCCCACTGGGAGCGCGGCTATCGCTCACACTTCTACCGCAACGAACGCGGCGACAAGCTTGGCGAAGTGCGCCTGTCCGAGCGCGGCGATATCCCCGTGGTCTACCACTGGGCCGCCGGCAATTACTCTGGCGCAGAAGGCTCGCTGGCCCACGCCCGTGCGCGCGTGGAAGAGACCATCGGTTTCGGCATGCGCCAGCTCTCGCTGTTCTGAGCAGGTACTTCGCCGGTGCCGCATCCGCCGGCACTGCGACCCGTCCGCGCCATCGCCTCGCGCGCGGTGCCTTCGCTTCTCCCCAAGATTCCGCGTCTGTTCCGCAGTAGTTCCAGTCGTCGCACCGCTTGCGCATAGCCGCTCGCGCGGGCTTCAGGGCAGTCGCCGCTGCAGCAGCATGTACGCCGCCGCCCCCAGCGCCAGCACCGCAATCAGCCGATAGATATCCTCGCAGGCAATCAGCCTGGCCTGCTGCTCGATCAGCCCGTTCAGTTGCGCGAGCGCGCCCAGGTGGGCCTGCGCCGCATCGAAGCCGCGTGCGGCCAATGCCGCCTGCATGGCAGCCATCCAGTGTTCGGTCTCGGCGGGGCGCTGGCCCACCGCGTGCAGCAGGCTGTCGTGCACCGCGAACTGGCGGTTCTGCAGCAGCACCGCACCCAGCGCCGAGGCAAAGGAGCCGGCGACCTGCCGCATCAGGTTCTTGCTGCGGTAGCCATGGGCGAATTCATCGGGACCCAGCGCCCGGAACGTCAGCCCGGCGATGGGGATGATCACCAGCACGCCGAACAGGCCCTTGCCGACCAGCCCCCATGCCAGCGCCGGCGGGCCGGCGTCGGGCGGCATCTGCGAGAACCACCATGCCGTGGCGGCCATCAGCACCAGGCCGGCGACCATCAGTGGCTTCTTGCGCGTCAGGCGCGGCGCCACCTGCAGGTAGACGAAGATGCCGGCCAGGCTGACCAGCGCGGCAAAGGTGTTGAGCCAGCCGGTGGCCGCCAGCGGGATCTTCAGCGCCTGCTCGGCGTAGATCGGGAACAGGTAGCCGCTCAGGTTGCTGATCATGTAGTACACGAAGTACATCGCCAGGCCGGTCAGGTACACCGGGTGGCGCAGTGCGCGCAGGTGCAGCACGGGTTCGCTGTGGTGCCACTGGTGCCACAGGAACACGGCCAGCAGCGCCAGGCCCGCGGCGGCCACCAGCGCGAGCCTCAGCGGGTGCGAGAACACGTCGAAGCGCGCCTCGGTCAGCGCCGCCTGCAAGGTCACGATGGCGGCGCCGAACAGCAGCAGCGGCCCGAGCGCGGGGCCGCCGGTATCGGTGCGCGGCTCCGCATCCGGCAGCAGCAGCCAGGCACCCAGCGTGGCCAGCGCGGCGAACGGCAGCACGCCGTAGAACACGTCCTGCCATACGCCATGGTCGATCAGCTCGGCGGCGAAGGCCGGGCCCAGCGCCGACCCCGAGAAGATGCCGATCATGAAAATGCGGGTGGCGCGCGGACGCGCGGTCGGGCCGAACAGCACGTTGACCAGGATGCGGCAGCTGGTGAACAGCGCGCCGCCGCCCACACCCTGGATAAAGCGCGCCACCACCATCTGCGGCAGCGCATGGCTGGTTGCGGCCACGACCGTGCCCGCCATGAACAGCAGCAGCGCCCCCGTCAGGTAGTAGCGGTAGCCGAACCGGCGCGACAGCCATTGCTGCTTCAGGATCATCAGCATGCTGCCCACGGCGTAGGCCGCCTGCACCAGCGCGAAGCTGCGCGGGTCGGCGTCGAGGCCGCCGACGATATGGCTGGAGGCAAACACGAACATGATGTTCTCGAGGAACTCCAAGCCGGTGGCCAGCGCCAGCAGCATCATCAGCAGGGTCTGGCGCTGCCGGTGGCTCAGCCAGCGCAGCCACCGCATGCTGACGCGCAATCGCCACAGAGGCTGCCAGGGTGAGCCGGGCTTCATGGCTGGAGCCCCTCCAGGGTCTGGTGCAATTGAGTCAGCGCACGCGTGGCGCCGGCCAGGCCGCCTGCGCCGAGCGGCGCCCAGGCCTCGCCGTAGGCGGCATGCACCGCGGGCGCGGCGCGCTCCAGCAGCCGGCGGCCGGCCGGGGTCAGGGTCAGCTCCAGGCTGCGCCGGTCGCTGGCCGACGCCCGCCGGCGCAGCAGCCCGCGCGCTTCCAGGCCGTCCAGCAGCCGCGTCATCTGCGTGCGCGTGGCGTCCAGCGTGGCGCCCAGCTCGGACGGCATGCTGGGCCGGTTTTCGTCGACGGCAAGCATGCTCAGCAGCAGGTACTGGCTCATGTCCAGTTCGAACGGGGCCAGCGCCTGGTCGATATGGCCGCGCAGCAGGCGCGCGGTGCGCAGCAGCAGCCTGGAGGCCAGGATCAGGTCGCGCGGGGCCTCGGGATGGCCGGCGCAGAAGCGGTCGATGCGTTGTTCGAAAGACATGGCTGGAGGCGTTGCGATCCACGCGAGCGGCGGATCGATTGCATTCGATATAGTTGCAGATGTAATTATATCAAGCGAAGCTAATCCCGGCAGGGCGTGCCGGCCGGCGTGGCTGGCGGGGGCTTAATGCCGCAACGCCGCGGCGATCTGGCGAATGCCTGCCCGCATCGCTGCCAGCGCCTGCGCATGGCCCGCGGCCGGCAGGTTGCCGTAGCGCAAGCCGACATAGGCGGCGCTGACGGCAGCGATCGCGTCGGCCGCGCGCGGCAGCCGCGCACTGGCGCGCGCGGCGAAGTCTTGCGGTCCTTCGGCCTGGGCGCGCTCGCAGCCGTGGCGGGCCAGCAGGGCGCAGAAGCGGGCATAGGCCGCATCGACCGGGTCTGCCGGCCCGCGGCGCCGCCACAGCGGCACCAGCGCCAGCAGGCACAGTGCGCCCAGCACGCCGGCCAGCAACTGCCCGGCGCCCACGCCGGCGCCGAGTGCCAGCAGCAGCCGCTGCTGCTGCGCATGGTCGTACTGCAGCACCCAGCGCTGCCAGGTGTAGACGACGCCTTCATAGGCCCAGCGCAGGTCCTTCAGCCATGCCGGTTGCTGCGACGGCCGCCAGTCCGCGGCTTCGCTGCCCACTACCGCATCCAGCCCCTGTTCGATGCGGCCCGGGGCAACGGCGCTGGTCGGGTCCACGCGCACCCAGCCGCGGCCGTCGAGCCAGACCTCGGCCCAGGCATGCGCATCGGACTGGCGCACCACGTAGTGGTTGCCGATGGGGTTGTACTCACCACCCTGGTAGCCCGTGACCACGCGCGCGGGCACGCCGGCGGCGCGCATCAAGAAGACGAAGCTGCTGGCGTAGTGCTCGCAGAAGCCGCGCCGGGTGTCGAACACGAAGCTGTCGACCTGGTCGCTGCCCAGCGGCGGTGGGCTCAGCGTATAGGCAAAGGGCGCCGCCGCGAACAGCCGCAGCGCGGCTTGCACGCGCGCGACGGGATCGGCATGGCGGTCGGCCCATTGGGCGGCCAGCGCGCGGGCGCGCGGATTGCCGTCCGGCAGGCTCAGGGCCAGCCGGCGCGTGGCGGCTGTCAGCGCTTCGGGCGCGGGGGACAGCGTGGAATGCGTGCGGTAGCGGATGCGCTGGTCCACCGGCCGGCGCACCATGAACTCGCCGTCGGGCGTGGCGGCGCCATCCACGCCGGCGGACAGTGCCTGGCCGCGGTCCAGCGCGAACAGCCAGCGCTGCTGGCTGGGCTCGAGCGTGATGCTGATGTCGATGCCATTCGTGTTGCCGGCGGCGGGCGCTGGCGCCAGTTGCTGCCGGCGCTGCCGCGACGGGTGCCAGGTGGTGCCGTCGTATTCCCACAGCACCAGCGCACGCCAGTACAGCGCCGCGGCGGGCAGCGCCGGGCCGGCGACCTCGGCACGCAGGGCGATTTCGGGAGAACGGATCAGCTGCCCGACGCTGCCCGGCCGCATGGTGTCGCTGATGCCGGTGGTGCCGCGCGGCGCCGATTGCGGCAGTTGCCACAGCGGGTGCTCCAGCCGCGGGAACAGCACGAACAGCGCCAGTGCCCACGGCAGCCCCAGCAGCGCCATGCGTCCCAGCAGCGGCCAGATCGCCAGCCGGCTGCGCGCCTCGGGGTGGTGCAGCAACAGCCAGTTGCGCAGCACCCAGGCGCCGATCGCCAGGCTGTACAGCGCCAGCCAGAACGGCTGGTCGGACAGGTACAGCGTCAGCAGCAGGTAGAACGACAGCTGCGTGACCAGCGTCGCGTCCGACAGCGCGCGGCATTCCAGCAGCTTGAGGATGACAAAGGCTCCCAGCAGCGCCACGGCGAGCTCGCGCCCCATGCCGCCGCCGTCCTGCCACACCAGCGCGCTGGCCACCAGCAGCACCATTACCGCGGTGATGCCGAGCATCCAGCGCGAAGGCAGCGGCGCCCGCCGCCGCCATAGCAGCCAGCGCCAGCCCAGCAGCAGCACCAGCAACAGGCTGACCGCCACCGGCAGCGTGCGCGCCTGCGGCGCCAGCACCAGCGCCAGCTGGCCCAGCAGCAGCCCATGGTCGTCATGCCGCAGCGGCCGCGCGACGGGTTTCACGCCCGGTCTCCGGCGCGGCAGGCCGCGGGCCGTTGCGGCCATAACGCCAGCGCTTCCAGGCAGGCGCGCCGGTGGCTGGCGCCGCGCGCTGGCGGCAGTTCTACGCCGGTCAGGCGCAGGCCGATCTCGGCATCGTCACCGGCGGCCAGCAGCCACGCGCACAGGCGCGACAGCCGCGCTTCCGCCTCCATGCCGGCCGGGAGTGCGTACCAGTCCAGCCAGCGCGCCGGTTGCTGCGGTGGATCGCCGGCGCGGCTGAGCCAGCGGCCGGTGCGCGCGCTGTGCTTCCAGGCGATGCGGTGCAGCGGGTCGCCGCTGCGGTAGCGGCGCAGCTGGTCGATGCCGTCGTCGCTGCTTGCCGCGCTCGCGGCCGTGTGCACGCCATCGCCAGCGTCTGGCCGATATGCGGCAGGCGGTGGCGGGGCATCGGGCTCCGGGGCGGGATAGACCAGCGTCGACATGTCCAGGTCCGCATAGCTCCAGACCCGGAACAGCCCGAACGGAAAGCGGCTGGCGATCGCCACGCGCGGCAGCACCAGCCGGCCCCGGCGCGCAGTCGGCACGTGCAGGGCGAGCATCCCGCTGGCGCTGCCATCGAGCGTCAGCATGGCGGTTGCCACGTTTGGCAGCGTCGGCACGCGCGCCTCGATGCCGATGCGCGCGTCGGCATCGCGGTTGTCGATGCGCAGCTGGAACACGGCATCCTGCCCGGCATGGGCCGGCGCCGCCGGGCCCGCGGCCACGGCGAGGTCGAGCAGGTTGCGGTAGGCCAGCCACATACACGCCATGCCGATGCCGGCCAGCAGGAAGGTCAGCGCAAAGCCCAGGCTGATGTTGTAGTTCAGCGAAGTCAGCAGCATCGCCGCCAGCACGACCGCAAAGCCGAGGCCGCCGCGGGTGGGCAGGATATAGAGGTGGCGCCGATCCAGCAGCAGCGTGCCGCCGGTTCCGCCGGTCGGGCGCCGGCCCGCCGTGCGGCGCTGAGCCATGACCGGCGCGCCGCGGAGCACGCTTTTGCGCGCCGCCATGGCTTTCAGGGAATGGCCACGCCGGCCTGCAGCGCGGCCAGTTCGCCGGCAACGGCGGCGTGGCCGCCCGCGCCGGCGGGCAGCAGCCGATGCGCGGCCACCGCGGTGAAGACCGCCTGCACATCTTCCGGCAGTACCATGTTGCGCTGCGCCAGCAGGGCCCAGGCGCGCGCGCAGGCCAGCAGCGCCAGCCCGGCGCGCGGCGACAGCCCCGCGGCAAAGCCGTCGTGGCTGCGCGTGGCCTGCACCAGCGCCAGCACGTAGTCCACCAGCGCCGGGCTGGCGTACACCTGTGTGGCAGCCTCCTGCAGCGCCAGCACCTGGCTGCCATCCATCACCGGCGGCAGCTCCGGCGCGCTGGCGCCGCCCAGGTACAGCACGCGCTCGAAGGCGGGGTCGGGGTAGCCGAGCGACAGCCGCATGGTGAAGCGGTCCAATTGCGATTCGGGCAAGGCATGCGTGCCGATCTGCTCCAGCGGATTCTGCGTGGCGATCACGAAAAACGGCGACGGCAGCGCGTGCGTGGTGCCGTCATGGGTCACCTGCCCCTCGGCCATGGCCTCGAGCAGCGCGCTCTGGGTCTTGGGCGGCGCGCGGTTGATCTCGTCGGCCAGCACCACCTGCGCGAACACCGGGCCGCGATGGAAGCGGAATTCGCCGGCGTCGCGGACAAAGACCGAAACCCCGATCAGGTCGGCCGGCAACAGGTCGCTGGTGAACTGCACGCGCTGGTATTGCAGCCCGAGCGTGCGCGCCAGCGCATGGGCCAGCGTGGTCTTGCCGACGCCAGGTACGTCTTCGAGCAGCAGGTGGCCGCGTGCCAGCATGCAGGCCAGCGCCAGCCGCACCTGCTGCGGCTTGCCAAGAACGATGCGGCCCAGCTGGGCCTGGGCCTCGGCCAGCGAAGCGACGATGCGTGGGCGAGCTGTCACGTTGGGCCTCGGCGCAAAAGGTGGAAAAAACGGGTGGATGCAGGGAATATCGGGTGAAGACCAGCGCATTGTAGCGGCGCGGGCGGCACGCGGCACCGTCTGTTTCCGTACGGAGACAGTGGATGTCCCGGCGCTGCCTGCATGGTTATGGTGCAGCGCCTGCGCCAGATCGCGCCGGTTCTGGCATCATGAGCCTGTCGGGCCACCGCGGCCCTTCCCATTCCTCTTTCCGCTGCCTGTGCCGCGCCTGCTGCAATGACCTCGCTGGACCCCTGCGCCGACCTGCCTTCCTCCGTCCTGTCTGCCGATGCCGGTGCGCTGCCGCGCCTGGTGCAGGCCTTCCACGCCAACGGTTTCGTGATCCTGCGCGGCTTTGCCGATGAGCCGGCGTGCGCGGCGCTGGAGGCGGTGACGCGTGAGCACCTGGCCGCGGCGGTGCCGCCGGTGGAGTTCGAGGCCGACCTGGGCTATCCCGGCGCGCCGGCCGCACGCGATGCCGCCGGCGGCGGCACGGTCAGGCGGCTGCGCCAGGCCTACGGGCGCGACGAGGTCTTCCGCCGCTGGGCCAGCGCCCCGAAGCTGGTGGCGGTGGTGCAGGCGCTGCTGGGCGAGCCCGCCCGCATCACGCTGGCGCACCACAACTGCGTGATGACCAAGCATCCGCACTACGGCAGCCAGACTGGCTGGCACCGCGATACGCGCTACTGGTCGTTTGCCCGGCCGGAACTGGTGACGGTGTGGCTGGCGCTGGGCGACGAGGACGAACGCAACGGCGTGCTGCGCGTCATCCCGGGTTCGCACCAGGCGAAGCTGGAGCCGGGCCAGCTGGACCCGGCCGAATTCCTGATCGAAGCCCACCCGGCCAGCCAGCCCCTGCTGGATGCCGCGCAGCCGCTGGCGCTGCACCGCGGCGACGTGCTGTTTTTCGACAGCCGGCTGTTCCATGCGGCCGGCCGCAATGCGTCCAACGCGGTCAAGCTGTCAGTGGCGTTTGCGTATTTCGGGGCCAGCAACCGGCCGCTGGATGGCACGCGCTCGGCCGAGTTCGGCAGCGTGGAGCTGCCCGCGGCAGTCTGATCCCCGCGGCTGCGCTCAGGTGCGCAGCCCGACCAGCCCGGAAATCTTCTCCGAAGCTTCCAGCAGCGGCGGCAGGAAACGCTCCAGCATCTCCTGCGCGCTGGTGCGGTTGGCCTGGCCGCTGATATTGATGGCGGCGATGGTGTGGCCGGCACGGTTGCGGATCGGCGCGGCCAGCGACACCAGCCCTTCTTCCAGCTCCTGGTCGTTGAGCGCCCAGCCGCGCTTGCGGATGTCGGCGACGATGGCCTTGAGCGCATCCACGTCGGTGACGGTGCGGCTGGTGCGCGCGCGCAGGTCGGTGGCGCGCAGCACGCTGTCGAGCTCGGGCTCGGCCAGGCCGGCCAGCAGCACCCGCCCCATCGACGAGCAATAGGCCGGCAGGCGGCTGCCGATCGACAGGTTGATGGTCATGATCTTGCGCGCCGGCACGCGCAGCACGTAGACGATCTCGGTGCCGTCCAGCACTGAGATCGAGCAGCTTTCATGCACCTGCTGCGACAGCGTCTCCATGATCGGCTCGGCCAGGTTCCAGAACGGCATCGAGGTCAGGTAGGCGAAGCCCAGGTCCAGGATCTTGGGCGTCAGCCGGAACAGGCGGCCGTCGGCCTGCACGTAGCCCAACCCCACCAGCGTCAGCAGGATGCGGCGCGCGCCGGCGCGCGTCAGGCCGCTGGCCTGGGCGATCTCGGTCAGCGTCTGGGCCGGGTGCTGCGCGTTGAAGGCCCGGATGACCGACAGCCCGCGTGCAAAGGACTGCACATAGCTGTCGCTCGGCTTTTCGGGCGTGGCGGCGGCGCTGTCGGCGGTCTGCGGTGCTCGCGGCGGGTTCTGGCGGGAATCGGTGGGGCTGGCCATTTACGTAGCCCGGCGCGGTTCGCCGGATTGGCACGGAAAGGCCGAAAGGGTAGAGGAAATGGCGGGATTGCGCCAGTACCGGCCCCGGACATGGCCTGGCGCCCGGCGCGTGGGTTCCTTACCGGAAGCTGCGCTGCGCCAGCACGAACACCGCCGCCACCACGCACAACACGGCAAAGCCGTGCAGCATGTCCATGCCGGCCAGCAGCGTGGCCTGGCGGTCGACTTCCAGCGAGATTTTGGCCAGACTCGTTGCCGAGAGCGCATCCGGCGCCTGCAGCACCGGGTTGTAGCGGGTGATGTGTTCCACCAGGTGGGTGCGGTGCTGTGCCAGGCCGTCCTGCATGAACACGCTCGCCAGCCCCGTGCCCATTGCCGAGGCGATCTGCTTGCACACGTTCTTGAACTGGTAGGCGTGCGAGAAATCCTCGACCGGCACTTCCAGGTAAGTCATCGATGCCACCTGCACCATCAGCAGCACCGGCGTCAGCCCTTCAAGCAGCACCACCGGCACCAGCGCGTAATCCGGCGCGCCCGGCATCAGCTGCTGCGACAGCAGCATCGCCGCGCAGGCGTAGACGACAAAGCCGATGGCGATCACGCGCCGCTTGCGGAACACCAGCGCCATGCCCAGCGTAATGACGATGGCGCCGATGGCCGACACCGTGCCGCTGGTCGACAACAGCATGCAGGTGGTGCGGAAGGTCAGCCCCAGCCCGGTCTGCGTGAGCGAGGGCAGCAGGAACGACCAGGCCGACGAGAGCAGGTAGTACAGCGTGTAGAAGCCCAGCCCGTACAGGTACTGGCGTCCGGCCAGGCGCGAGAAGTCGATCCATGGATCCGGATGGCGATACAGCCGCCAGCCGCTGAAGGCGAACAATGCCAGCCCGCACAGCGCGGCCAGCGGCATTTCCAGCGAGCTGAAGAAGCGCGTGTAGCGCATCTCCTGCAGCGTATGCAGGAACACCAGCGCGCCCAGCGCGGCGGCGATGGCGGCGGGCCAGTCCAGTGTCGATACCGGCGGATGCGGGTCGCGTGGCGCGCGGGTCGGGTAGGTCAGCGCCACCGACAGCAGTACCGGCAGCGCAATGCCGGCCTGGAACAGGAACACCGCGCGCCAGCCGATATCGTCCAGGAAGATGCTGGTCAGCCACGGCGTGATCGCCAGCATTGAGAACGCGCCGCCGCCGAAGCGCAGCATCAGCGGGCCGCGCTCGGCCGGCGTCGATACCAGCTGCACCAGGATGCGCGAGGCCGCGAACAGGCCGCCGGCACCCAGCCCCTGCACCGCCTTGCCGGTGATCAGCCCGGTGGGGCTGGCAAACTCGGCGCAGATCAGCGAGCCCAGGACAAATACCAGCAGCGACCCGATGGTGAAGCGCTTGTAGGTGACGCGGCGCGCGACCTGGTCCAGCACCATGTTCATCAGCACCGCGGTGGCCGCGTAGGCCGAGATCGCGTACAG
The DNA here is from genome assembly GCF_000389805.1 of Cupriavidus sp. GA3-3. Taxonomy (NCBI): domain Bacteria; kingdom Pseudomonadati; phylum Pseudomonadota; class Betaproteobacteria; order Burkholderiales; family Burkholderiaceae; genus Cupriavidus; species Cupriavidus sp. GA3-3. The sequence continues at coordinate 13,834 of NZ_KB944477.1, forward strand.
ATAATCTTCCGGCGCGGCACCGACGCCGCCCTGGATATGCTGGCTGGCCACGCCCATCATCAGCGTGGACGAGAAGTCGATGCCGGTCACCAGCCCGAGCGTCAGGCCGAACAATGAAAGACGCCAGTGACCCATTTCCGGGTGACTGGCGAGTTGCATGCGTGGGCGCTGGGGAATGGGGGCGGCGGGGGCTAGGGCTGCTGGAACTGCGGGGCCTGAGGCGTCCGGTCCAGCGGGGACAGGCGTTTGTTGCATCGCTCAAGCATAATGTAGGCCTGCCGTCGGGAACTACAGCTTGTCAGGGAAACATTGTCCGGTGAACGAAACAATCCAATGGAATGATTGGGAAGCGTTCTGCTGCGTGGTCGAGCAGGGGACGTTCACGGCCGCGGCGGAGCAGCTGGACTGCCCCAAGTCGCGTGTCTCGGCCGCAGTGGCGCGGCTGGAAACCGCCATCGGCGCCAAGCTGCTGGAGCGCACCACGCGGCGCATGCGCCTCACGGATGCTGGCAAGGCGGTCTACCGCGATGTCGCCCCGTTGTTTGCGCGCCTGCGCGAAATCCGCCAGGAAACGCTGGCGCGTGAAGAGCGCGTGCAGGGCGTGCTGCGCATCGCCACACCCTATGAGTTCGGCGCCCAGCAATTGGGTGGTGTGATCTGCCGCACGCTGGCGGCGCACCCGGCGCTGGACGTGGCCGTGGAAATCACCCAGGGCCTGGTCGACCCGATCCGCGACGGGTTTGACGTGGCCTTCGTCGTCGTCGACACCGACCTGCCCGACTCCGGCACGGTGGCGCGCCGCATCTACCATGTCGAGCGCGGCCTCTTTGCCGCGCCGGCGCTGGCGGCCAGCCTGCCGGCGCAGTTGCGCCCGGAAGACCTGGCCAATATGCCGACGCTGACCACGCCCGGCGACACCGTCTGGGAATTCACCCGCGACGGCCAGACCGTGTCCGTGCCGATCCGTCCGCGCATGCAGACCCACAACGCCGAACTGCGGCTGCAGGGCGCGCTGGCGGGGCTGGGCATCGCCCGGCTGTCGGTCATTTATTGCGAGGCCGAGATCGCGCAGGGGCGGCTGGTGCGCGTGTTGCCTGACTACCCGCTGCCGCCGCTGCGCGTGTTCGCGCTGCTGCCGGACCGGCGGCTGCAGCCGCGCAAGGTGCGGGCCTTCATGGAAGCGATCGAATCGATGATGGTGTCCGAGCTGGAGCCCGAGGCGGGCCTGGACGGGGGGATGGGGGCGGAAGCAGCCGCGAGCGGGCAGGCTGAAGGAGAGGCCCGCACGGCGGGTTGAGGGCGCTGGCGGGCCGCCACGGCCGGGGCCGTGGCAACGGAAAGGGCAGGAGCTCAGGCGCCGTCGGTGAATGCGTCGCGGCGGTCGGTGGTCCTGGCGCCGTCAGTGAACGGGTCGGCCTTGCCGGCGTGGGCGATGCTCCCGTCCAGGCGGGCGATGTCGGAAACGGGTTCGGAGGCGTGGGCAGCGGCCGCGGCAAACGACAGGCTGACGGCGCACAGCAGGGAAAGCGCCAGGCTGCGGCGTTGGGCGATGGTCTTCATGGTGTGTGGTCCTTCTCAGGCAGGGTGCGTGGCGGAAGCGCCACGGTGCCTGCAATGTAGGACTTCACACGGGGCAGAAAAAGGGTCAATTCTCGACACACTGTCCAGAGCCCTGGACAATGTGCCGAGCCGCCGCTGGCTCAGTAGTGCATGCCGAAGATGCTGGCGCCCAGCCGCGCGATCACCATCAGCAGGATCTGCGCGATCACGAACAGCACCAGCGGCGAAACATCGAAGCCGCCCAGGCGCGGTACCACGCGCTGGATCGGGCGCAGCACCGGCGCGGTCAGGTGGTCGATGGCCGGGGTGATCGGCGAATGCGGGTTGACCCACGACAGGATCGCCATCAGCAGCGTGACCCACATTACCAGGCTGATCGTCCATTTCAGCACATAGAGCAGGGCGGTCAGCAGCATGGCCGGCAGGAAGCCGAGCAGGTCGATGCCGCTGAGCAGCGCGACCAGCACCAGGAACACCATCGCGGTCAGCCATGCGCCCACCACCGTGGCCCAGTCAATGCCGCCCACCCCGGGGATGACCCGGCGCAGCGGGCGCACCAGCCAGTCGGTGATCTGGAACACCCCCTGGGACACCGCATTGCGCGTAGGCAGCCGCGTGAGCTGCATCCACACGCGCAGCAACAGCGCCATGCCGAACAGGGTGAAGACGGTATCCAGCAGGAAGAGAGCGATTTCCGAGAACATCGGTGCGTTTTCCGGTGACGGGTGAAGGTGTCTGCAACCGCACAGATTCTGCCATAGCCTGACGCCGGCACGATGCAACCGTGCGCCGGGCACATGAGCTGGCGGACATGTTTGTGCTGGCGCCTCGGTGCGCGGCCCCTATAATTGCGTGCGCCCGGTTGCGGGACCGGCCGCGCACCCGTGGTATTGCGCGTGGTTCCTGCGCTTTCCTCCTCCTTTGCGCTTTTTCGCCACCTTATGCCCAGCAAGTCCGTCCCGTCCCGGAAATCCACATCGCTTACCAAGGCCGACTTCGAGGCGCTCTCGGATTTCCGCTACCAGTTGCGGCGTTTCCTGCGGTTTTCCGAAGATGCGGCGCGCGCGGAAGGGCTGACCGTGCAGCAGTACCTGCTGCTGTTGCATATCCGCGGCTGTGCCGACAAGGACTGGGCCTCGATCGGCGAACTGGCGGAACGGCTGCAGGCCAAGCAGCACGGCGTGGTGGCGCTGGTCAACCGCTGCGAGGCGGCGGGGCTGGTCAGGCGCCGGCTCAACCCCGAGGACCGCCGCGTGGTGCAGGTACACCTGCTGGCCAAGGGCGAGCGCTACCTGAACCGCCTGGCGATGCTGCACCGGACCGAGCTGGAATCGCTGCGCGGCGCTTTCCGCGTGGCCCGCATCACCCAGTTCAACGACGACGGCGCCGAGCGCGCCTGAGCCGCGGCAGGCCTGCACTGCCAGCCAGTTACAGGCAGTTACCAATCACAGGTTCCGGTGACACCCGCTGGCTGCCGGCGGCCCTAGACTCGCGCGCATTCCCCAACACGCGCAGAGCGCAGGAGTCCTGACATGTCCATCCCCCTTCGTTCGGTTGTGCTTGCGGTGCTTGGCGCCGGTGCGCTGGCCGGGTGTGCCACGCCGTATGGCTACGACAACGGGTATGGCGGAGGGTACGGCGGCAGCTACGGTGGCGGCTATAGCAGCAGCGGCTACGGCACCAGCGGCTATGGCGGCAGCACCACCATCAGCGGCTACCCGGCGCAGCAGGGCTACCCGCAGGGGTACCCGCAGCAAGGGTATCCGCAACAGGGGTATCCGCAGCAAGGCTATCCCCAGCAGCCGTATCCGCAGCAGTCATATCCGGACGGCAGCTACGGCAACAACTACGGCAACCAGGCTTACGGCGTGCGCTACGGCTGGGTCGAGGCGATCGAGGTGGTGCCCGGCCAGCCGCCTTCGACCAGCGGCGCGGGCGCCGTGGTCGGCGGCATCGTGGGCGGACTGCTGGGCCACCAGGTCGGCGGCGGCCGCGGCAATACCGTGGCCACCATCGGCGGCGCGGTTGCCGGCGCGGTGGCCGGCAACGAGGTCGAGAAGCGCACCGGATCCTCGGCCGCGGCTTACCGTGTGCGCGTGCGCACCAGCGACAACGCCTACCTGACGCTGACGCAGTCCAACGCCTACCAGATGCGCATCGGCGACCGCGTCAAGGTCGAGAACGGCGTAGCCGTGCCGTACTAAGTGCCGAACAGCTGCGCGTAGTCCTCGCGCAGCTGGCGCTTGAGCAGCTTGCCCGCCGTGTTGCGCGGCAGGTCCGCGACGAACACGATGCGCTTGGGCACCTTGAACGGTGCCAGTGCCTGGCGCGCATGGGCGATCAGCTCTTCCTCGGCGGCGTCTTCATGGCCGCGCTTGCGCACCACGCAGGCGGCCACTGCCTCGACCCACTTCGGGTGCGGCAGTGCGAACACCGCTGCCTCGGCCACCGCGCCGTGAGTGTACAGACACTCTTCCACCTCGCGGCTCGATACCAGCACGCCGCCTGAATTGATCACGTCCTTGATCCGGTCCACCACGTACAGGTAGCCCTCGGCATCCATATAGCCGAGATCGCCGGAATGGAACCAGCCGCCGGTGAAGGCTTCAGCGGTCAGTTCGGGCTTGTCCCAGTACTCCGTCAGCAGTTGCGGCGAGCGATGCACGATCTCGCCCAGCTCGCCGGGCGGCACGTCCTGCATGGTCTCGTCGACGATACGGGTCTCGACGTTCAGTACCGGCCGGCCGGCGGAGGCGGGGCGCCCGGCGTGTTCGTCGGGGCCCAGCACCGTGGCCAGCGGCCCGATCTCGCTCTGGCCGTAGCAGTTGTAGAAACGCAGTGCCGGCAGCTTCTGCTGCAGCTCAAGCAGCACCGGCACCGGCATGATCGAGGCCCCGTAGTAGGCCTTGGTCAGCGACCCCAGCCGCGCCGGATCGAAGTCCGCATGGCGCAGCAGCGCGATCCACACCGTGGGCGGCGCAAAGAAGCTGGTGATGCCCTCGGCGTGGATGGTGCGCAGGCAATAGCCGGCCTCGGGGCTGTCGGCGATCAGCGTGGTGCCGCCGCACAGCAGCAGCGGCATCAGGAAGACATGCATCTGCGCCGAGTGGTACAGGGGCAGCGCGGCCAGCGAGTAGTCCGATTCGCGGATATCGCAGGCGGCAATGGTGCTGACGTATTCGGCCAGCAGCGCGCGATGGGTCAGCACGGCACCCTTGGGGGCCGAGGTGGTGCCCGAGGTGTACAGGATCTGCGCAGGTGTGGTGTCGGTGAGCGAATCGGACACCGGTGCCGCGGGGCCGCTGGCGGCGGCTGCCAGTACATCGCGCACCTTGCCGCCGTGCAGCGTGCCGCTGACCTTGCAGGGCAGGCCCTCGACGCGGTCGGCCAGCGCCGGATCGGCAAAGATTGCGCTGGCGCCCGACTGCGTGACGATGTACTCGGCCTCCGCGCGCGTCATCGAGAAATTGACCGGCACATGGATCAGGCCGCTGCGCAGGCAGGCCAGCCACAGCAGCACATAGGCGTCTGAGTTCTTGCCGAAGGCGGCCACGCGGTCGCCGGGGCGCAGGCCCCATTGCGCCAGCGCGCCGGCCACGCGCGCCGCGGCCTGATCCAGTTGGCGATAGGTCCAGGCCCGTTCGCCGAAGCGGATCGCGGTCTTGCCCGGGCTGCGCCGCACGGCGCGGGCAATGGCGTCGGGAATGGTGTTGCGCAGGGCGCGCTGCTGCTCTGACTGCATGGTGTGGTCTCCATTGTTATGGTGGGTCCAGCAAGTCTTGAAGCCAAGCGCCGAGGATAAAGGCTGCCGCCCGGCCATGGCAAGGCGGCAGCGTCTCGGGGTGGGACTACAGCGCGTCGGGGTGGACTACAGCGCTTCCGACAGGAACACCAGCGCGCGCCCGTGGGCCAGCGCGGCGCTGGGCTGGTGGTAGGAGCCGCGCGCCCAGCAGTTGAAGCCGTGGTCCGCACCCTGGTAGACGTAGATCTCGCTGCCGGGTTTGCCGGCCATGGCGTCGCGCACGCCTTGCACGGCCTCTGGCGGGATGTGCGCGTCGAGCGCGCCGTAGTGGAACTGCACCGGCACACGAATGTTCGCCGCCTCTTGCAGCTGGTTCTGGATGCCGCCGCCGTAGTAGGGCACGGCCGCATCCACCAGCCCGCGCGCCGCGCTCAGGTACGACAGCAGGCCGCCGAAGCAATAGCCCACCGCCGCCACCTTGCCGGCGCCGGTGTGCTGGCGCAGCACCTGCACCGTGGCGGCGATATCGTCCAGCGCGGCGGTGACATCCACCGCCTTGCGCAGCGCCATGCCGCGCGCCATGTCGTCGCCTTCGTAGCCCAGTTGCACGCGTGGCGCCTGGCGCCAGAACACGTCCGGCGCCAGCACCGCATAGCCGTCGGCGGCGTACTGGTCCGCCACGGCGCGGATATGCTCGTTGACGCCGAAGATCTCCTGCAGCAGCACAATGCCCGGCGCGCCGGGCTGCACGCCTGCCGGCGGCAGGCTCAGGTAGGCATCGAAGCTGCCCGCGGCGGTGTCAACGCGGATCCACTGGCTGTCGGGGATGGCTGTCATGGGGAAAGGCTCTCCGGAAGGGGGCTGAACAGGAAAGCTGCAAGTTTGCCACTGCGCGCCGCTTCGTGCAGGGCAGGGCGCCCTGCTGCTGCCGTCAGTACGCGCGCGACTGCTGGTAGCGCTTGTTCCAGTTGTCGGTGTAGGCCCTGACCACGGCGGCGTCGCCGCGGATCAGCATGCCGTTCTCGGCGTTGCGCTCCTGCGCCGACTTGGTGAAGTTGAACGATCCGGTGAAGACTGCCTGGTCGTCGAACACCATCACCTTGTTGTGCGCAATCGCGGGTTTGTTGTCGATCACCACCGGCACGCCGGCATGCTTGAGGTAGGTGGCACTGGTATAGCGCTCGGACTGCTGGCTCTTGTCCAGGATCACGCGCACGTCCACGCCGCGCCGGTGCGCCTGTGCCACGGCCTCGGCAATCGGTGCGCTGGTGAACGAATAGGCCTGGATCAGCAGGCGATGGCGCGTGCTCCGGATGGCATTGATCAGCAGCGCCTGGCAACTCGCGCCATCGGGCACGAAGCACAGCGTGTAGCCGCTGCCATCGGCAAACGGCTTGGCCGGCACCGGCTTCGCATCCGGCGGCTGGGCCGGCTTGCCGGTGCGCGCGGGAAAGTGGTTGGCGACGGCCTCGTTGAAGGTCTCGCTGATGCTGTTGGCGATGGTGTCGGTCACCTGGTCGAAGGTGGAAGCCGAGCGGGCGTGCGCCAGTAGCGCGAAGGGACTGAACGAGGTGAAGGCCGACACGGCGGCGGCCAGGCCCAGGCCCAGCACGGCCCGGCGAATGAATCTGTAAGTCACGGCGGATCTTTGCGTCGGTGAATGACGGCATGCGCGCGCCGCGCGCCGCATGCTGTCGGGGCGGGTTCGCAGCGTAGCAGCCGCATACGCCACTGGCAAAGCGTGATTGTGTAACAGGATCTGCGGCCGGCTATCCGGTGCAGCATCGCTGCACCGCCGCTGCCCTTGGGACTATCCGCACCCGCGCCTATGATGGATGGAACCCCCGCGGGTCCGCCCGCCAAGGAGAGGGATATGAGCAACCATACCTACAAGCTGGTCGAGATCGTCGGATCTTCACCCGATGGCTGCGACCAGGCCATCCAGAGCGCCATTGCCAAGGCCGGTGAAACCATCAAGAACATCGACTGGTTCGAAGTGGTGGAAACGCGCGGCCACATCACGAACGGCAAGATCGCGCACTACCAGGTCACGCTGAAGATCGGTTTCCGCGTGAGCTGAGTGCGGCGCCGCGCTTGCGCGGCGGAATTGCGCGACGGCACGGGCTGCGCTGCCTGTGCGGATTGGTGCGCGTGCTCGCTCCAGATGCAGCCTTCGGGATCAAAAAATCGGCCGACGCGAGACTGCCGTCGGCCGGGTGCAGGGAAACCTGGTGTCGTCAGCCCAAACGCGACCAGCTCAATCGAACTGGTACGAATAAGTCATGTTGATCCGCGGCGACCGACGGCTTGCATTGGTTGGCTTGTCACCTACCGGTTGTGCCACCGACAGATCCAGCGTGTAGTAGCGCCGGTCCGAGAAGCGCGCGCCAATGGCTACCGATGACAGGCTGCGGTGCGACAGCGACACGCTGTTGGAAAACACGCGCGCCACGTCGGCCGACACATAGGGCTGGATGGTGCGCAGGTAGGTCATGTCGGGCAGGAACAGGCGGCTGATTTCCGCCGAGGCCCCCCAGCCCTTGTCGCCCGCCACTTCGCCGGCGGGATAGCCCAGCCCGAAGAAGCGTCCGCCGAAGCTGATCTGCTCGCCCGAGGCCAGGCGGTCGCCGCTGTACTGGCCCGCCGCGGCCACGGTAAGGCCGAAGCCCGCCGGCAGGTCTTTCGACTGCGACAGCAGCAGCCGCGTGCGGAAGAAGCTCAGGTCGTTGGTGTTGTTCTGGCGGCTCGCGCCCAGCGCATCGAAACCCTTGTACAGGCCGAGCGTGGCATTGCGGCTCACGCCTTCGCCGCGCTGCGCGTAGGTCAGCTCCGCGGTGCCCACGCGCACGTTGGTGCCCAGCGTCACGCGCGTGCCGGTGGCGGTGTGGGTGTAGCGCTCGAACTGGTCGGCGCCGTAGAAGCCGCCGGTCAGCGTGAGCGTATGCGCGTTGGACAGCAGCAGCGGATAGCTGAGCGAGCCGCCGATGCGCTTGGTGTCGTTGACGTAGCGCGGATTGAACCCGATCGCCTCCAGCGTGGCGTTCTGCGGCACGCCTCGGTAGTGCGAGGCATTGAGCCGCGCGATCATGCCCTCGGTGCCGAGCGGCTGCGCGTAGCTGGCGGCGTAGTACTCCTCGTTGTCGCGGCCCTTGGGGAACAGTGCCGACACCGAGATCTGCTCGCCCAGCGGCGTCAGGCTGTTGCTGGTCGCGGTGGCAATGGCGCGCAGGCCTGGCGACATGTATTCGATGCCGGTGCCGAAGGTGAACGGCTTGCGCTTGACGTCGAGCACCATCTCGCAGGCGCCGTCGGTGGTGGTCGGCGGCTGCACCGTGGCCGCCACCTGCAGCCCGGGCTGCAGGGCCAGTGCATTGACGTAGTGTTCGAAGCGGTCCTGGCGTAGCGGGCGGTCCTGCTGCAGCTTCTCGGCAATGGCGCGCAGCCGGCCCTCTGCCGGGCCCGCCTTGCCTGTGACCGTCACCTTGGCCACATAGCCCTCGACCACGGTGATCAGCACATCGCCGTTGGCAAAGTCCTGCGCCGGCACGAAGGCAAACGAGAGCGGATAGCCGCGGTCCTTGTACATCTGCGTCACCGTGTTGGCCGCTTCCAGCAACTGCGCCACCGTGATCTCGCGATTGGCCAGCGGCTTGAACTGCGCGGCTACCTCCTCGAACGGCAGCGTCTTCGCGCCTTCGATGCGAAAGCGGCGCGGTGTCAGGCGTGTATTGAGCAGGTCCTGCATGGCCGCCTGCGGCCGTTCGACCTGCACGGTCACGCTGCTGTCGGGCCGGGCCGGAGCAATCTTCGGGAGCGTCTGGGTTGGGTCGCCCTGGACCGGGCTGCGCGGATCGGCCTGGACCAGGCCGTGATGGAACGCGCCGACGCTGACCAGCAGCGCGGCAACGCGATGACGTGCACGCATGGCAAAACCCCTGTAAGGAAATACTGCGGCTATTGACGTCGCGTGCCACTGGCGCGGGGATTGCCGCTACCCCCGTGCGCCTGCCGTCCGATGCCGCCGGTTCGGCGCGTGGCCGCTACGTTGAATCTGGTGTGCTCCGCTGCCCGCGATCAGGCGATCGCCAGGGCAGAGGCTGAGGCTGGATTACTTCTGGCCGAGCGCGCCGGTCAGGCCGCCCAGCAGGCCGCCAACCAGGCCGCCGATGGCGCCGGTGGCGCTGGTGGTCGAAGTCTTGCTGGTGGTGCTGCCCGCGGTGGAGGTGGCGCCGCCGGTCACGGCGGCGACAACACTGGTGACGGGGGCCAGCGGGCTGGTGGTGCCAGTGCCCGCCGCGGCGCCGGTGACGCCGCCTACCACGCCATTCACCACGCCGCTGACCGCGGTGGTGACCGGTACTGGCGGCGAACCTGTGCCGCCGCCGGTGGCACTGCCAAGGCCGCCAGTGATGGAGCTGACCAGGCTGGTGACAGGCGCCAGCGGCGAACCCGTGCCGCCAGCGCCTGCACCGCCAGTCAGCCCCCCGGCCAGCGCAGTCACCGGTGCCAGTACCGGGCTCAGCGCGCCCAGGCCGCCGCCGCTGGCGGGCCCGTTCGCTGCGCCGCCCAGCGATGCCACGGTCGTGCCGGTGGCGTTCACCACGCCGCCGACGCCCGAGATCACCGGCGTGTTGGTCTGTTGCAGCGTGGTGCCGGCCGTCGCGAGCGCACCGCCCACGGCCGCCAGCAGGCTGGTGGTCGGTGCGCCCAGGCCCGTGGCCGCGCCGAGCGTCTGTGCGGCGCCGGTCAGCTGCGAGGTGATCGGCACGATCAGCTTGCTGGTGGTGGTGGTCACCTGCTCGACCGCGCCGGTCGACAGCACCGTGGTCAGCGTTTCGCCAGTGCCGCTCACCGTTTTGCCCAACTCGTTCACCACCGTGCCCAGCGGCGAGGTCAGCGGCGCCAGTGGCGCGAGCTGGCCGGTGCCAAGGCCACTGACGGCGGTACCGGTGCTGGATAAGGTCTTGCCAAGTTCGGTGACCACGTTGCCGGTGCTGGCTACCGTGGTGCCTACCGGATTATCCGAGTTCGGCATGCTGCCCAGGCCCGATTGCAGGCCCGTGGCCAGTGCCCCGATGGCATCGCCGGCGGAGGCTACGGCGTCGCCCAGGCCGGTTTGTGTCTGGGTCGGTACCAGCGGCAGGTTGCTGCTGCCGAGCTTGTCGCCAAGATCGCTGACCGTCTTGCCGGTACTGTCGAGCACCTTGCCAGTATTGTTGATGACCTCGGCGGTCGGGGTCCGTGCGGTGGGCGTTTCGCCGCCGCCGGTATTGCCGCCATTGTTATCGCCAGTGCCACCCGTGCCGCCGCCCGTGCCACCGGTACCACCGCTGGCCACGTCGGTGCTGCCGCCGGAGCCGCCCATGCCGCCAGTGCCATCGGTACCCGTAGTCTTGGCGCCGCCATTGGTGCCCGCCGTGTCGCTGGTGCCCATGGAGGTCGATCCGCTGCCGCTGGCGCAGCCACCCAGGGCCAGCAAGGTTGCGAGGAGTGCCGTTACGGCGAGTTGTTGTTTGCGCATGTTCTGTTCCCTCATTCCCGTCGTTTAAATCGCTCGGCCGCGCATCGCGTTCGTTTTCTGCGTGCGGCGGTGACGGATATGGCGCAATCGGTATGCCAGCGCTGCGACGCGTCCTGGAGCGGACCCTGCGGAAGTCGGGGGTGGTGCCCGCAAAGCCTTGCCGGGCGCGGATTCCAGGGAAGCGGTGGGACCTGCTTGCGGCGCTGCCGGGGATGGGGTGTCAGGGCGGCTGCGCGTTACGCGTTACGTAACGTGTGTCGTCTGCAGGGAACAAGACAGCCGGAACGGCGGGCTTGCGACGATGGCGATCCAGCCAGGCAAGCGCGCCGTGCCGCGCACTGCCACGGCCTCCCGCCACGGTCATCCGCGCCTCCGTGTTCCCATGTTCCCGGAACACGTTACGTAGCACGTAACACCTCAGGTCCGCGCCGCAACGGCATTTGTGTCCGGCCCGCAGCTACCCCGCATCACCCGGCAATCCGCGCCAGGCAAGGCTTGCAGCGCCGCGGCCGGTTCCGTGCCGGCACCGCTGGCGCCGCTGGCACGCGCCTTGCCATTGGTTGTCCAGACGCGCCGACGATCTCGCGTTCCACGGTCTTGCCGTTCCGCTTCGGAGCGGTCCGCCAGAGGAACAAAGCGGGACACCGGGGAGGCTCGTCGGCAATCCCATGCGGCGCACATAAGACAAGACGGCCGGCAGCACCGTGGCCAACAAGACAGGAGAAGGGCAATGAAAATCAAGCATCCGTCGCAGCATGGCATGACCTCACTGGCCGCGGCCGGCGTGGCCGCCCTTGCGTTGCTGATGGCAGGCTGTTCGTCCAGCGGTGGCGGCAGCGGCGCCAATCCGCGGCCGAACAGCGGCAACACCGACACGCCGGTCAACCCGGCACCGTCCGCATCGAGCGAGACCACGCCCACGGCCAAGGTGACCGAAGGCGCGGGCAATACCGTGGTGGCCACTGGCAATGCCATCAGTGACATCGGCAAGACTATCCAGGAGGCGCCGCTGCCGTTGCTGCCCACCACGGCGCGCGAAAGCGCCGGCGACGTGGTGATCAAGGCCGGCAAGGCGGTTGGCTCGCTCGGTGCCGGCGTGCGCGATGGGCTGGGGCAGATGGGCTCGGTCGACAACCCGGTTGGCGTGACGGTGGCCAGCACCGGCAACGTGGTCCACGACGTGGGCGAGGCGTTGATCAGCGGCGGCGACCTGGTGTCTGGCCTGGGCACCGAGAAGCTGGCACCGCTGGCACCGGTGACCACCCCGGTGGGTGGCCTGGTCAGGCACGTGGGCATCGCGGTGCACGATGGCAGCTACAAGCTGAAAAGCGTGCTGTCCGAAGGCCCGGTCGCGCAGGTCACGAATTCGGTCAGCAAAGTCATCGTGCCGCTGACCAGCAAGGGCACCGACGGCACGCAGACACTGGGAGCGGCCACGCACCTGGGCGAGCCGGCCAACGGCCTGCTCTACAAGGTCGGCAATACGGTGGCTGCAGGCGGCAGCATGATCAGCAACACCCACGCACCGGTGGTCTCGCCGCTGGGCGGCGTGGTGACTGAGGCCGGCAAGACGGTCGCGGCCGCTGGCGCGATCCTCAGCGGCAATGGTCAGGGCGGCGGCAATCCGCTTGGTGGCCTGCTGAGCAACCTGCCGCTGGCAGGCGCGGGCGGCGGGTACGGTGGCGATGGCGGCCATGGCGGCAACCTGCTCGGCGGCGTGTTGAACAACCTGCCGCTGGCCAAGGTCGGTGGCGGCGGTGAGGGCGGTTCCGCGGGCGGCGCGCTCGGTCCCGTGACCGCGCTGCTGGCGCCGGTGACCGGACTGGTCGGCGGGCTGAAGCAAGGCGCACACGACAGCCAGGGTGGCAGCGGTGACCACAAGGCGTTGCAGCTGCCGCTGGTGGGTGGCCTGCTGCGCTGAAATGTCTCATCCCGGCTAGGTGTTTTCACGGTGCGCTGTCGCTCATCACCCCGTCGCAGCGCATCTTTTTATTTTGGCTGGCATTGCGGCCGTATGACCGCAATGCCAGGTTGCAGGCCGGTTCCCGGCCGGTCTGCCTGCTCTTTGACAACCTGTGGACCCGGGCGTGCCGGGTCGTTTCAAACGCGCGTCTTAACCCCTTTGGGTCATTGCTATCACCCGTAGGAGGGGTATGGTTGAGACATTCCATGTCTTAAAAAGAAAGCGCAGCAAGCGTGAAAAGTCGATAAAAGAGCGGGCCACAGAGCACCGTGATAATCGAACGGGGGAAGCGTGATCGCGGCAACAGATCACTTCGGGAGTGGAAATCATGAAACGACTCATTGCACGCTTTATTAAGGATGAGCGCGGAGCGACGGCTATCGAATATGGCCTGATCGTCGGGCTTGTTGCTCTGGCGATTGCCGTCGGCGCTGGCAAACTCGGCACCGAGCTTAACGCCAGCTTCGATCGGCTTTCGGTCACGGTTTCGGGATGGTTCAAGTAAAGTCGAAACCATAAGACCGGCGTGATTGCCGCGCTCCTCTGCGCGGCGACCCTCTACACAGACTTCCTCCACCGGCGCGTTCCCAACGCCTTGCTGGCGGCTGCCGTGCTGGCCCTCGGGCTGTCACTGCTCGCCGGACAGGGCATGGAACTGCCGCTAACCACGCGCCTGATCGGCGCCGGGCTGGGCCTTGCGGTCACACTGCCGGTATATGCCCTCGGGCAGATGGCGGCGGGTGACGTCAAGTTCCTGGTCGTGGCGGGGTTGTTCACCGGGCCGCAAGGACTGGTAGCGGCATGGGTCGTCGGCAACCTGCTCGGGCTGGTGCACGCGCTGCTGGCGATTGCACTGGGCGGTCGCGCGCCGGCTACAAGTCAAGCCATCGATCACCAGGACAGCGGACCTATTCCTACGGCGCAGTTTTCGCGGGCGCGCGGCATTCCATATGCCGCGTACCTGGCCGTGGGCGTGCTGGCCTGGATGGCTGCGGGCCATTAGCCGGACAGGCTAGTGGCAAGCAGGCTGCGCCGCCGGTCGGCGCGAAAGAACACCAAGGGACCGGGGTTTCAGATGTTGTTGCACGCAAGGGTCAACAGGGGGATCAACCGGCGCCGCCACGGCGCCGGCAGCGCTGCGATCGAGTTTGCAATCGTGGCGCCGGTGCTGCTCGCCATCGTGATCGGCATCGTCTACTACGGTGTGATGCTGGCGCTGCAACAGGTGCTGACGCTGGCCGCCGAAGAAGGCGCGCGCGCTGCGCTGCGCTATCCAGCGGGCGTTTCCGGCTCAGGCCTCGCGGCCACGCAAGGCGCGCGCGTCGATGCAGCGGCTGCGATGGCGCGCGGCACGCTTCCCACATCCATCAGGAATTTGCTGTCCACCGGCAACGTTGCGCAGGCAGTGCCCTGTGCATCCGGCTCCACCGATGTCTGCGTGCAGGTTACGCTGAACCTTCCCACCACCAACATCCTCCCCGCCGTGCCGATGGTCCCGGTCCCTGCAACGCTGTCAGGCTCGGCAATGGTCCAGCTTTCTCCTGATATCTGAGCCGCCATGCCCATCCAAAGGAAATCCGCATGACCAGCAAGCAGATCCGACTCCTGGCGGTGGTATTGCTTGGCCTGGCGCTGCTGCTTGCGCTGCTGGCGTGGCAGGTGGGCCGCCAGCCGGCACAGGCGCCCGCGGCATCGACGTCCGCCAAACCGCTGCACGCAGTGGTGGTGACCACGCAAGCGGTGGAAGCGGGCAAGCCGCTTGCCGCCGAGGCGCTCAAGGTCGAGATGCTCCCGATCGATCCCACCGGCGCCTACGGCGAGGTGGCACGCGTGACCGGGCAGGTGCCGTTGGTGGCGCTTGGCGCTAACGTGCCGGTGCTCGAAAGCCAGTTGCTGGCTGGCCTGGCCACGCAGGTGCGGGAGGGCGAACGCGCGGTGGCCGTGTCAGTCGATGAAGTCATCGGCGTCGGCAACCAGGTGCAGCCGGGCGACTATGTCGATGTCTTCCTGGTGCTGCGCCGCGACCAGCAGGAGATCCCGGAAAGCCAGGCGCGCATGCTGCTGTCGCGCCTGCGCGTGCTGGCCTACGGCGTCGCCTCGGTCAACCGGCCGCAGAACGCCAAGCCGGAACAGATGATGGCGCGACAGGAGGGCGCCAAGACCGCGGTGCTGTCGGTGCCGCTGGAGCAGGTCAGCCGGCTGGCGATGGCGCAGCAGTCCGGGCGCCTGCTGCTGGCGCTGCGCAATCCGCAGGACGAAGCCATGCCCAGCGACGGCATGTTTGCCGAACCCCCGCCCGCGCTGGCCGCGCGCGCCGGCGTTCCCGCCGAAGCGCCGCGCGCGGCCCCCGACAAGGCCATGGCCGGCGTGATGCTGTCCGGCCTGGCCGCCCCCGCCGGCGCCTCTGCCCCGCGCGCGCCGGTGGCAGCGCCGGCGCCGCGGCCGCTGCAGGTTGCCGCGCCGCCCGCGCCAGCCCAGGCGAGACAAAGCGCAGGCGTGGAAGTCATTCGCGCGGGCAAGCGCGAGATCGAATAAGAACGTGGGCGCCGACTTTATGCATATCCAGAAGAAACCAGCCCATTCGACGGCCCTGCGCCGCAGGCTGATGCAACTCGCGCTGGCCGCGATGCTGGCCACTACCGCGTGGTGCGCACTGGCGCCGCGCGCACAGGCGCAGGAAGCCGTGAACGCGCGCCAGTTGCGCCTGCTGGCCGGCGCGCAGAAAGAGATCCGCAGCGCGCAATCGGTGGAACGCGTCGCGGTGGGCAACCCGGCGGTGGCCGACGCGCTGGTGCTGCGCACGCGCGGTGCCCCCAGCGTGCTGCTGGTGGCCAAGCAACCTGGCGTGACCGACGTGATGGTGTGGACGCGCGGCGGCGCCGAGCCGCTGACCTACAACGTGCAGGTCGATGCCATCGCGCCCGATGCCGATGGCGCCAAGCTTGGCTATTCCGCCGCCGGTGCCACCATCACCGGGCAGTCGCCCGATGCCTATGCCGCGGCGCGCGCGCAGGCAGCGGCGCGCGCGGCCACCACCGGCAAGACCGATGGCAAGCCCGGCCTGGTGGTGGATCGCTCTACCGTGCCGCTCTCCGGTACCGTGCAGGTCGACGTCAAGGTGGTGGAGATCAGCAAGACCGTGCTCAAGGAAGTCGGTATCAACTTCTTCCGCAACAACTCCGGCTTTGCCTTCGGCACGTTCTCGCCATCGACGCTGAACAAGTTCACCTTTACGCCCGGCAGCGGCGGCGCACCGGGCAGTTTCAGTGCCGACATCGCGTCGCCGATGAGCAATGCCTTCAACCTGGTGGCCGCGTCGCTGACACACGGTATCTTCGCCAATATCAGCCTGCTGGAGGCCAATGGCCTGGCGCGCGTGCTGGCCGAGCCCAGCCTGGTGGCGCTGTCCGGCCAGAGTGCCAGCTTCCTGGCCGGCGGCGAGATCCCGATCCCGGTGCCGCAGGCGCTGGGCACGACCACGATCCAGTTCAAGCCATTCGGCATCGGGCTGACGGTGTCGCCCACGGTGCTGTCGGCCGACCGCATCGCGCTGAAGGTGGCGCCGGAGGCGAGCGACCTCGACCCCTCGCGCGGCATCTCGATCAATGGCGCGGTGGTGCCCGCCATCGTCACGCGGCGCGCCGATACCACGGTGGAACTCGGTGACGGCGAGAGCTTCGTGATCGGCGGGCTGGTCAGTCGCAACACCGTCAGCAACGTCAACAAGGTCCCGGTGCTGGGCGACCTGCCGGTGATCGGTGCCTTCTTCAAGAACCTGAATTTCCACCAGGAAGACCGTGAGCTGATGATCGTGGTCACGCCGCGCCTGGTGAAGCCGCTGGCCAAGGGCGCGCCGGCGGCGCAAGCCGTTGGTGCCGATGGCCGCACCAACGGCAACCCCAATGTATGGGGCTGGTATGTGCTGGGCGAATACGCGGACCCGACTTTGCCGGGTTTCTCAAAATAGCCGCCGGCCGTGCCGGCAGGCATGGCCAACAGCTTGAGGCGGAGAGATGGATTATTTTCTGTTGCACGCAACGCAGGACGAAGTGAAGGACTGGCTGGGCAAGGTCCTGGGCGGGCTGGGCACGCTGGTGGCCGAAGGCGGCGCGCAGGAAGCCTTTCTCGAGCGCGTGGCCCAGCTGCGCCCGGGGCTGGTGTTCCTGCACTTCTCGACGGAACTGGCCGGCGCGTCGGCGCGGCTGGGCGAGCAGCTGCTGCGGCTCTTCCCGGGCCTGCCGCTGGTCGCGGTGGGCCATGCCGACGAGCCCGGCATCATGCTGGCGGCGCTGCGCGTGGGCGTGAAGGACTTTATCGACCTGCGCGACGCGCCGGCCGATGCCGAGGCCGTGGTCAAGCGCCTGGCCGTGCCGGGCGAGCAGGTGCGCCAGGCCGAGTCGGCGCGCCAGGGCAAGATCGTGGCGCTGCTGGGCGCGCGCCCCGGCGTGGGCGTGACCAGCCTGGCCGTGAACCTGGCCGCGGCGGCACGCCGCCACCTGCCACTGAATGAAAAGACCGACGCGCGCGCCGAAGTGCTGCTGCTGGACCTGGGCCTGCCGGCGCGCGACGGCGCGCTGTACCTGAACCTGAGTCCGGGCTTCCACTTTGTCGAGGCGGTGCGCAACCTGCGCCGCTTCGACCAGGTCTTCGTGCAGACCGCGCTGACACGCCACGGCAACGGCGTATGCGTGCTGCCGCTGCCCGCGGCGCTGGGCGAGCTGCGCGACATCTCCTACTCCGAAGCCATCAGCCTGCTGGAGCGGCTGCGCGCGTTCTTCGACATGCAGATCATCGACCTGGGCGGCTTCGGCAATGCCGAGTTCACCGCGCAGATCGTCAAGGCCGCCGACAGCGTGGTGCTGGTGGCCGACCAGAGCGTGGGCGCGATCGTTTCGGCCGCGGAGCTGGTGCATGAGCTGCGCGCGCGCGAGGTGGAGCGCGACGACCTGCACCTGCTGGTGTCGCGCTTCGATGCGCGCCTGGGCGTGGATGCCGCGCAGATCGCGCACCGCGTGGGTGTGCAGTCGGTGGGCACGCTGCCCGACAGCCGCGCACCGCTGGTGCTGGCCATGAACCGCGGCGCGGTGCTGGCCGACGACGATCCGCACGACCCCTATGTGCGCGCCCTGGCCGACCTGCTGGCACGACTGGGCTACCGCGCGGCGCAGGCCAGGGAAACCAGCCTGCTGGCGCGGATGAAGGACAAACTGCCTGAGGCGCTGCGCGCGGTGCGCGTGGCACGCACTGGAACCTGACATGACGCAAGCGATTGAATTCTCCGACAACGCCCCCGCACCGTTTCCGGTCTCGCAGGAATTCCAGAACATCAAGGAAGCGGCGCACGAGCACCTGCTGACCCGCATCGAAGAGCTCGGCGCAGAGTTCGGCCGCTGGTCGCGTACCGCGATCCAGCGCTTTGTCGACCTGGAACTGGAGAGCTTTACCCGGTTGCGCCGCATCCCCATCAACGAGGCCGAGCTGCGCCAGATTGCCGAGGCGCTGACCAAGGAGCTGGCCGGCTTCGGCCCGATCGAAGACCTGCTCAACGACCCCGCGGTGGAAGACATCCTGGTCAACGGCCACCTTGACGTCTACGTGTCGCGCCACGGCGTGCTGGAGCGCATCCCGGTGCGCTTTACCGACAGCGGCCACCTGCTGCGCATCGTGCGCCGCATCCTGGCGCCGATCGGCAGGCGGCTGGACGAGTCCAACCCGATGGTCGATGCGCGCCTGCCCGACGGCGGCCGCATCAACGTGGTGATCCCGCCGCTGGCGCTGGAGGGTCCAGTGGTGTCGATCCGCAAGTTCCGCAAGGACCCGATGACGCCTGCTGACCTGCAGGGGCTGGGCACCATGAGCCCCGAGATCTGCGACCTGCTGCAGGCCGCGGTGCAGGCGCGCTGCAATATCCTGGTGAGCGGCGGCACCAGCTCGGGCAAGACTTCGCTGCTCAATGCGCTGGCCACCTTCGTGCCGACCACCGAGCGCGTCATCACCATCGAGGACACCGCCGAGCTGGCGCTGAACCACCCGCACGTGGTGCGGCTGGAAAGCCGTCCCGGCGGTTTCGAGGGTACCGGCGTGGTGTCGATCCGCGACCTGCTGCGCAACAGCCTGCGCATGCGCCCGGACCGCATCATCGTGGGTGAAGTGCGCGGCGGCGAGGTGCTGGAGATGCTCCAGGCGATGAGCACCGGCCACGATGGTTCGATGGGCACCATCCACGCCAGCAGCCCGCGCGAATGCCTGTACCGGCTGGAGATGCTGGCCGGCTTTGCCGGCTTCCAGGGCAGCGAGGCGAGCCTACGCCGGCAGATCGCCAACGCCATCGACTTTATCGTGCAGATCGCGCGGCTTTCCAACGGCAAGCGCCGCATCGTCTCGATCACCGAGATCACCGGGCTGGGCGACAACATCATTTCCACCCAGGAGCTGTACCGTCACGAGCCCTACGTGAACCCGGACGGTACCGAGACCGACCGCTGGCTCTCGCTCGGCCTGCTGCCGCACTCGCCCAAGCTGGCACGCATGCGCGGACCGGGCTTCATGCTGGACGACCGCTTCGATGTCTAGCGCCACGCTGCTGCTCGCCGCCACGGCCCTGGTCATCACCGGCCTGGGCCTGCTGCTGCTGGCCAGCGCGCAGGCGCGTGCGCGCCGCGAGCAGCAGCAGGCCTTCCTGCAGGCGCAGACCGAGCAGGTGCGCCTGCGCTATGCGCAGGCGCCGGATCCGGCGCTGCAACTGCCCGCACGCGACCTGCGCCGCCGCTGGGACGACTTCCTGCGGCGTGCCGACCTGGCGCCGACGCGCCGTACCGCCATCGTCTGGATCACGCCGGTGGTGCTGTGCACGCTGGCCGGCGCGGTGGCGGGGCAATGGCTGGGCGCGGTGTCGGCCCTGGTCGTGGCGCTGGCCGTGGCGGCGTTCGCGGCCTGGAACCGCGTGCGCCGCCTGCACAAGAAGCTGTTGTCGCAACTGCCCGGGTTCCTGGACGGCGTGGTGCGGCTGATGACCATCGGCAGCAGCGTGCCGGCGGCGTTCCAGAATTCGATCGCCAATACCGAGGCGCCGCTGCGCCAATGCCTGGTGCAGGCCGTGCACCTGCAGCGCGCCGGCAAGGAGCTGGACCAGGCGGTGCTGCAGGTCGGGCGCGTGTACATGGTCGAGGAACTGGTGCTGGTGGCTTCCGTGCTGCGCCTGTCGGTGCGCTACGGCGGCCGCGCCGATGTGGTGATGGAGCGCACCGCCGCCTTTATGCGCGACCGCGAACAGGCCCAGCGCGAGCTGATGGCGCTGTCGGCCGAGACCCGGCTGTCGGCGTGGATCCTGGGGCTGCTGCCGCTGGTGGTGGCCGGCGGCCTGTTCATGCTGAACGCGGGCTACATCTTGATGATGTGGAAGGATCCCACCGGCAAGACGATGCTGCTGTCGGCCCTGGCGCTGGAAATTGCCGGGGCCTTCATGCTGTACCGGCTGGCCAAGTCGATCTGAGCGGCATGCCAGCACGCAGACAAGAGCCAACATGGACCGCCTGACACTGATTTCGCTCAGCCTGCTGGTCGCCGCCTGCGGCGTGGGCGTACTGACGCTGCCGCTGTTGCGCGACTGGCGCCAGCGCCGGCTGTCGGCGCGCACCATCGACGGCGCGCTGGCGCGGCAGCGCGCGGCAGAAGCCGCCCAGGCCGCCCACGCCGCAGTCCCCGCCGCGTCGGGCACCCAGGCTGCGGCAAAGGCCGGTGCCGCCGCGCCGCAGGGCAGGGGCGGGGCGGCTACCGCAATCGGGGCACAACTGGGCGCGCGCGTGGGCGAGCGCATCAATGCCCACTGGCTGGATTCGCGCCTCGGGCGCGCGGTGGTGACGCCGGAAGACCAGCAGTTGCTGGAGCAATGTGGATGGTACGGGCCGCAGTCGCGCATGCTGTTTGGCGTGCTGCGGCTGGGGTTGCCGTCGGCCCTGGCGCTCGCCGCCATGCTCTGGCACGTGGGCGCGGGCGCCTTTGCCATCGTCGCGTGGGGCTTCGGCACGTTTGCGCTGGCCTACCTGGCCCCCAAGTGGCACCTGCGCCGCCGTGCCGCGGCGCGCCTGCGCATGGTCGATGACGAGCTGCCGGTGCTGATCGACATGCTGCGCCTGCTGCAGGGCGTGGGCCTGTCGATCGACCAGAGCCTGCAGGTGATCGTGGCCGAGTTCGGCAGCATGCTGCGCGTGCTGGGGCCGGAGCTGGCACGCGCGAACCAGCAGTTTGCCTCGGGACGCTCGCGCGAACAGACGCTCTTGCGCATCGGCCGGCTGTTCGACAGTGAAGACCTGAAGAGCCTGATCACGCTGCTGACGCAGGTGGACAAGCACGGCGGCGCGGTGCAGGAGCCGCTGCGCCAGTTCGGCCTGCGCATGCAGGAGGCGCGCAAATCGCGCTTGAAGGATGAGATCGGCCGGCTCACGGTCAAGATGACCGCGGTGATGGTGGTGAGCCTGCTGCCGGTGCTGCTGATCCTGACCGCGGGCCCCGGCTTCCTCGGGGTGATTCGCATGCTGGCACATATGGGAGGGACGCGATGACGCGCTCAGTCGGTCCGGCGCTGGGCCGGATCTCGAAAACGGCGGCGTGCCTGCTGCTGGCGGCGCTGTCTGGCTGCGCCGCCAATCAGAACGGGGCCGCGGCCATGCATGACCAGGCCGAGGCGCAGGTGGAACTGGCCAAGCTGCGCGACAAGACCGCGCGCGCCGAATACAGCGAGCAGGCGGTCTACCTGGGCCTGATCCGCAAGATGCAGCAGGACGGGCTTTACTTCGCCTCGCTGGCGCATATCGAGGTCTACGTGAAGCGCTTCGGCGCCGGCCCGGAGATCCAGGCGATGCGCGCCGATGCGCTGCGCGAGACCGGGCAGGACAAGGCCGCCACCGATGCTTACCAGCAACTTGCAGCGACGTCGCAAGGCGAGCAGGCCGCGCATGCGCACCACGGGCTCGGCCTGCTGGCGGGGCGCCAGGATGACTTTGCGCGCGCCGTTACAGAGCTGCGCCAGGCCGCCGCGCTCGACCCCGTCAATCCGCGCATCTCCGGCGACCTGGGCTACGCGCTGATGCGCGCCGGCGCGCTGCAGGACGCGCGCGTGCCGGTGATGCAGGCGCTGGAACTGGACGCGCGCAATCCGCGTGTGATCAGCAACGCCGTGGTGTGGCTGATCGCCGACGGCAAGCGCGCGCAGGCCAACGCCATGATGCAAAAGGCCGCGCTGCCCGAAGCCACGCGCAGCGCCATCCGCAAGGAAGCCGACCGCATCGCCCGCGCCACCGCGGCGCGCGACCGCGCAGCGGCCCGTCCTGCGCCGGCAGCGCGGGCGCCATCGAAACCCGCCACCACCGCACCGGCCACCTCGGTGGCGGCCGTGGCCGCAACCGCAGGGGCTACCCCATGACCGCCATGTTCCGCATTGCCATCCCCGCGCTCTGCCTGCTGATGCTGGCGCCCGCCGCGCAGGCGCAGACCGACCGTGCCACGACCGAGGCCGCCGCCACCGGCATGCCGGCAGGCAGCCCGGCGCAACGCGAGATCGGTGCCGACACGCGCTCCATCCTTGCCATCCAGCGCGAAGGCACGCAGGCTGGCCCCATGCGGCCGATGCACGGCGAGCAGGCCGCGCTGGGCTATGAGCGCTACCTGAACAGCTTCCGCTTCGCGCTGCCGGAGTTCTACACGGGGCAGGCCAACGCCAGCACCGCGCGCGCCGGCTCCGCCGGCCAGATGCTGGGCGGCAAATGAGCTTGCGCCAGCCGCGGCCGCGCCGGGCACCTCGATCCGCACGCGGCGCCATCAGTGTGATGGCGGCGCTGCTGATCGCCACCGTGGCGATCGCCGCGCTGGTGTCGATCGACGTGGGGCATGTGTTCATGCGCCAGCGGCAGTTGCAGAACGTGGTGGACCTGGCCGCGATGTCGGCGGCACAGCAACTCAAGCGAGCTGATAGCGCGGCGAATCTGAACGCCGCTGTGCTGGGTACGGTCAGGAATATCGGTGCGAAGAACGGGTATCCGTCGGGCATTGCAATGGGTTGCGGCGATGCCACCGGTGGCGGCGCGGATGCCATGACTGCCTGTCTTGGCGTGTGGGATCCGGCGAGCGGCGGGCCGAAGCATTTCAGCGCTACGTATGAAGCAACCAAGGTCTCGCCCAATGCCGTGCGCGTGCAGGCAACGCAGACCGTGCCAATCCTGTTCGTGATCGACGGCGGCAGCGGCCGGCAGCTGTTTGCTGAAGCGATTGCCAGCGGCAGTCCGCCGGTGGCGGCGTTTTCGCTGGGTACTGGGTTGCTGGACGTCTCCACCGCCAACAGCATGCTGAGTGTGTTGCTGGGCAATACGGTGAGCTTGTCGTTGGTGGACTGGCAGGGACTGGTCAATACCACCGTGACGCTGGACCAGTTGCGGCTCAAAGCGGGTGTCGGCACGGTGGACCAGCTGTTGAACACTTCATTGAATCTGCGTGATTTCTATGCGCTGGTGCTTGGCGCCGCTGGCCGCGACGCGCTGCTGACGACGATGCTGGGCAGCCCGCCAACCGCGCTCGGGGCCAGCGGGGCGGCGGCTACGGTGTCACTGGCCAGGCTGCTTGATCTTGGTTTGATGGCGCCTGCGGCATCGTCGGCGGTGGAGGTGGGCCTGAACGTGGCGCAGTTGCTGCTCGCCTCCGCGCAGGTGGCGCGAGGGGATACGGCAGTTGCCCTGCCACTGAACATACCCAATCTCCCGCTTGGCCTGGGGGGCATCAGCGCCAACCTGCGCGTGATCGAGCCGCCGGTGACGGCGGCAGGTCCGGCGCGACAGCTCTCCAGCAACCCGGACGCCTGGCAAACGACCGCAAGCTCATCCCAGGTAAAACTGACCCTGATGCTCCAGATCACCTCAAATATCCTGAAACCGGTACTGGACGCCAACTTGAACGTGCCGCTCTATCTCGATGTCGCCAACGCCACCGCCGACCTGACCAAGCTGCAATGCGCGGCAAATCCTGGGGACCGCCGTGCCACGATGCACGTCAGAAGTGGTCTCGTCACGGCGTGCCTCACCGATGGCTGCACGGGTAGCGATGTGGTGCTCGGCCAGGCTAAGCTGGGGCTGTTCGACATTGCGGACGTGATTGCCACGGACGTCCCACGCTATGGCAGCACGGCTGGCCAGGAGGTCACGCTGGCACCGGGCGGGCATGCGCAAGTTGGTACCGCCGATCCGTTTGGCGGGTTGTTCTCGCAAGTGCTGGCCCTGAAGGTGCGGACCAGGCTGCTGGGCATCCTTAGTGTGCCCATTGATCTCGGCCCGCTACTCGCGCCGGTCGGGGCAGCGCTCGACGCATTGATCCCGCCGCTGCTCGCCAGCCTCGGCATCCAGCTAGGCACCGCCGACCTCTGGGTCCACAGCATCGACTGCAACAATGCCGAACTGGTGTACTGAGCCATGATTGCGCCAAACCGCCTGATGGCAGAAATCGAATGAAGACAGACCGCTGGGCCTACGAAAACCTTGAAGTCTACGTGTGGGAAGGCAAGTACGAGATCGCCGACCGCGTCACGCGTTTCCTGGCGCCGCTGGGCGTGGACGTTATCCGCGCCGGCGCACTCGAAGCCTTGCCTGCCGAGCCGCGCCTGAAGCCCTGCATCGCGGTGATCAGCGTGTCGGTGATCGGCGCGGCGCGCTTTTCGCTGGACTGGGAGGCCGCGCACGGCATGCCGGTGATCTGGGTGGCAGGCCCCGGCCGCGAGGCCGATCCCGGGCGCTTTCCGCCGGAGTACGCGCATATTCTTGCCGATGACTTCACCGGCGCCGACCTGCGCAGCCAGATCGGCAAGCTGCTGCCGCAACTGCTGGCCACGGACGCGCCCGGCGAGCGCGAGGCCGATCTGGTGGCCGGCTCGCCGGCGATGCGCCAGTTGCTGCAGCATGTGGAAACCTTCGCCGACTTCGGCAGCAACGTGATGCTGTATGGCGAAACCGGCGCGGGCAAGGAACGCATCGCGCGCCTGTTCCATGAGCGCAATGGCACCTACGGAAAGGGGCCGTTCGTCGCGGTCAACTGCGGTGCGATCCCTGACGGCTTGTTCGAGTCGCAGTTCTTCGGCCATGCCAAGGGCGCGTTCACCGGCGCCTCGTTCGCGCACCGTGGCTATTTCGAGCAGGCCAACGGCGGCACGCTGTTTCTCGATGAAATCGGCGACCTGCCGCTGTTCCAGCAGGTCAAGCTGCTGCGCGTGCTGGAAGAGAACGTGATCACCCGGCTGGGATCGACCCTGGCGGTCAAACTGGATTTCCGGCTGGTGGCGGCGACCAACAAGGACCTGCGCGACGCGGTGCGACAGGGGCGTTTCCGCGCCGACCTGTTCTTCCGCCTGGCGGTGATCGAGATGCGCATCCCCAGCCTGGAAGAGCGTGGCCAGGCCGACAAGGTGGCACTGCTGCAGTCCTTCCTGCGCCATATGCTTGGGGATTCCGGCTTCGACGCGCTGCCGCCGATGCCTGACTGGCTCAAGGGCGCGGTTGGCACCGCCTATTTCACCGGCAATGTGCGCGAGCTGCGCAACCTGGCCGAGCGTGTGGGCATCACAGTGCAGCAGACCGGGCACTGGGACGAAGAGCGCATCCGGCCGCTGTTCCGCTCGCTGCATCCGGGTGCGTTCGATGGCGGCGAGCGCAACGACCTGCGTGCCGATACGGAAGAGCGCCGCCGCATCCTGGCCGCGCTCGATGCCAATGGCTGGCGGCGGCAGGACACGGCGGCAAGCCTGGGCATCAGCCGCAAGGTGCTGTGGGAAAAGATGCGCAAGTACCAGATCGCCGACAGCGAGGCCGAGCCGGTCTGACTGCACGGCTCAGAACACGCGCATCAGGACACGCCTCAGGGCAGGCGGATCTCCTTCACGTCGAAGTGCGATTCGCCGATCAGCTCCTTGTCGTATTCGCCGACCAGTTCCACCGTGGTCTGCGCATCCACCGGCTTCTGTGCCGGCCAGAGCTTGGCCTTGATCTTCACCTTCATCTGGCCGGTGCCGTCCGAGAACAGGTAGCGCTCGTCGCCGACGCTGCTGATGATCTTGCCGCGCAGCACGGCCTGCTGGTCGTCCTTGCCATCTGCCTGCAGCGCCTTAACGGTCATCACCGGGACGGCCGACGGGCCGGTGTACTGGGCGCTGGCGCCGGCGGCGGCCAGTCCCAGCACAAGGGTCAGGGCAGTGGCGGTCAGGATGCGTTTCATGTGCGTTCTCCGAAAATTTCAAATTTGGGGCGACTGCATGCATGATGCGCGCGCCCGCCTGAACCGTTGCTGAACGGGCAGTCAGGTCGCAACGCATTATGATGCGGGTTTCGCCTTTGCATCTATCGGATCCCGGATTGCGTTTCCTTCACACCGCCGACTGGCATCTCGGCCGGCTCTTCCATGCGCGCAGCCTGCTGGAAGACCAGGCCCATATCCTCGACCAGTTTGTCGAACTGGTCCGCACCGAACGCCCCGATGCCGTGCTGATCGCCGGCGACGTCTACGACCGCGCCGTGCCGCCGCCTGAAGCAGTGGCCTTGCTCGACGACGTGCTGGGCCGCATCGTCATCGACACCGGAGTGCCGGTGGTGATGATCGCCGGCAACCATGACAGCGCGCAGCGGCTGGAATTCGGCGCGCGGCTGATGCGGGCGCAGGGCCTGCACGTGGCCGGCCGCACGCTGGCCGCGGCGGCCTGCGTGACGCTGCACGACACCCACGGCGAGGTGCGCATCTACGCGCTGCCGTACGCGGAACCGGCGGTGGTGCGCGATGCCATGGGCACCGACCTGCCATCGCATGAAGCCGCGCTGCGCGCGCAGCTCGATGCCATCCGCGCGGTGCATCCGCCGGGCGTGCGTGCCGTGGTGGTGGGCCATGCCTTCGTGGTGGGCGGCGCGGCAAGCGAATCGGAACGGCCGCTGTCGGTGGGCGGCAGCGGCGCGGTGGCCGCGGACCTGTTCGCCGGCTTTGACCTGGTGGCGCTGGGCCACCTGCACCGGCCCCAGACGCTGGGCGGCGGGCGCGTTCACTATGCGGGCTCGCTGCTGAAGTATTCGCTGTCAGAGTGCGCGCACGACAAGTCGGTGTCGCGCATCGAACTGGGCGCGGACGGCGCGGTCGCCATCACGCCGGTGCCGCTGCAGGCGCTGCGCGATGTGCGCGTGGTCGAAGGCGAACTGGCCGCGGTGCTGGCGGCGGGTGTCGATGATCCGCAACGCGATGACTACATCCACGCGCGGCTCACCGATACGGGCGCGCTGCTGGACCCGATGGCCAGGCTGCGGCAGGTCTATCCCAATGCGCTCGCGATCGAACGCACGGTGCTGGCGCGCACCGGCACGGCTTCGGAGGCCGGGCGCAAGTTGCGGCAACTGGGTACCGGCGAACTCTTTGCCAACTTCTTCCGCGAAGTGGCGGATGCCGAGCTGGAACCGGACCAGCGTGCCGTGCTCGACCAGGTGCTGACCGGGATCGCCGCCGCGGACAGGGAGTCGGCATGAGACCGCTGCATTTGACGCTGCAGGCCTTCGGTCCCTTTGCCGCGACCGAGCAGGTCGATTTCACGCGGCTGGGCGAGCAGGCCTTCGTACTGATCCATGGCCCCACCGGCGCGGGCAAGACCACGCTGCTCGACGCGATCTGCTTTGCGCTGTACGGCGATACCTCCGGCGGCGAGCGCAGTGCGCAGGCCATGCGCAGCGCCAACGCCGCGCCCGCGCTGCGCACCGAGGTGACGCTGGAGTTCAGCCTGGGCGCGCAGCGCTGGCGCGTGGTGCGCTCGCCGGTACAGGAGCGGCCCAAGCAGCGCGGCGAGGGCTGGGTGACCGAGCCGGCCAAGGCCCAGCTGGACCTGCATGACGGCAACGACTGGATCAGCAAGGCCAGCCAGCCCGCCAGGGTCAGCGACGCCGTGCGCGACTTGCTGGGTTTCGACAGTGCCCAGTTCCGCCAGGTGATCGTGCTGCCGCAGGGGCGCTTCCGTGAATTGCTGACCGCCAGTTCGCAGGCGCGCCAGGCCATTCTGGAGCGCCTGTTCCGCACCGAGTTGTACCGGCGCGTGGAAGAGCTGCTGAAGGCCGAGGCCGCCGGCATCCGCCGCGATGCCGAGCGCATCACCATCCAGCGCGACGAAGCGCTGCGCCAGGTTGGGGTGGAATCGGCGCAGGCGCTGGCAGAGGGAATCGAGGCCTTGCAGGCCGAGTTGCAGGCGCTGCAGGGGCAGGAACAGGGCGCGCGGGCCACGCTGGCCGCAGCGCAGGCGGCGCTGGGTGCCGGCGAGCAGGTGGCGGCGCGGTTGCGGGAACGCCAGCAGGCGCAGGCCGCGCACGCGGCGCTGCTGGCGCGCCAGCCAGCCATGGAGCATGAGCGCGCGCGCCTGCACGCCGCCCAGCGCGCCGCGCGTGTCAGGCCGGCATTGCAGGCGTGGCAAGCCGCGCAGCGCGACCAGGCCGCCAGCGCCGTTGCCTTGACGCAGTCTGGCGAGCAGGCGGCGCGCGCCGCGCAACAGGCCACGCAGGCGGCTGCCGCCTTGCAGGCCGAAAAGGCACGCGCTGAAGCGCGCCAGTCCGCGCAGAGGCGGGTTTCGCAGCTGGCAGACATGCTGCCGCGCGCGCAGCAGCTGGGTGCGCAGCTGGCCGCGCTGCAGGCGGCCGAAGCCAGGCAGGTGGCAGCCGCCACCGCGCGCGAACGCGCCGCCGCACAGCTTGCCACGCGGCAAGCCGATGCCGTTGGCGCGGAGTCCGCGCTGGCGCAAGGCCAGCTTGCTGCCGCGCAGGCACAGGCCACGGCGTTGCAGCTGGCCGCGTTGCAGGAACGCGCGCGGCAGCTTGACCGTCATCAGCAAGCTGTCCGGGCACTGGATGCCGCGAACGCACAGGCGGCCAATGCCGCCGCTGCCGAACAGCAAGCCCTGCGCCAGCGCGAGCAGTGCCGCGCCGCGCTGGCCGAAGCGGAAGCCGCCTGGCGCGCCGGGCAGGCCGCGCGGCTGGCCGCAAGCCTGGCAGCGGGCGATGCCTGCCCAGTCTGCGGCAGCACCGCACACCCGGCACCGGCGCAGCACGTGGCGGCGCCGCTGTCGGACCAGGCGCTGGAGCAGGCCCGCCACGCCGCGCTCGAGGCTGAATCCCATGCGGTGCGCTGCACCGGCCAGCACCAGGCGGCACAAGCTGCCATTGCCCAGGCGCGCGAGCGGCTGGACGAACTGGCGCAGGCGCTGGGCGAGGTCGGCGACGAGTCCGCCCGCAAGCTGAAAGCCGAGATCACGGGACTGGAAGCGGCACTGGCCGAAGGCCGGCAAGCGGCGGCAAGCCTTGCGCGACGCGAAGCCGCCATCGTCAGCTGCCGCACCGCGCTCGCAGCGGCGGACGCCGCCAGCCGCGATGCCACGGCCGGCGCCGAGGCCGCTGCCCAGGCGCTGGCCCACTGCCGTGGCGAATGGCAGGCCAACAGTGCGCAGGTTCCCGAGGATTCACGCGACCCCGTGGCGCTGGGCGAGGCCCTGCGGCAGGCGCAGGCTATGCTCGCCGCGCTGGAACAGGCGCTGGCCGCTGCGCAGGCGGCCGAGCGCCAGGCTGCGGCGGACGCAGCCGGGGCACAGGCTGGACTGGTCTCGGCACAGCAGGCACAGGCCCAGGCGTCTAACCGCCTGGCCGAGGCCGAATCCGTGCTTGCACAGGCGCTCGCGCAGCAAGGCTTTGCCGATGTGCCGGCCCACGCGGCCGCCTGTCTTGGCGACGATGCCATGCAGGCGCTCGACGCGACGCTGCGCGCGTTCGATACCCAGCTGGCCACAGCCGCCGACTGGCGCGAACGCGCCGAGGCCGCCGCGCAAGCGCTGGACGCGCCGGATCTGGACGGCCTGCGCGCAGCGCGCGATGCGTCGGCCGCCGCGGTGGAAGCCCTGGTCCGGCAACAGGCCGAGCGCGGCCGTTCGCGCGACACGCTGCTGCAGTGCCAGCTGCGCCTGCAGCAGCTGGACGCGCAGGGGCGCGACATCGAGGCACGCTACGCGGTGCTGGGCCGGCTGGCCGAAGTCGCCAACGGCAACAACCCGCGCCGCATGACCTTCCAGCGCTTCGTGCTGGCCACACTGCTCGATGAGGTGCTGGAAGCCGCGTCGGCGCGTTTGCTGGCGATGAGCCGCGGCCGCTATGTGCTGCAGCGCGTGCGCGAGCAGGCAGACCAGCGCAGTGCGGGCGGACTGGATATCGAAGTGTTCGACCACGATACCGGCGCGGCGCGTCCGGCCAATACGCTGTCAGGTGGCGAGGGCTTCCTCGCGTCGTTGTCGCTGGCGCTGGGGCTGGCCGACGTGGTGCAGTCGCGCGCCGGCGGCATCCAGCTCGATACGCTGTTTGTCGACGAAGGCTTTGGCACGCTCGATCCCGAGAGCCTGGACTTTGCCATCCGTACGCTGCTGGACCTGCAGCAGGCAGGGCGGCTGGTGGGGATCATTTCGCACGTCACCGAATTGCGTGAGCGCATCGACGTGCGGTTGGAGGTGCGCCCTGGGGTTGGCGGCAGCCGGGTACTGTTGACGGGCGTGGCGACCCTCGCGTAATGCGGCGGGGTTTCCCCGTCAGCCGACGAATACCTGGCGGCAACGAATCGCCATCACTTGCGCTTCAAATGCGCGGGCGGCTGCCCGGGCCAGGCGCACGCGGCGCGACAGCGGGTGCGGGCGGGATGGCATGTTGGCGCCAGCCGGGGCAGGCGCGGGCGATTGCAGTTGATCCTTGCTGGGTTTCAGTCCCCACGCCTGCTGCGTGACATGCAGGATGCGCGCAAGCGTCACTGCATGGGGCGTGGATGAAAACGGGACATGGACGGTGGCCATGACGGGCTCCTCGTTCTTTGTTGCCAGGCTGCCCTGCTCAGCCGGGTGGTCCGGTGGCTGCTGTGCGGGTGTTGCCTTGCCTGATTCCACAATAGCCCGTGCGACCCCCGGGCCATATCGAGTGCGAGCCGATTGTGATGTCGGCCCCGTCCTACACACGGGGTGTGCCCGTCACCCGCGCGCGCTAATCGCACAATCTGGTTAGCCGACCGCCCGGTCGGCTTGACCGTCGCCGACGCGCAGGTGTAATCTGTTCATTCTGCGAATTCAAGTTCGTACATCGAACAAATCGGTTAACGAACAACCGGTCCACACCCAGAGACTCACGCAGACTGCTGGACTCGTTCAAATGGGTAGCGCCCCGCGCAGCCCGCCGCGACGAAACTCCTTCCGGCAGGATTACCGGAGACAGCCTTTCATGCGCCGCGTCTTGCGGCCCGCTCCGGTAGCCTGGCGGATCTTCCGACCTGGAACGCAAGTGATCAACAAGCTATACGACTCGGTGGAAGCGGCGGTGGCCGGCATCCACGACGGCGCCACCATCCTGATTGGCGGCTTCGGCCTCGCAGGCATGCCCGCGGAACTGATCGACGCGCTGATCGAGCAAGGCGCGCGCGACCTGACCATCGTCAACAACAACGCCGGCAACGGCGACACCGGGCTGGCCGCGCTGCTCAAGACCAAGCGCGTGCGCAAGATCATCTGCTCGTTCCCGCGCCAGGCGGATTCCTACGTCTTCGATTCGCTCTACCACGCGGGCGAGATCGAGCTGGAACTGGTGCCCCAGGGCAACCTGGCCGAGCGCATCCGCGCCGCCGGTGCCGGCATCGGCGGCTTCTTCACGCGCACCGCCTACGGCACGCCGCTGGCCGAGGGCAAGGAAACGCGCATCATCGACGGCCAGGGCTATGTGTTCGAGACCCCGATCCACGCCGACTTCGCGCTGATCAAGGCCGACACCGCCGACCGCTGGGGCAACCTTACCTATCGCAAGACTGCGCGCAATTTCGGCCCGATCATGGCGATGGCCGCCAAATGCGCCATCGTGCAAGTCAGCCACGTGGTGGAGCTGGGCGAGATGGACCCCGAACACATCGTGACGCCGGGCCTCTTCGTCAAGCGCGTCGTCAAGGTCGCCTGAGCGACAGGTAACAGGAGAATCCAGATGCAACGCCTGACCCGCGATCAGATGGCCGCCCGCGTGGCCAAAGACATTCCCGACGGTGCCGTGGTCAACCTCGGCATCGGCCTGCCGACACTGGTCGGCAACCACCTGCCCGCAGACAAGGAAATCCTGCTGCACAGCGAGAACGGCCTGCTTGGCATGGGCCCCGCGCCCGCGCCCGGCGAGGAAGACGGCGACCTGATCAATGCCGGCAAGCAGCCGGTGACGGTCAAGCCGGGCGGCTCGTTCTTCCATCACGCCGATTCGTTCGCGATGATGCGTGGCGGCCACCTGGACTTCTGCGTGCTGGGTGCGTTCCAGGTCTCAGAGAAGGGCGACCTGGCCAACTGGCACACCGGCGCGCCCGGCGCCATCCCCGCCGTGGGCGGCGCGATGGACCTGGCCATCGGCGCCAAGCAGGTGTTCGTGATGATGGAGCACCAGACCAAGCAGGGCGAGAGCAAGATTGTGCCGCAGTGCACCTATCCGCTGACCGGCATCGGCTGCGTGACCCGCATCTACACTGACCTTGCGACCATCGACGTGACCGCCGACGGGCTGGTCGCGCGCGACCTGGTCGAAGGGCTGAGCTTCGATGAACTGCAGCGCATTACCGGCGTTCCCCTGAAGCTGGCCGCCTGAGCGCCGGCATCACCACACACCAAAACGAGAGAGACACACCATGACCGAAGCCTTTATCTGCGACGCCATCCGCACCCCCATCGGCCGCTACGGCGGCAGCCTGTCCGCGGTGCGCCCGGACGACCTCGGCGCGGTGCCGCTGAAGGCGCTGATGGCCCGCAATCCGAACCTGGACTGGAAGGCCATCGATGACGTGATCTACGGCAACGCCAACCAGGCCGGCGAAGACAACCGCAACGTGGCACGCATGTCGGCGCTGCTGGCGGGCCTGCCGCAAGAGGTGCCGGGCGCCACCATCAACCGCCTGTGCGGCTCCGGCATGGACGCTACCGGCACCGCCGCGCGCGCCATCAAGGCCGGCGAAGCCACCCTGATGATCGCCGGCGGCGTGGAAAGCATGAGCCGCGCCCCGTTCGTGATGGGCAAGGCCACCAGCGCGTTCTCGCGCGATGCGCAGATCTTCGACACCACCATCGGCTGGCGCTTCATCAACCCGGCCATGCGCGCGGCCTACGGCGTGGACTCGATGCCCGAGACCGCCGAGAACGTCGCCACCGACTACAAGATCAGCCGCGAAGACCAGGACCTGATGGCGCTGCGCAGCCAGGAAAAGGCCTCGCGCGCGCAGGCCGACGGCACGCTGGCGCAGGAAATAACCCCGGTCACCATCGCCCAGAAGAAGGGCGACCCGATCGTGGTCGAGCGCGACGAGCACCCGCGCGCCACCAGCATGGAAGCGCTGGCCAAGCTGCGCGGCGTGGTCCGTCCTGACGGCACCGTGACCGCCGGCAATGCCTCGGGCGTGAACGACGGCGCCTGCGCGCTGCTGCTGGCCAGCGAAGCCGGCCTCAAGCAGCACGGCCTGACCCCGCGCGCCCGCATCGTCGGCATGGCCACCGCCGGCGTGGCGCCGCGCGTGATGGGCATCGGCCCGGCACCGGCGTCGCAGAAGCTGCTCAGGCAGCTGGGCATGACCATGGACCAGATCGACGTGATCGAGCTGAACGAAGCGTTCGCCGCGCAAGGCCTGGCCGTGCTGCGTGAACTGGGCGTGGCCGACGACGACAAGCGCGTCAACCCGAACGGCGGCGCGATCGCGCTGGGCCACCCGCTGGGCATGAGCGGCGCGCGCCTGGTGACCACCGCGATGTACCAGCTGCATCGCACCGGTGGGCGCTTTGCGCTGTGCACGATGTGCATTGGCGTGGGCCAGGGTATTGCGATGGTGATCGAGCGGGTCTAAGTCAAGCCAGTTGGAAAGCTGAGGGTGTACTCCCTCTCCCGCAAGCGGGAGAGGGAGCGAGTTAGCGGTAGTTCTTGGAGTGAGCAAGAGATGTCCCTTCCCGTAGCCACGCTCGTGACCGGCGGCAGTTCCGGTATCGGCCGCGCCATCTGTGAAATGCTGCTGGCCGATGGCGTGACCCAGGTGGTCAATATCGACTATGCCGAACCGGCCTGGTCGCACCCGAACCTGACTTTCTTCCAGGCCGACCTGACCGATGCCGAGGCGACCCGCGCCGTGGCCGCGCAGGTGACCTCGCGCTTCGCCGTCACGCGCCTGGTGAACAACGCCGGCGCCACGCGCCCCGGCACCGCCGACACCGCCACCGTCGCCGACCTGGACTACGTGACCGCCCTGCACCTGCAGGCCACGCTGCTGCTGACGCAGGCGTGCCTGCCCGCGATGCGTGCCGCCGGCTTTGGCCGCATCGTCAACATGGCCTCGCGCGCCGCGCTGGGCAAGGCCGAGCGCGTGGTGTACTCCGCCACCAAGGCCGGCCTGATCGGCATGACCCGCACGCTCGCGATGGAGCTGGGCGGCGACGGCGTCACCGTCAACGCCGTGGCCCCGGGCCCGATCGCCACCGAGCTGTTCCGCAAGAGCAACCCCGAAGGCGCCGAACAGACCCGGCGCATCCTGGCCAGCATCACGGTCAAGCGCATGGGTACGCCGGAAGACGTTGCGCGTGCCGCGCTGTTCTTCCTGTCGCCAGACAACGGCTTCGTCACCGGCCAGGTGCTGTACGTGTGCGGCGGCACCACGCTGGGCGTTGCGCCGGTGTAAGCAGCGCGCGTCCCAGGCATCCGCATTCAAGCATTCAACAAGAAGAGACGTTAACCAAGCGTCACGCATGGCGGCCCGTGGCCGGGCCGCCCACCGGATGCGCGCATGTGCGCGCCATCCGTTCGGGAACGGCAATCACGCCATTCAGCACAACCTCCCGCGGTACCCAATCACCGCCGGAACGATATAGCACCGGAGCATTACCGATGAGACAAGATTCCCAGACCTCCACCACGCGCCGCCGCCTGCTTGCCGCTGGCGTGGCGCTGGCCACCACCATCGCCGGCTTTGCCGGTGCGGCCCATGCGCAGGGCGGCTACCCGACCAAGCCGATCACCATGATCGTGCCGTTCTCGGCCGGCGGCACCACCGACATCCTGGCCCGCATCGTCGGCCTGCAGCTGGGCAAGGCGCTCGGCCAGCCGGTGGTGATCGACAACCGTCCGGGCGCGGGCGGCAATATCGGCGCCTCGCTGGCGGCCAAGGCGCCTGGCGATGGCTACACGCTGTTCATGGGCACCATCGGCACGCACGCGATCAACCAGTCGCTGTACTCCAAGCTGCCGTATGACCCGGTCAAGGACTTCGCACCGATCACGCGCGTGGCCATGGTGCCGAACCTGGTGGTGGTGAATCCCAAGGTGCCGGTCAACAACGTCAAGGAACTGATCACCTACGTCAAGGCCAACCCGGACAAGCTGTCGTACGGCTCGTCGGGCAGCGGTTCGTCGATGCACCTGTCGGGCGAGCTGTTCAACTCCATGACCGGCCTGCATATCCAGCACATCCCGTACAAGGGCAGCGCCCCGGCCGTGAACGACCTGCTGGGCAACCAGATCGGCCTGATGTTCGACAACATGCCGTCGTCGTACCCGCACGTGAAGGCCGGCAAGTTGCGCGCCATCGCCGTGACTTCGGCCAAGCGCTCGCCGGCGCTGCCCAACGTGCCGACCGTGGCCGAATCGGGTGTGCCGGGCTATGAGGCCACCTCGTGGTTTGCGCTGTACGCCACCGGCGGCACGCCGCAGCCCATCGTCGACCGCCTCAACGCCGAAGTGGTGAAGATCCTGGCCATGCCGGAAGTGAAGAAGCAGATGGCCGACCAGGGTGCCGAACCCAACCCGGAAAAGCCGGCCCAGCTGGCCGCGTTCATGAAGTCGGAGACGGCCAAGTGGGCGAAGGTGGTGAAGGCTTCGGGCGCTACGGTGGATTGATTCACATACAGGCTGCGCCAAAGAAAAGCCGGTCCCTGTCGGGGACCGGCTTTTTGTTTATGCGTGGGCGGGGACGGCTGCCACTCAATCGCTGCCAAGCTGCAGCTTGTTTTTCTGCCGCTTTTCGATCGCAGATTTGAGCAGCGCCGCACTGCGATAGATGCCGTGTGCGAACTTGCCATACGGCAGCGTCGCAAACAACGCCATCACCACGCCAAGGTGGACCGCCAGCAGCAGCGGCATCGCCGCCGTGCCGCGCCCGGCCAGCAACCCCAGTCCGGTGGCGCTGGTCAGCAGCAGCAGCGCGATGAAGCCGCAGTCCATCGGGCGCTGCCGGGCATCCCCATGCATCGGGTGCCGGCGCAGGTTCAGCCACAGCAAGCCGGCCGGGCCCACCAGCAGGCCCACGCCGCCGGCGGTGCCCAGCAGCACCGGCAGGCTCGTGACCGGATAGGGCGCATGCCAGCCCAGCAGATAGTGGTAGCCGGTCGCCACCGCTGTCGACGCAAAGCACAGCATGAAACCGTAGAACGTGAAATGGTGGAAGCGCCGCCGCGCCAGTGTGAAGCGGTCGCTGGCCTCGTTGCAGCCATCGCCGTGGCCGCCATCGAGGTAGGTCAGTGCCAGCACGTTCCGGGCCGCCTC
Source organism: Cupriavidus sp. GA3-3 (assembly GCF_000389805.1). Classification (NCBI taxonomy): domain Bacteria; kingdom Pseudomonadati; phylum Pseudomonadota; class Betaproteobacteria; order Burkholderiales; family Burkholderiaceae; genus Cupriavidus; species Cupriavidus sp. GA3-3. The sequence goes on from NZ_KB944477.1 coordinate 50,217, forward strand.
TGCCACGGCCGGTGCCGACGCTGTGCCGGCAGAGACATCACGCCAGAAGCGGCGCACGCCCAGGCCAAGCGCAAGCACGGCAAAGCCGAACACACTGCCGAACAATGCCGCCAGCGTGTTGTGCGGGAATACCGCGTAGAAATTGCCGCCCTCATGCGTCTGCCACAGCGCGCCGCCCAGCGTGGCGGCGAGTACCAGGAACAACGCCAGCCCGAAGGCCAGCGCCACCGACACCGTCAGCCCGTTGCGCTGGTACAGCTTGCCCAGCGGCGCGGGCCATGCATATTCGCTATAGGTTTCCAGCCGCACCTTTGCCATGGCCTGCGGCACATTGACGCCGAAATCATGCGGCGGCGCGTACTGGCAGGCGTGGTAGCAGGCGCCGCAGTTGTGGCACAGGTTGGCCAGGTAGTTGACGTCGGCCTTGCCGAACTCCAGCCGGCGGGTCATGGCCGGGAACACCGCGCAGAAGCCTTCGCAGTAGCGGCAGGCATTGCAGATCTGCATCTGCCGGGCAACTTCGGCCTCATTGTCGGTCAGCGGCAGCACGCGGATGACGCGGGACTGCGGCGCCGGGGCGGCAGCGTCCTGCCCGGCCAGTTGCGCGGCCTCGCGCGTCAGGGCTTCAAGCTTCTGCATGGATGGCTCCCGTGTTGATGCCCGCCGCCAATGCAGCCTGCGTGCCCGCGATGCGCCCGAAGGCCGTGCCGATCGACATGCCGACACCGGCCGTGTATCCCTTGCCGAGCACGTTGCCGGCCATCATTTCTCCTGCCACGAACAGATTCCCGCTTGGCTTGCCGCCAAAGTGCACCTGGGCGCGGTCGTTGACCTTGAGCCCCAGGTAAGTGAAGGTGATGCCCGGCCGCAGCGCGTAGCCATAGAACGGCGCCTGGTCGAGCGGCCTGGCCCAATGCGTCTTGGCTGGTGCCAGGCCTTCGGTGTGGCAGTCGTCCAGCGCGGTATGGTCGAAGCTGCCGACGCGGCACGCCGCGTTGTAGTCCTGCACCGTGCGCACGAACTGCGCTTCCGGCAGCCCGAGCTTGCGCGCGAGCTCAGGCAGCGTGTCGGCCTTCTCGCCGGGAAACACCGGCGGCATGAAGCGGCCGATGGCCTTGCTGTCGATGATCGAATAGCCGATCTGCCCGGGCTGCTGCGCCACCAGCCGGCCCCAGATGGCGTAGCGCTTGGGCCAGAAGTCCTCGCCCTCGTCGTAGAAGCGCACGGCGTCGCGATTGACCACGACGCCCAGCGACACGCAATCGATGCGCGTGCAGATGCCGCCGTCGTACAGCGGCGCGCGCGCGTCGATGGCGACACAGTGCGATTGCGACGGGTCGCCGATGGCATCGGCGCCCGCGTCGATCATGTAACGCAGCAGCACGCCCTGGTTGAAGCGCGTGCCGCGGATCAGGAAGTTGTCGGCGGGCCATTCTCCACGTTCATTCCGGCCCCAGGCTTCGCGCAGCCATTCGCGGTTGGATTCGAAGCCGCCCGCGGCCAGCACGCAGGCGCGCGCGGTGAAGCGCTGGCTGCCGCTGCGCGCGGCGACGAAGCGGTCGCCATCCAGCTCGATCGCATCCACCGGGGTTTCATAGCGGACCTGCACCCCCATCGCTTCGGCGCTGCGGTAGTACGCGTTGACCAGCGCCTTGCCGCCACCCATGAAGAAGGCGTTGGTGCGCGCCACGTGCAGCGCACCCGACAGCGGCGGCTGGAAGCGCACGCCATGCCTGCGCATCCACGGCCGGCAGGTCGATGACGCGCGGATCACCAGCCGCGCCAGGTGTTCGTCGGTGATGCCGCCGGTGACCTTGAGCAGGTCCTGCCAGTACTCTTCCTCGGGATAGGCATCGACCAGCACGTCCTGCGGCGCGTCGTGCATGCAGCGCAGGTTGCGCGTGTGCTGGGAGTTGCCGCCGCGCCAGGCGCGCGGCGCGGATTCGAGCAGCAGCACCGAGGCCCCGGCTTCGCGCGCCATCAGCGCCGCGCACAGGGCCGCGTTGCCGCCGCCAATTACCAATACGTCGACCATGGGGATTGTCTCCTTGCTGGCGCCATCTTGGCGCGCAAGGCGGGCGGGCGCCAGCAGGGGCGCGGCAAGGGGGCTTCAGCTTTCGTGAAGCCCGGCCGGGGCACAGCCGGCTCAGCGCGGGCGCAACGTGGCGCCGGGCCAGCGCCCCTCGCGCACCAGCGTGGTGGCGACGTCGGCCAGCACCACGCGCGCGGCCAGGCCCGCCGGCGACAGTTCATCGTCGGACAGGCTGACCAGCAGGTTGGGCCGCGTGGCGCCGGCGTCGGTGACCAGTATGCTGCGGTAGGGCGTGCCGTGGCTGCGCGCCAGTGCCGCGCCCGGCTGGATGGTGGCGCCCAGGCCACCGCGCACGGCGTCCATCAGGATCGCCAGCCCGTCGATCTCCGCCACCACCTGGGGTTCGCGCTTCGCCTGGCGAAAGCACGCGGCGACCAGCGCGCGCAGCCCGTGCGAGCCGCTGGGCAGGATCAGCGGCAGCTTGCCAAGTGCCGCCACCGAGGTCTGCTCGTCGCGCGGCATGCCGGCCAGCCCCTCGGCGCCGATCACGAACAGCCGCTCATCGAGCAGCGGCAGCACGCTCCAGCGCTGCGCGGGCTCCTCGCTGAACAGCACCGCCAGGTCGATCTGGCGCGCGCTCAGCATCGTGCCGAGGTAGCCGGACAGGCTCTCCACCATGCGCAGTCGCACGTCGGGGTAGCGCTCGCGCATGGCCTGCATGAAGGGCAGCGCCAGCACCGCGGCGGTGCTGGGCGGCAGGCCCACGCTGACATGGCCCGACAGGCGCGCCTGCCGCGCGGCCAGCGCGGCATCGTCGATATGGCGCAGCGCCAGCTGGGCCTGGCGCCAGAAGGCCAGCCCGGCGTCGGTGGCGACCACGCCGGTGGAAGTGCGCTGCAGCAGCCGCGTTGACAGCTCGCTCTCCAGCCGGCTGATCTGCTGGCTCAGCGCGGACGTGACCACGCCCAGCTCCAGCGCCGCCTTGCCCATGCTGCCGTGCTCGATCACGCTGACGAAGTAGCGCAGTTGCCTCAGTTCCATGTCGCGTCCCCGCTGCCGCAATTTGCCCGCATGGTAGCGGAAAACCTGCCGCGGTTCACGAATCCTGAAGACCCGTTAACGCCCGCCCGATGGCGCGCTTGCCAGCGGCTGCGTAGAGTCGCACCGGTCAGAAACCGGCGGAAGCGACACTACGCAGCCGCCATTCCATAACAACATGACTTCCCGCAAAGGAGACTGCATGACAACCGTTTCGCGCATGCGCCGCGCCGTGATGGCCGGCCTCGCCGGTACCGCTGTGCTGGGCGCGCCCGCCGCGTTCGCCGCGGACAACTGGCCGGCCAAGCCGATCACCCTGGTAGTGCCCTTCGCCAGCGGCGGCACCACCGACATCCTCGCCCGCACCATCGGCCAGAAGCTGGGCGAGGCGCTGCAGCAGCCGGTGGTGGTGGATAACCGCCCCGGCGCCGGCGGCACCCTCGGCGCGGCCAACGTGGCGCGCGCGCCGGCCGACGGCTACACCTTCCTGCTGGCCACCGTCGCCCACACCATGGCGCCGGCCATCTACAAGAGCCTGCCCTACGAGTTCACGCGCGATCTCGATCCGGTGGGCCTGGTGGCGCTGACGCCCAATGTGCTGGTGGTCAATCCTGCGATCCCGGTGAAGTCCGTGTCCGACCTGGTCGCCTATATCAAGGCGCATCCCGGCAAGGTCAACTACGGCTCGGCCGGCATCGGCAGCACCGAGCACCTGTCCGGCGAGCTGTTCCGCGCGCTGACCGGCACCGACGTTGCGCATGTGCCGTATAAGGGCGGCGCGCCGATGATGACCGACCTGATCGCGGGCCAGATCCAGATGGCGATCGAAACCAGCCCGTCGGCGTCGCAGCACGTGCGCAGCGGCAAGGTCCGGGCGCTGGCGGTTACCACCGCGAAGCGTTCCGCCGCCTATCCCGGCGTGCCGACGCTGGCGGAGAGCGGCGTCAGGGGCTACGAAGTCACCACATGGTTCGCGCTGATGGCGCCGCGCGGCACGCCCGCGGCGATCGAGCAGCGCGTCTCGGCGGAGCTGGGCAAGCTGCTGAAGGCGCCGGAGGTGCAGAAGCGGTTTGACGAGCAGGGCGTGACCGCTGGTGACATGACGCCAACGCAGCTTGCTGCCTTTATCCGCGCCGAGACCGACAAGTGGGGCAAGGTGGCGCGGGAATCGGGGGCGAAGGCGGAGTAACGGCCTCGCTCACAAGGGCGGCGCTGGCGTTACAGGAGGAGATCGCGCGGGAGCGGCCGCGGCAGCCGACCGGCTGCCAGAACGGGGGCTGAACACCCCTTGCCGGCAACAGTCCAATGGATGTCGCCAGCCTGAATACGGAGGAACCCAAAATGCATGACCTTTCCTTCGTTCACGCTGACGCGGCCCACGTCGAATGGCAGGTCGCGCTGGCAGACTGCCAGCGCCAGCTGGACACGCAGGATTTCCTGCGCCAGGCGAAGGCAGACAACGCGCCGCCGCTCACGCTCGGCTGGTGCTACCTGAGCGACTACTACGCGCTGGCCGCCGAGGCCATCCTTGCCGCGCTGCAGCAGAACTGGCCCGGTGTGTCCTGGGTCGGCACGGTCGGCCTGGGCGTATCCGCCAGCGGCAAAGAGTATTTCGACGAGCCGGCCATGGTGCTGATGGCGGCGCCGTTTCCGCGCGACGCGTTCCAGCTGTTTTCGGGGCGCCAGCCCTTGCCGCCCGCGTCTTCCGGCTTCGTTCCGCATACCGCGCTGGTGCATGCCGAGGGCAGTACGCCCGATGTGCAGGACCTGTTGCATGAGCTGAGCGCGCGCACGGCCACCGGTTACCTGTTCGGCGGCTTGTCGTCGGCCCGCAACCGTACCTTGCATATTGCCGATGGCGTGTTTTCCGGTGGACTGTCGGGCGTGCTGTTCGGCCCCGAAATCGAACTGGTCTCCCGCGTTACGCAGGGCTGCCAGCCGATCGGGCCGGTGCGCGCCGTCACGCGCAGCGATCACAACCTCCTGTTCGAGCTGGACGGCAAGCCGGCCCTGGATTGCATCCTGAATGACCTCGGCGTCGAGCGCGATGCCCAGGTGGAGACCATGGCGGAGGCGCTGGCCGGAACGCTGGCCGGCCTGAATTCAGCCGCCGACGATGCCCCGGTGCTGCCCGGCAGGTTCGGCTCGGACACGCTGGTGCGCCACCTGATCGGCCTGGACGTGCAGCATCGCATGCTGGCGCTGGCCGACATGGTCGAGCCCGGCATGCGGCTGGCTTTCTGCATGCGCAATGCTGACGCGGCGCGCGCGGACCTGGTGCGCGTCGCCACCGAGATCCGTACGGAGATCGAACGCGGCGGCAGCCGCGCACGTGGCGCGCTCTACATCAGTTGCTCAGGCCGGGGCGGGCCGCATTTCGGCGCGCCGCATGCCGAGCTGCAGACCGTACGCCGCGCGCTTGGCGACCTGCCGCTGGCTGGCTTCTTTGCCGGCGGCGAGATCGCAAGGGATCACCTCTATGGCTATACGGGGGTGCTGACGGTATTCACCGGCCATTGAATCCGCGAATGACAGCATCGATGTTGCGCATCTGGCGCGCAAACCAGATGCGCAACAGGCTGTTCGACAGGACCATCGGCAGCGAATACGCAATGATCCGATACACCTTGCCGCGCTGCAGTCTGGACGCCTTTGCCGGGTCCAGCCAGTCGTCGTTGCGCACCAGCAGCAACAGCGTTTCCATGCCGATAAGGACGGGCCACAGGCAAGCCAGCCGCAGCCGGATAAAACGCGGGTGAATGGCAAGCGTGTACGCCATGGCCTCGCAAAAGTGGTCCAGCGTCTTGCGCACGAGCTCGAGCATCAAGGCCCGCGCGCGCGGCGAGGCGTCCGCAAGCAGCAGATCCTGCGGGCTCAGGCCATGCTGGTGCAGCATCGTCACCGGAAGATAGCAGCGGCCGATGCGCAGGTCCTTGCCGCAGTCCCGCAGCACATTGGTCATCTGCAAGGCTTTGCCGAAGCGGACCCCGCGGCGCAGCATGGCGTCGGGCTTGCCGATCGCGCCAGGCATGTGCGCGGCGGTCATGCTGGTCCAGAACTCGCCCACGCATCCGGCGACCAGGTACGTATAACGGTCAAGCTCTTCCGGCTCGCGCAGTGCGACGATGCGGCCGGCGTTTTCATCAGGGAAGGTGCGCAGGTCAAATTCCATGCCCTCGCTCAGCGTCGATACGATCTGCCGTACCGCTTGCCGGTCGTCCGGCTCCAGCTGCGCCAGCACCGCCAGCGCAGGGCCCAGTGACTCGAGCAGGATGCGCTCGTCCGACTGTTGTTCCTGCCGGCCTGCCACCTCGGTTGCGATGCTGTCGGCCAGCGCCGTGTCTGCGGTTGCACCGTTGACCTGGTCGCGCAACGACAACAGCAGCGCCAGGCGCCGTTGTGGCGGGATCAGCGAGGTATCGGCAATCGTGTCGGCGGCACGCGCCAGCAGATAGGCCAGGCCGACCGGATCGCGCATCCGCTCGGGCAGCACGCGCAGCGTGAGATAGAACGAACGCGAGACGCCTTTGAGCAGCGGACCGAGGAGAAACGCCCGGCTGGGTTCGCGCATGGGTGGTGTCCTGTTCCCTGGGAGGTTGGCGAAAGTGACAATGCCCGGGTGGCCGTCAGGCCGGGCCCGGGCATTGTACCTTCGACGCCAGGGGCAGATTGCTGGCCCTGTTCAGGGCGAGTCCTTGCCGAGATAGCGCTCGAACCACTGCGCCGCCAGGCGAGCGACCGATTCCAGTGCGCCGGGTTCCTCGAACAAATGCGAGGCGCCGGGCACGATCACCAGCTTCTTGGTGCATGTCAGCTGGGCATAGGCCGATTCATTGCGTTCCAGGACGCTCAGGTCCAGCCCGCCGATGATCAGCATGGTGGGCGCAAGCAGTTTCGCAAGGGCGTCGGGGCCCGCCAGGTCGACCCGGCCCCCGCGCGAAACGACGGCGTGTATCGGGATAGACGACTGGCATGCGGCACGGATCGACGCGGCGCCACCAACGCTGGCGCCGAAGTAGCCGAACCGCTGTGGCACGGCTTGCTGCCGCGCCACCCAGCTGGTTGCCTGCGCCAGCCTTGTCGCCAGGAGCTCGACGTCGAAGCGGATGGCCTGCACCTGGTCTTCATCCGGCAGCAGCAGGTCCATCAGCAGCGTTGCCATGCCGCAGCGATTGAGCTCCGCGGCCACATATCGATTGCGCGGGCTAAGCCGGGAACTGCCCGTGCCGTGCGCAAACAATACCAATGCGACCGCGCCGGGCGGCAACGTGAGTATGCCTTGCAAGTCCACGCCGCCGGCCGGGATCACAACCTCGATGGCTTCTGAATTGCTCGGCATGGCGCAGTCCTCCGACGGGTGGTGCGTAGACGTGCATCGCGTTGCAATCGCGCCCATCCAAGTCCACTATAGGGCGGGCGTGGCGGCGGGGCCAGTCGCCGTGTGCAGGTCTCCTGGCGCACGCAATCGACAACCATCCCTTTGGATCAGGAGGAAACATGAAGACCCTGTTTCTCGTCCGGCATGCCAAGTCAAGTAAAGATGATCCCTCCTTGCCCGACCGTGAGCGCCCCCTGAATGACCGTGGCCTGCAAGACGCCCCGGAAATGGGCAAGCGCCTGGCCGAGCGTAAGCTGAAGCCCGACCTGCTCCTGTCGAGTCCGGCCCTGCGTGCGCTGACGACAGCGCAACTGATCGCCGACGAGCTCGGCTATGCACGCAAGGACATCGCGCTCGATGACCAGCTGTACGCCACCAGCGCGGAGCAGTTGCTGGCCGTCGTTCGTGCGCTCGACAAGAAGCTCGATTGCGTGATGCTGTTCGGTCACAACCCCGAGTTCACCGACTTCGCGCATCGCTTGTCGGACGAGATTACCGACATGCCGACCTGCGCCGTCGCCAGATTCAGCTTCGACACCAAGGCGTGGGAGGATGTCGGCGAAATCACCCCGTCGAAAGTCACGCTGGAATCGCCGAAGAAGTAATCCGATGCCGGCCGCCTTCGGCGTGGCAGTGATATATCCGGCTTGACCATACGGGGCGAAGCGATAAGAATTTGTGATCGCAGGCGAAAGCCTGCCCTCACGCTTCTCTATGCTTGGTCCCACCCATGATCCCACCCGTCAGCACCCTCCACGGCCGCCTGAAAATGCAGCACCTGCGCCTGCTGCTGGCGGTGGAGGAGCGCGGTTCGCTGCGCCAGGCCGCCGAGGCGCTGACGCTGACGCAGCCCGCGGTCAGCAAGATGCTGCAGGACATGGAGGACCTGCTCGGCGTGCCGCTGTTCGAGCGCCATGCGCGCGGGCTGCGGCCCACGCGCTTCGGTCTGGCGGCCACGCGCTATGCCCGGCTGGTGTTTGCCGACATGGGCGGGCTGCGCGATGAACTGGTGGCGCTGGAGTCCGGCAAGATCGGACGCGTGCGGGTCGGGGCGGTGATGGCGCCTACACCGGGGCTGCTTGCCGACGTGATCCGGCAGCTCAATCGCGATCATCCGCGGCTGGAGGTGGCGGTGCACGTGGAGACCAGCGATGTGCTGATGCCGCAGCTTGAGCGCGACCAGCTCGATATCGTGCTGGGGCGCGTGCCGGATGGCTGGGACAGCAGCGGGCTGGACTTCGAGCAACTGGGCGACGAGGGCCTGGCCATCGTGGTCGGGCCGCAGCACCCGCTGGCGCGGCGCCGCAAGCTGTCGTTCGAGGAACTGACGGGCTACCCGTGGATCATGCAGCCGCGCCCCAGCCCGATGCGCGCGCTGATCGACCGCTCGTTCGAGGATGCCGGCGTGCCGGCGCCGCCGTCGACCATCGAGACCGCGGCGGTGCTGATGACCACGTCGTTGCTGGCGGACAGCGAACTGATCGCGGTGCTGCCGGAGTCGGTCGCCGCCTACTACGGCAGGCTTGGCGCGCTGGCGGTATTGCCGCTGCCCCTGCCGCGCAAGCTGGGGCCCTATGGCATCGTCACGCGGCGGGGCCGCCCGCCGACGGCATCGATGAGCCTGCTGATCGATGCGTTGCGGGCATTGTCGAGGTGAGCCTCAGCCGGGCATCCCCTGCAGCTTGCCGTCGAGGCGCCACGCGTGGCGTTGCGGGCTGTCCGGGCGCAGCGACGCGGGCAGCAGGCCGGGCGGCATGTCCTGGTAGCTGACCGGGCGCAGGAAGCGCGCGATGGCCAGGCTGCCGACCGAGGTGCTGCGGCCGTCGGACGTCGCCGGCCACGGCCCGCCATGCACCATCGCATGTCCGACCTCCACGCCCGTGCCGAAGCCATTGACCAGGATGCGTCCCGCCAGGCGTTCCAGCGCTGGCAGGAAGGTGCGGGCGGCGTCGTGGTCGGCATCCTCGATATGGAGCGCGGCGGTCAGCTGCCCCTCCAGCGCGTCGATGACGCGCCGCATCTCGGTGAGGTCGCGGCAGCGCACCACCAGCGAGGCGGCGCCGAAGACTTCGTGGCGCAGCGCTTCGTTGGCCAGGAAGACATCGGCGTCGGTGGCGAACAGCGCGGCCTGTCCCTGCGCAGCCGATCCCGCCGCGCCGCGCGCAACGGTCTGCACTTGCGCATGGCTGGCGAGCGTATCGACGCCGGCGCAATAGGCACGATGGATGCCGGGCGTCAGCATGGTCGCAGCCGGCAGCGCCCCCAGCCGCGCAGCCGCGGCCTGCAGGAAGCGCTCCAGGTCATCCCCCGCAACCGCCAGCACCAGGCCGGGGTTGGTGCAGAACTGCCCGGCGCCCAGCGTCAGCGAATCCGCGAACGCCGTGCCGATGGCTTCGGCGCGATTGGCCAGTGCGTGCGGGAACAGCAGCACCGGGTTGATGCTGCTCATCTCGGCAAACACGGGGACCGGTTCTGACCGTGCCGCCGCGATCGCCATCAGCGCCATGCCGCCGGCGCGTGAGCCAGTGAAGCCGACGGCCTTGATGCGCGGATCGGCCACCAGCCCCTGGCCGACCTCCAGCCCGGCATCGAACAGCAGCGAGAAAGTCCCTTCGGGCAGGTCCATGTCGTCGACGGCCTTGCGGATGGCGCGGCCGACCAGCTCCGATGTGCCCGGGTGCGCCGGATGCGCCTTGACGACGACCGGGCAGCCCGCGGCCAGGGCCGAGGCGGTATCGCCGCCGGCCACCGAGAATGCCAGCGGGAAGTTGCTGGCGCCGAATACTGCTACCGGCCCCAGCGCGATATGGCGCAGGCGCAGGTCGACGCGCGGCAGCGGCTTGCGTTCAGGTAGCGCGGGGTCGACGCGCAGTTCAAGGAAGTCGCCCTGGCGCAGCAGGCTTGCGAACATGCGCAACTGCCCCACGGTGCGGCCGCGCTCGCCTTCGATGCGCGCGCGCGGCAGGCCGGATTCGGTGGTGCAGCGGTCGATCAGGGTATTGCCCAGCGCCAGGATGTTGGCGGCGATGGCTTCGAGGAAATCGGCGCGCCGCTCGGGCGTGGTCTCGCGGTAGGCGTCGAATGCCTGCCATGCCAGCGCGCAGGCCTGGTCGAGCTGCGCGGGCGTGGCGCCGCCGAATGCCGGTTCGAGGGCGGCTCCGGTGGCAGCGTCGATGGCGTGGATGGTGCCGTTGCCGCCGCGTTCCGCGCGGCGGCCGATCAGGAGTTCGCCTGAAATTGTCATGCCTTGTCCTTTCGATGAGATCAGCGGGCCCAGCGCAGCACCAGCGGATCGAGCCGGCGCGCAATCTTCAGCAGCCCTTCGCGGGTGGCCGGGTGCATCGGCTGCAGCGGATGACGCACCGCGTCCGATGCGATCACGCCGCCTGCCTGCATCAGTACCTTGCTGGTGGCCAGCCAGCCTTGCCGGTTTTCATAGTTGATCAGCGGCAGCCATTGCTGGTAGCGCTGCGCGGCCAGTTCGGCGTCGCCGGCCTGCCACGCATCGAGGATCTGGCGGATGCCGTCGGGGAAGCCCGCGCCGGTCATGGCGCCGGTGGCGCCCGCTTCCAGGTCGGCCATCAGCGTGATGGCCTCTTCGCCGTCCCAGGGGCCGACGATGGCGTCGCCGCCCAGTTCGATCAGTTCGCGCAGCTTGGCCGCGGCCTGCGGCACTTCGATCTTGAAGTACGACACATTGCCGATCTCGCGCGCCATGCGCGCCAGGAACGGCGCGCTCAGGGTGGTGCCGCTGACCGGCGCGTCCTGGATCATGATGGGAATGTCGATGGCATCCGAGACCGTGGCGAAGAACTCGTAAATGCTGCGCTCGGGCACGCGGATGGTGGCGCCGTGGTAAGGCGGCATCACCATCACCATGGCCGCGCCCGCATCCTGCGCCGCGCGGCTGCGCTCGGCGCACAGGCGCGAGCTGAAATGCGTGGTGGTGACGATTACCGGCACGCGGCCGTCCACGTGTTCCAGCACGGTCTTCATCAGCACGTTGCGCTCGTCGTCGCTCAGCACGAACTGCTCGGAGAAGTTGGCCAGGATGCAGATGCCGTGCGAACCCGCATCGATCATGAAGTCGATGCAGCGGCGCTGGCCGTCGAGGTCGAGGCCGCCCTGCGCGTCGAAGACGGTGGGCGCTACCGGGAATACGCCGCGGTAGACGGTGGGGGATGGGGTGCGGGTCATGGTCTCCTCCGGCTGCTTGTGAATTGGATCGGGCCAATATACGAGCCGCCATCCGGGCTGTATATTGAAACCTTTCCATCTGGTGATCGCTTTTGCGACTCACAGATTCCTTCATGAAATCCACCCTCGACGCCCTGACCGGCCGGTTGCGCATGAAGCAGCTGCAACTGCTGATCGCGCTGGACGAGCATTCCTCCCTGCACCAGGCCGCCGCGGCGATGGCGATGACCCAGTCGGCGGCCAGCAAGTCGCTGCAGGAGCTGGAAGGCATGCTGGAAGCGCCGCTGTTCGAGCGCTCCAGGCGCGGCATGCGTCCCAATGCCTTCGGCCATTGCGTAATCCGGCACGCACGCCAGCTGGTGGCCGACCTGGGCGCCATGTGCGAGGAGGTAGCGGGCATCCGCGCGGGCAGCGGCGGGCGCGTGGCCATCGGCGTGATCATGGGGGCGGTGCCGGAGGTGCTGGTGCCGGCGCTGGCGCGGCTGCGCCAGGCGCAGCCGGAGCTGGCGCTGGAGATCATCGAGGACACCAGCCTGCGCCTGCTGGGGCTGCTCGACGACGGCCACCTCGACCTGGTGATCGGCCGCTCGCTGGTCAGCGATGAACCGGCCCGCTACCACTACCACCCGCTGGGCGATGAGCAGGTCGCGGTCGTGGTGGGCCATGCGCATCCGGCACCGCGCGCGCGCGCGATGGGGTTTGCCGACCTCGCAGGTTATCGCTGGATCACCTATGCAGGCCATATGCCGATGCACGCGCTGCTGCAGCGCGAGCTGGACCTGGCCGGCATGAGCTTTCCCGCCAATGCGATCTCGACCTCGTCGGCCTTCGTCACGGTGGCCATGCTGCAGGGCGACCCCGGGCTGGTGTCGCTGCTGCCGACCGGCGTGGCGGCGATGTTCGTGCGCCAGAAGATGCTGCGCATCCTGCCCGTGCGGCTGCAGTCGCGGCAGCAGACTTTTGGCATCGTGACGCGGCGCGGCGGCACCTTGTCCGCGGCGGCGCGACAGCTGGTCGCGATCCTGAAGGCATTGCCGCGCACTGCGCAGCAGGCGGCTGCCGAGGTATAACGCCAGGTGATCGCCAGTTCAAAAAACATCAGTAGTGGCGAATCACTGATGCTCCTATAGTCTGCCCATCCGCGCCGCAGAGCCGGACAGCAAAATGACGGAGACAGCAATGAAGACATGGATCGCCGGCGCACTCGCCGGCCTGGCCACGGTGGCGGCAGTAACGGGCAATGCCTGGGCGCAGGACACACGGCCGGTGCGGCTGATGGTGGGTGCAGCGCCCGGCGGCGGCACCGACGTGATGGCGCGCATCGTCTCCGACAAGCTCGCCGCGCAGCTGAAGCAGCCAGTCGTGGTCGACAACCGCCCCGGCGCGTCCAACACCATTGCCGCGGATTTGACCGCCAAGGCGGCGCCGGACGGCAATACGCTGCTGATGGGCGTGGTGACCTCGCAAGCGATCGCGCCGCACCTGCTCAAGCTGCAGTTCGATCCGCTCAAGGACCTGGCGCCGGTGGCGCTGGTGTCGTCGGTGCCCAATGTGCTGGTGGTCAACAACCAGGTGCCGGCACGCGACGTCAAGGCGCTGGTGGCGCAGATCCAGGCCAACCCGGACAAGTTCCGCTACAGCTCGTCCGGGGTCGGCAGCACCCAGCACCTGGCCGGCGCGTCCTTCGCGCGGCAGATCAAGGGCAAGCTGCTGCACGTGCCGTACAAGAGCAGCAGCAGCGCGCTGGTGGACCTGATGGGCGGGCAGGTGGACATGAGCTTCGAGACCATGCCGTCGGTCATCAGCCATATCAAGGCCGGCAAGCTGCGCGCGCTGGCGGTCACCGCGGACCAGCGCTCGGCGCTGCTGCCCAACGTGCCCACGCTGGCTGAAGCGGGCGTGCCCGGCATCCAGATGAGTGCATGGTACGGTGTCTATGCGCCGGCCGGCACGCCGCCCGCGACACTGCAGAAGCTGGGCAGCGCGCTGGCCACGGTGATCAGGGACCCTGACACCGTGCGCCGGCTGGCCGATGTGGGCGCGGTGCCCGGCGCGCTGACCGCGGCGCAGTTCGATGCCTTCTCGCGTGCCGAGTATGTGCGCTATGGCAAGCTGATCGCTGAACTGGGCGTCAAGCTCGACCAATAACAACCCCGGAAGTCCAATGAATTCCCGTCCAAGAATCGCCATGGTGCTGGGCGACCCCGCCGGCATCGGCCCCGAACTGATCGCCAGGCTGCTGGCCGACCCCGCGACCGCCGCGCAGGCCGAGATCCTGCTGATCGCCGACCGCGACGAATGGCGCCACGGCATGCGGATCGCAGGCGTCGAGCTGGCGCTGGCCGAGACCGATGCGCCCGCCTTTGCCGATGATGGCAAGCCGCGCCTGTACCACTGGCAGCTGCCGGAGCGCCCGGCGTATGCGCGCGGCCAAGCCAGTGCCGAGGGCGGGCGCTACAGCCTGGGCACGCTGGCGCTGGCACTGCAGCTGGCGCAAGCGGGCCAGGCCGACGCGATCCTGTTCGGGCCGCTCAACAAGAGCTCGCTGCACGCCGCCGGCATGGCGCACAGCGATGAGCTGCACTGGTTTGCCGAGCAGCTTGGCTGCCACGGCAACTTCTGCGAGTTCAATGTCCTGGACGGGCTGTGGACCTCGCGCGTGACCTCGCACGTGGCGCTCAAGGACGTGCCGGCGATGATCACGCAGGAACGCGTGGGCGGCGCCATCGACCTGATTGACCAGGCCCTGCGCCGCGCCGGCATGGCGCGCCCGCGCATCGCGGTGTGCGGCCTGAACCCGCACAACGGCGACAACGGCGCCTTCGGCCGCGAGGAGATTGACGTGATCGCCCCGGCCGTGGCCGCGGCGCGTGAGCGCGGCGTGGCGGCAGACGGTCCGTTCCCGGCCGACACCATCTTCCTGAAGGTGCAGGGCGGGCCGTCGCAGCGGCAGTTCGATGCTATCGTCACCATGTACCACGACCAGGGCCAGATCGGCATCAAGCTGATGGGCTTCTCGCGCGGCGTGACGGTGCAGGGCGGGCTGCCGGTGCCGATCACCACGCCCGCGCATGGCACCGCGTTCGACATCACGCAGCAGGGCCGCGCCGATCCGGGCGCCACGCTGCAGGCATTCCAGATCGCCTGCCGCATGGGCGCGCAACGGCGCGCCACAGCCTAGCCACCACCTTCACCACACCGAATCCAGCAAGACCGCCCCCGGCGCGGCCGGGGAGCGTTCGCGCCAACGCATCGCCATCAGGAGCTGAACATGAAGATCACCAACGTCCGCGCCCGTGTCTTTGAATGGAAGGGCAAGACCGTGCCGCCGCAGGCGCATTTCTGCACCAACGCCACCGACATCCTGTTCGAGCGCGGCGACGCTATGGGCTCGTTCCGCTTCCACGGCTGGCTGGTGGTTGAAGTGGAAACCGATACCGGCCTGGTCGGCATCGGCAACTGCGCGCTGGCGCCGCGCGTGGCCAAGGAGATCGTCGACCAGTACCTGGCGCCGGTGGTGATCGGCCAGGACCCGTTCGACAACGAGTACCTGTGGCAGAAGATGTACCGCCGCACCCATGCCTGGGGCCGCAAGGGCATCGGCATGGCGGCGATCTCGGCGGTCGATATCGCGCTGTGGGACCTGATGGGCAAGGCGGTTGGGAAGCCCGTGTTCAAGCTGCTGGGCGGGCGCACCAAGGAAAAGATCTGGTGCTACGCCTCCAAGCTCTACAACAATGACGACCGCGACGCGTTTCTGGCAGAAGCGCAGCACTACCTCGACCAGGGCTTCACCGCGATGAAGATGCGCTTCGGCTACGGCCCCAAGGACGGCCCCGCCGGCATGCAGAAGAACATCGAACAGGTGCGCCTGCTGCGCGAGCTGGTCGGCGACGGCGTCGACATCATGCTGGAGTGCTACATGGGCTGGACCCTGGAGTACGCGCGCCGCATGCTGCCGCGCCTGGCCGAGTTCAACCCGCGCTGGCTGGAAGAGCCGGTGATCGCCGACGATATCGAGGGCTATGCCGAGCTGAAGAAGGCGAGCCCGTTCCCGATCTCCGGCGGTGAACATGAATTCACCTCTTACGGCTTCAAGGACCTGCTCGAGCGCCGTGCGGTGGACGTGATCCAGTACGACACCAACCGCGTCGGCGGCATCACCGCGGCGCAGAAGATCAACGCCATGGCGGAGGCCTGGTCGGTGCCGGTGATCCCGCACGCGGGGCAGATGCATAACTACCACCTGACCATGGCCTCGACGGCTTCGCCGATGTCGGAGTACTTCCCCGTGCACGACGTCGAGGTGGGCAATGAGTTGTTCTACTACATCTTCAAGGGCGATCCGGCGCCGGACAACGGCTACCTGCAGCTCGACGACAACCTGCCGGGGCTGGGCCTGGAGCTGAACGAGGAGTACTTCAGCCAGTTCGACATCATCGGCTGACGGGCCAGTTGCCGGGTTCTGCCCGGCCGGGCAGCGCGCCATGTTTCACGACAATGCGCGCTGCCGCTTCAAGGCCGCCTCTTCTTCCACTCATAGTCCGGTGGCGGGTCGGCCGCGCCGGCCCGGCCCACGGCGTTGGGATTCTCCGAGCACAGCGTGACAAAGCTCACCGGCTCGCCCGCGTGCTGGCGCTGGCGCAGCGCCTCGGTAAAGTGCAGGGCCTCACGCATCGCATCGCTTGGGAATGACTGCGCGTGGGGGCTGAGCCCGGTGCCGTCGGCTTCGGACCAGTAGACCATATACATAAGGCTTCCTCTTCGTTGCGGCAGGCAATTTTGCAGGATCCCGCAACCTTCGTTCCCGGCGCCGGGAGTGTTGCATGATGGCGCGGGAGGCAGGCAAGGCACGCCGGTTGCAATCCCTGCATCCACGCTTTGCAAGCCTTGGCATGCGGCGGCACAATGATCGCTTCCCGACACCTTGCCGGCGCTGCGCCGACGCCGACCGCCTGCCGCGCCGCCTATCATGCCCGATCTTGCGCTGATCCCCGCCACGGCTGCCGATGCCGACCGGCTCGCCGCCATGCACGCCGCCAGCTGGCAGCACACCTATCCCGGCATGCTGCCGGCTGCTTACTTGCGGGACCAGGCCTACCCGGAACGGCTGGCCGCCTGGCGCGCCCGCATGCACAACGGCGCAGACGGCCCCGTGGAAGTCACGCTGGCCATGGTCGACGGCGAAACCGCTGGCTTTGCCTGCCTGCTGCCCGAGGCGGAGCCCCGCTTCGGCATCTATCTCGACAACCTCCACGTGCTGCCGGCTTTCCACGGCCAGGGCCTGGGCAAGCGCTTGCTGGCCCACTGCGCGCAGCGCGTGGCCGCGCACTGGCCCGGGCGGCCGCTGTTCCTCTATGTGCTGGAAGCCAATACGCAGGCGCGCGAGTTCTACCAGCGGCTGGGCGGCGAGGAATCCGAGGCGTTCGAGGATGATTTCCACGGTCCGGACCTGCGGGTCATGGTCCGCCGCGTGACCTGGCCGGACGTGGCGGTGCTGGTCAGGCGCCTGGGCTGACCAGGACGGCGCGTCCGGGTCAGCCGACGGCAAAACACTCCCACAGGAATCCCTTCCCCATGCTGCAAGCCATTGCTCTCGTTGTGCCAAGCAAACCATGCCGGGCATTGGCCGGTGCCGCCATCGCCACGGCAGTGCTGGCCGGTTGCGCCAGCGCACCCGACACGCCTTCCGCCGCCAGGGCGGTGGAGGCGGCGGCCACGCCGGCCCAGGCGAAGCCGCACTGGCAGCGCGTGCACCTGGGCACGGGCGCGGGCTATGACTTCCCGGTCTACGCCAACCATCCACTAGACCAAGACCTGTCGCGCATCCGCGAGGTGGTGTTCGTGCAGCACGGCCTGCAGCGCAACGGCGATGATTACTACGCCGCCGGTGCTGCATTGCTCAAGGCCAGCGGCCGCAATCCGGACGAGGTGCTGCTGGTCGTGCCCAACTTCCCCGGCACGCCAGACCACGGCAAGGGCTTCGACGGCATGCCGCAATGGTCGGTGCAGGGCTGGATGAGTGGCGAGAACGCGGTCAACGCGCCGTTCACGGTCAGTTCACTGCAAGTCCTCGATGACATGATGGCCTTCGTCACCGACAAGGCGCGCTTGCCGCGGGTGGCCAGGGTGACCGTGGCCGGGCATTCGGGCGGCGCACAGATCGTGCATCGCTATGCCGTGCTGAACAATGTCGACGAGCGCATCCGCGCGCGCGGCATCGACCTGCGCTATGTGGTGGCCAACCCCTCGTCCTACCTGTACTTCACGGCGGTGCGCCCGGCCGGCGCGGACGGCCGCTCGTTTGCGCCTTACGACAAGGCAGTGTGCCCGGATTACGACAAGTACCGCTATGGCATGCAGGACATCGTGCCCTACGCCAAGGGTGCCAATGGCCAGTCGCTGTACCAGCGCTACGCCGGGCGTCAGGTGACCTACCTGGCCGGCACGGAAGACAACGACCCCAACCACCGCGTACTGGACAAGGCGTGCGGCGCTGAGGCCGAAGGTCCCACCCGCCTGCAGCGCGCCCGCGGCTACCTGCGCTATGAGCGCTACCTGGCCAGCCCCGGGCTGGTGATCCGCCACCAGGCCTATGAAGTGGTGGGCGTGGGGCACGACCAGGCACGCATGTTCGGATCGCAATGCGGTGCCAGGGCGGTGTTCGACATGGCGGAAACGGCCAACCCCGACGGCGCCGCCTGCCGCGCGCCGCAGCTCTGATTCCGCCGGCCAAGAAAAAACCCGCGAATCTCGCGGGTTCAAGTCCCTGCCCGCAGGAACGGGCTCGGAGGAGACAACCACAGGGAAACGGTTACGTGCCCGGTCAGCCCAGGCTGAATTTGACAACCTGTTCTTCGACGCCGACAAAGCGCACCAGCTGGCGTAGCCCGCTGGCGTATTCCTTGATATGGTGCCCGTCCGGCGTATCGGGCAGGCGGTAGTAAATGGGCGCCTTGTCGCGCATGGGCGGCAGGATGCCGATCGGGAGTTCGACGGCGTCGGCTTCCCAGGCCACGTCGCGCTCTTCGGCAAGCAGGATTCTTCCGGTCATGGACACACTCCAGGATTGCTGCAAGGTGCGGCCGGGGGCGGGTATGCGCTCGCACTGGATTTTCAATGTATGGAATGTATTGCATCCAACGCAGAAATGCCATTCAGCGTTTTTTAATTCTGTCTGCCAGGAAATTTCCAAAATGACAAATTTAACGAATGTATGGCATCTGCTGGCGACGCCGGTGACGACATCGCTGAGGGTGCTGCGCAAGGCCGGCATTGCGATACCATAGCGCCAGCCCCGCGAAGTGCGGCTACCGGCGCGTCCCGGTTCCGGGTCTGCCGCATCCGCTTCCAACCATTTTCCATCGCCCCCCGACGGGCCACTGCCCAGACGCATGTCGACCCAGCACGCCTTGTTGATTTCCCTGATCGAAAAACCGTCGTCCGGTTATGACCTGGCGCGGCGCTTTGACCGTTCCATCGGCTATTTCTGGCATGCCACGCACCAGCAGATTTATCGCGAGCTGGGGCGGATGGCTGACAGTGGCTGGATTGCCGCGGATGAAACCGAGGCGGCGGAAGGCGAGGCCGGTGGCGGCGACCGCAAGAACCGCAAGAAGGTCTACCGGGTGTTGCCGGCCGGCCGTGAAGAACTGGCACGCTGGGTGCTGACCCCCGGCGCCAGCCTGGATCAGCGCGAGGAAATCCTGGTCAAGCTGCGCGCCGATGCGGTGATCGGGCCGCTTGGCCTCGGTGACGAGATGCGTCGGCTGATCGCGCTGCATCGGGCCCGGCTGGAGACTTACCTGGCCATCGAGCGGCGCGATTTCTCGACGCCGGACATGGACCGCGCGCAACAGCTGCGCTATGCGCTGCTGCAGCGCGGCATCCGCTTCGAGCAGGACTGGGTGGCCTGGGGCGAGGAACTGCTGCCGCTGCTGTAGCCGCGCCCGCTTGGGCGGCGGCTACGGCCTGCCAGGCCAGCTGACCGGCTGCGTCAGGCCAGGTTGACGGCGCGCGTGCCGGCCTGCTTGGCCTCGCCCAAGCCCAGCCGGCGGCGTGCCAGCGCATATTCCTCGGCAAAGCGGCGCACCAGCTCGCCTGCGGGCACCACGCGCTTGATTGCGCCCACGCCCTGGCCGGCGCCCCAGATGTCCTTCCACGCTTTGACGCTGGTGGAGCCGAAATTCATCTTCGACGGATCCGATTCGGGCAGCGCGTTCGGGTCCAGGCCGGCGCGCTCGATGCTGCCGCGCAGGTAGTTGCCGTGCACGCCGGTGAACAGGTTGGAGTAGACGATGTCGTTGGCGGTGCTGTCGACGATCATCTGCTTGTAGCCGTCCTGTGCGTTGGCTTCCTGCGTGGCGATAAAGGCCGAGCCGATATAGGCCAGGTCGGCGCCGGCGGCCTGCGCGGCCAGGATGGCGTCGCCGCTGGAGATCGAGCCCGACAGCAGCAGCGGGCCGTCGAACCATTCGCGGATCTCGTGCAGCAGCGCGAACGGCGACAGCGTGCCGGCATGGCCGCCGGCCCCGGCGGCAACCGCCACCAGTCCGTCCGCACCCTTCTCGATGGCCTTGCGTGCGAAGGTGTTGTTGATCACGTCGTGCAGCACGATGCCGCCGTACGAGTGCACTGCGTCGTTGACTTCCTTGCGCGCGCCCAGCGAGGTGATCACGATCGGCACCTTGTAGCGCACGCACAGCTCCAGGTCATGTTCAAGCCGGTCGTTGGACTTGTGCACGATCTGGTTGACGGCGAAAGGTGCCGACGGGCGGTCCGGGTGCCTGGCGTCGTGTTCGGCCAGCTCGGTGGTGATGCGGTCCAGCCATTCTTCCAGCTTGGGTGCCGGGCGCGCATTCAGCGCGGGGAACGAGCCCACCACGCCGGCCTTGCACTGGGCGATGACCAGGTCGGGGTTGGAGATGATGAACAGCGGCGAGCAGACCACCGGCAGCGACAGCCGGTTCTGGAGTTGGGCGGGAAGGGCCATGGGTGAAGTCTCCTGGGTATTTCGGTAAGGCGAAAAAGCGGTGCTGCGAAACAGGGTTGCGTCAGGCCGCGCCGGTCAGCACGTCCTTCTGGCTGGCCAGGCGCGCGCCCATGGCGGCGGCCAGCGCCTCCAGGCCCGAGCGCGGGCGCACCATGACTTCGAACTCGGCAATGCGGCCGGCGTCGTCGAAGCGGATCATGTCGATGCCCTTGAGCGCCTTGCCGTCCACGGCCGCGCTGAATTCCAGCACCACGCTGTGGCCGTCCTCGCTGACAAAGCTGCGGTGGTAGCGGAAGTCCTGGAACACCTGGTTCACCGTGGTCAGCACCAGCCCAATCGCGGCGCGGCCGGGATAGGGGGTGTGCGCGACCGGCGAGCGGAACACCACCTCATCGGCCACGATGGCGTCGAGCCCGGCCATCGAACCGTTGGCCAGCATCTGGTGCCAGGCTTCAAGTGAGGCCTGTGCGGCGGGAATCAGGTTGGTGGTGGTCACTTCGGTCTCCTTGGCTGGCGTCAGTGCGCGGCGTCTTGTTGCGGGGGTTTTATGCAACCAGTTGCATAGTGGATGGAAAGGTAGCATGCGCCGGGGCACCGTGCAAGCGATGCGGGGCCTATGGTGCCGGCGCCCCGCCGCGCAGTGACGGGTTGTCTACAATAGGCGGGATCCCAACCCCGCACGCCGGCCCCCGGCAGGAGAGTCAGTGACCACTAAGCCCTCCGCTGCCCATCCTGAACAGGCTGCCTTGTTCGATGCCGACCTGGCCGCCTGGCGCGACCATCCGGAGCGCGCGTTCGACGGCTGGCTGGCACGGCATGGCTTCCGGCACGGCACCAGCGTGGTGTACCGCGCCATGTGGGGCAAGCTGCTGCGCTGGTCGGCCGAGCGCGGGCTGCCGCCGCTGAGCTGGTCGGCGGAGCAGATCGGTGAGTTCCTGGACGCGCAGCAGCTGCACAAATCGCACCGCTATCGCTATACGCGGCTGATCGAACGGGTGTTCCATCACCTGGCGCGGCTGCGCGAGGGCATGCACAACCCGGCCAGCCAGGCGGTGCGCGCCCATCTCGCCGACGGCGAGAACGATCCCACCGCGTTCCTGCTGCCGGGCGAGCGCGACCTGCTGGTGGCGCGGATACTTGGCCCGGCCGGCATGCCGGCCGGCGACACGCGCACCGCGGCATCGCCCACCCAATGGAAGCGCGCCCGCGATGTGGCCCTGCTGGCGGTGCTGCTCGGCGGCGGCCTGAAGGTAGGCGAAGCGCGGGCGCTGCGGGTCGATGCCATCGAAGCCGGCGCCCCCGGCCGGATGGCGCTGCGCATGGTCCGCGCGGACAACGGCCGAGCCTATACCGTGCCGCTGTTCAGCCTGGCCCATGCGCCGCTACGGGCCTGGCTGGCATTGCGCGAAGCCTCCGGCACGCTTGGCGGCCTGGTGTTTCCCGCCATGCCGGCGGGCCGGCCGATGCATGCCGCCTCGGTCTACCGGCGCGTGGAGATCCTGCTGGACGAGGCCGGCGTGCTGGCCGGGCGCAGCGAACGCGCGTCGCCGCAGACGCTGCGCAATACCTGCGCCGCCATGCATTTCGAGGCCGGCACGGCGCCGGCCGAGGTGGCGCAATGCCTGGGCATGCGCGACCCGGAGTCCGGCTGGCGGCTGCGCGCCGCCTATGAGGCCTGGCAGGCGCGGGCGGGGCTGGTGGCGGAAGTGCCGGGAAGCCGGGTCTAGCCCCGCGCGCCGGGCCGGCTGCCCTGGGCGCATCGGCAGATCGTGGATAATAAGCAGCTTCGCCGGCCTACGCGGCGGAAAGAGGTGCTTGCGCCACGTTTTGAATCCGCCAGGCCAAGGCCCGGCCCTGAATCGAATTCCGACACCGATTTTCCATGCCTGAAACCTTGCTCCTGACCGGTGCCACCGGCTATATCGCCTCGCATACCTGGGTTGCACTGCTCAATGCCGGCTACCACGTGATCGGCCTGGATAATCTTTGCAACAGCAGCCCGGTGGTGCTGGAGCGGCTCGCCACCATTACCGGCAAGACCCCGCATTTTGTGCAGGGCGACGTGCGCGACCGCGCATTGCTGGACCGGCTCTTTACCGAACACCGCATCAGCGGGGTGATTCATTTTGCCGCACTCAAGGCAGTGGGCGAATCGGTGAGCCAGCCGCTGGAGTATTACAGCAACAACCTGGGTGGGCTGCTGACGGTATGCGCGGCAATGGGCGCGGCCGGGGTGAAACAGCTGGTGTTCAGTTCTTCGGCCACGGTTTATGGCAATCCCCATGCGGTGCCGATCCTGGAGGATTTCCCGCTGTCGGCCACCAACCCGTATGGCCAGACCAAGCTGATGGGCGAGCAAATCCTGCGCGACCTGGAAACATCGGATCCGGACTGGCGCATTGCCTACCTGCGTTATTTCAATCCGGTCGGCGCGCATGAAAGCGGGCTGATTGGCGAGGATCCGCGCGGTATCCCGAACAACCTGATGCCGTATGTGGCGCAGGTGGCCGGCGGGCGCCGTGAAAAGCTGATGGTATTCGGCGGTGACTACCCGACGCCGGACGGCACCGGCGTGCGCGACTATATCCACGTCTGCGACCTGGCGGACGGCCACCTGGCGGCGCTGGGTTACCTGCGCGCGCAGGGCAAGAGCATGACCGTGAACCTGGGAACGGGCCGCGGCTACAGCGTGCTGGAAGTGGTGCAGGCCTACCAGCGTGCCAGCGGCAAGCCGGTGCCGCATGAGATCGTGGCGCGGCGCCCGGGCGACATCGCCTCGTGCTACGCCGATCCCGCGCTGGCCAACCAGC
The DNA here is from genome assembly GCF_000389805.1 of Cupriavidus sp. GA3-3. Taxonomy (NCBI): domain Bacteria; kingdom Pseudomonadati; phylum Pseudomonadota; class Betaproteobacteria; order Burkholderiales; family Burkholderiaceae; genus Cupriavidus; species Cupriavidus sp. GA3-3. The sequence continues at coordinate 73,664 of NZ_KB944477.1, forward strand.
TGCTGGGCTGGCGCGCGCGCCATGACATCGACCGCATGTGCCAGGACTCATGGCGCTGGCAGTCGATGAATCCGCAGGGGTTTGACGCCTGACGCCCCGGGCAGGTGGCGCCGCAGTGTTGTGCAGGCGCCGCGGAAGACCAGAAAACAAAAACGCCACGGAATTCATCCGTGGCGTTTTACCATCTGCCGGATCGCGGGTTTCAGCGGATCAGGAAGTCTTCAACTGCCTTGCCCTGGGCCAGGGCCTGGGTCAGCCAGCCCGGGCGCTTGCCGCGGCCCGTCCAGGTATTGCCGGCGCTGTCGCGATAGCGTACCGGCACCTTGCGGTTGACCGCCTTCTTGCCGGCCGGCACCTTTGCGCCAAAACCCAGGTCTTCCGCGGTCAGGCCATATTGCTCGATTTTCTCGCGAATATCCGCGATCACCGTGGCTTGTTCGCGTGCCTTGATTTCCTCGGCCTGCTTCTGCAGTTCACTGATTTTCTGAACGATTTCCTGATACGTCGCCATTGGGTCCTCGGTTTCCGGTGGAGTGGAATGCGGTGGGTGTGTGCGGGGGTGAAAATGCTGAAAACAATTATAACGGGGTCGCCGCCCGCTGCAAATCCTGCCGGACTAATCGGATGCTGTTTTTGCGAAAATTCTTGGCGCCGATAATTGTGTGAACTTTCGGTGTCGTGGTCTGTCACCGGCATTTCCGTCGTCGTCGGCCCGGCTGCAGTTCCGGCCGCAGTTCCGGGTTCAGGCCCGCAAATGGTGCGGCCGTACGCAAACTGGCCCGGCGGCAGCCAGCCGCCGCCAAAATCAAATCGCCATAATCGGCCGCGGCAAGCCACGTGGCGTATATCCGACAGGCCGGTTATCGCCGATTAATTGCGCCCGCCACCGGCGCGGCGGCTCAAGTAACAGGAGGTCGCGCCGTTATCCGGGCAGGGCGGATCATCTGGGCGTCGATCCTGCCGGAACGGGGTTGGGGGTGTGCCCCGCGGGTTGACACAGTCTTCTTTCATCATGTCCTTCCACAACAATATCCAGATCAAGACCCTGCTACGGGGCGCCATGGGAATGCTGTCGCTGCTGCTGTTGCTGGTCGGCGGTGCCGGCCTGCACGGCATTTCACAAAGCAATGATGCCCTCAGGGAGACTTATGCCAACCAGCTCGGCTCCACCGTCGCGCTCAGCGAGGCGATGCAGGCCACCACGCGCATGCGGCTGGCACTGGACCGCAACGTGATGCAGGGCGAGCAGGACGATCCCAAGGTTCACGTCGACCGCTCCAAAGTGTTCGTGGAGGCATCGGAGGCTGCCTGGAAGCGCTATATGAGCCTGCCGCAGAATCCTGAGGAAAAGGCGCTCGCCACGGAACTGGGCAAGCAGCGCCAGGCGTTCATGGAGCAGGGCGTGTTGCCGCTGCAGGCGGCTTCGCTCGCGGGCAACCAGGAAGAGGCCCTGCGGCTGGCGAAGAAGGTGCTGCCTGACCTGCAGCGCAGCATGTCGAGCGTGCACGAGAAGCTGCAGAAGTTCCAGATGACTGCCGGGCAGGCCAACTTCGATGCTGCGCAGGCCAGCTTTGCGCGTATCCGCATGCTGTCGGTCGTGCTGATCGTGCTGGGCCTGGCGGTCGCCGTGCTGTGCACGGTCACGCTGAACCGCGCCATCGTCGCGCCGGTGGCAGAGGCGCTGGCTGTGTTCGAGCGCATCGCCCGCGGCGACCTGACCTCGCGCATCGCCAGCGTCTCGAAGAACGAGATCGGCCGCATGATGCAGGCGCTGGCCGCGATGCAGGCCAGCCTGTCGGGCATCGTTGCCGAAGTGCGCACCGGCGCCGATTCGATGGCATCGGCCACGCAGCAGATTTCCACCGGCAACCTGGACCTGTCGCAGCGCACCGAGGAACAGGCCTCGTCGCTGGAGCAGACCGCCGCCAGCATGGAAGAACTGACCACGGTGGTGCGGCAGAATGCCGACAACGCGCGCCAGGCCGGCGTGCTGGCCAATGAGGCCTCGCAGATCGCGCTCAAGGGCGGCGAGGTGGTGGGCCGCGTGGTCGACACCATGAACGAGATCAACGGCGCCTCGCGCAAGGTGGTCGAGATCATCAGCGTGATCGAGGGCATTGCCTTCCAGACCAATATCCTGGCGCTCAATGCAGCGGTGGAAGCCGCGCGTGCCGGCGAGCAGGGCCGCGGCTTCGCGGTGGTGGCGGGCGAGGTGCGCAGCCTGGCGCAGCGCTCGGCCTCGGCCGCCAAGGAGATCGAGGCGCTGATCGGCGAGTCGGGCCAGCGCGTGGAGAGCGGTACCCGGTTGGTGGCAGAAGCCGGCCAGACCATGGGCGAGATCGTCCAGGCCGTGCGCCGCGTGACTGACATCATGAACGAGATCGGCGCCGCGTCGCAGGAACAGACCAGCGGCATCGAGCAGGTCAACCAGGCGGTGACCCAGATGGACGAGGTGACGCAGCAGAATGCCGCGCTGGTGGAAGAGGCCGCCGCCGCAGCCGGTGCGCTGGAAGAACAGGCGCAGAAGCTCAAGAACGTGGTCTCGGTGTTCAACCTTGGCACGGGTACGAGAGTATGGGCAGGCACGGCCGCGACGGCTGTCGCTGGCAGCACCGCACGCACCATGTCGGTGCGGCCGGCGGCAGCCGCGGCGCATTCGGCAACCGCGGCGCCGCGTGCCGTTGCTGCCCGCCCGGCCGCGGCGCTTCCGGCAAGCCGTCCGGCGGCGAGGCCCGTGCTGGCCGTTGCCGGGGCCGATGATGACTGGAGCGCGTTCTAAACCACTGTCCCCACCATTGCCCTGTTCACACGGCGACCGCAAGATGCCATGATGCGGGGTTTGCCCCGCGTCCTGACCTTCTTCGCGCATTCTCTTCATCATCGCGCAGCCCAATGATTGCCCTGAGTTCCATCCTGTTGCTGCTGGCTGCCCTGCTGGGCGTGGCCGCCGCCCTCGGCGTTCGCGCCGGGCGTGCGGACCAGTCAGCCGGTGGCCGCTCGCTGCGCATGCTGACCTGGTCGGCGGCACTGTTATCGCAGCTGAGCGTAAGCCTGCCCGTACTGGTGGTGATGCTGTCGGGCAGCGTGCCGGCGGCCAACGACACGGCACAGATGGCGGCCAGCTTCGCCGCCGCAGCAGCAGCCACCGCGGCTGCCAAGCTGCTGGTGCAGTGGCTGCGCCAGGGCACGCGGCTGTGGCGCGGTGCGGCGCTCATGGCGGTCGTCGCTGGCGCCGGGCTGGTGGCCGCGGCCGGCACCCACCTGGGCCGCGCCTGTGGCGCGGGCTCGGTCTCGGCGCGCGCCTGCATCGATGCAGCCGGCCTGCCGCACCCCGCCTGGCTGGCGGGCGGGCTGACCGCGCTGTGCGCGCTGATGTTCGCCGTCCACCGCGCGCAGTCGCGTGGCTTGCTGGCTGCGCACCACGAAGCCGGCCTGGCCGATGAGCTGGTGGACGAGGCGCACGGCCTGCCGCGCGGGCACGAGCCCCGCCTGGCGCGGCGCGGCGCGCGCATTCCCGGCCGCCCCGGCCGTCTTACCGTGCGTGCCGCAGCGCGCGGGCAGGGCACGGTGGGCGAGTACAGCGTGGCAACGACGATGCCCGACCGCGTCGCCTTCGGCCGCTGGCTGGACCAGACGATCGCGCAGGCGCGGCTGGCCGAGAGCGGCTGCGCCGTGTTGCTGATCCATATTGCCGATTACCGCGAAGTCGACGAGGTCTTCGAGATCCGCGCCGACGATATCCTGGCCCAGGACGCCGGCGCGCTGGCGCAGGCCGTGCTGGAGCCGCATGACTTCCTGGCCCGGCTGGCGCGCGACGAGTTTGCCGTGGGCGTGCCGGAGCTGGTCCATCATGGCCGCGCGCAGGAACTGGGTTCGCGCATGCTCGGCTCGCTGGCCGAGTTCATCGCCGCGCGCGGCTTGCAGATGCAGATCGGCGTGAACATCGGCATTGCCATCTACCCGCGCGATGCGCAGACCTCGGAGGCGCTGATGCAGGCCGCGCGCGTCAGCCTGGCCGAGGCCCGCCAGAGCGGCTCGAACCAGGTGCGCCTGTTCAACAGCGCCGCCGGCGAACGCGCGCGCCGCACCCGCGTGATCCGGCGCGACCTGTGGCTGGCGATCCAGGACGACGCACTGTCGCTGCAGTTCCAGCCCAAGTACGATGCGCGCCGGCGCACGCTGGTGGGGGCCGAAGCGCTATGCCGCTGGCGCCATCCCGCGCTGGGCCAGGTGAGCCCGGCCGAGTTCATCACCGTGGCCGAGCAGTCGGGCCAGATCGACAAGCTCGACGACTGGGTCCTGACCAGCGTCTGCCGCCAGGTGCGCCAGTGGCGGGACGCCGGCGTGCCCACCGTGCCGGTGGCGATCAATGTCTCGGGGCTGCGCTTTGCCAGCCGCAATTTCCCGCAATACCTGCTCGAGCAGATCCACCAGCACGACATCCCGCCCTCGGCGATCACGCTGGAGATCACCGAGACCGCGGCGATGAAGGACATCGGCAAGTCGCTGGAAACGCTGGCCGAGCTGCAGTCGCTCGGCATCCAGGTGGCGCTGGACGATTTTGGCAGTGGCTATTCCAGCCTGGGCTATCTCAAGCGCCTGCGTGTGGGCACGCTCAAGATCGACCGCACCCTGATCGGCGGGCTCGACACCGATGCGCAGGGCCGTGCCATCGTCGGCTCGATGGTGGCACTGGCGCACGAACTGCGCATGAAGGTGGTGGCCGAGGGCGTTGAATCGGCATCGCAGCTGGAAATCCTCAATGAGATGGGGTGCGACGAGGTGCAGGGTTACCTGCTGTCGCTGCCGCTGGATGCTGCCGGTTTTGCCGATGCCTTGCGCGAGCAGGGCGGCGCCTGACGGCTAAAGTTTGTCCGTGACGCGGCCGATAACCGGTCTGGCAGGCTGCCAGCGTTTGCGGCGCAGCCCTGCGCCGGCCCGTCCGTCGCCGGCTGCGCTGCCCGTGCTGTCCATCCTGGCGGATCAACCGAGTCCTGCAAACCGGAGGCGCCCATGTCATCGCCCAGCATCCTCGTCGTCGACGATTCCCCTTCGCTCCGTCGCATGATCGGCGCCTGCCTGCGCGCAGGAGGGTTTGACGTGACCGAGGCGGCCGACGGCGACCAGGCACATGCGCTCGCGGCCGGCGCCAGCTTCGGCATGCTGGTCACGGACCAGGTCATGCCCGGCATGGATGGCCTCACGCTGATCCGCAGTCTGCGCGCCACCGAGCGCTATGCGTGCATTCCCATCCTGATGCTGACCACCGAGCAGGACGGCAGCATCCGCGAACAGGCCCGCGCCGCCGGCGCCTCGGGTTTCCTGCCCAAGCCCTTCGATCCTGACCAGCTGATGCGGGCCGTGACGGCGCTGCTGTCCACCGCGCACCCTACCTCGGAAGGGTAAGGAAAGCCGGGCGTCGCCCTTCAGTCCCCCGGATTGCTGCCGTAAACACTGGTGGGCGAAGTCATGCCCCGGTGCCAGCCAGCGGCCTTGGCCGCAGCAGCGCCAGCAAACCAGCATGAGCCAATTTTGGGGGGCTAGACGATGAAGCACATCGACAAGGCAGACGGCGCGGGCGAAGAGTTCCTGGCCTTTACGCTGGGCCGGGAAGAATACGGCGTCGACATCCTGAAGGTCCAGGAGATCCGCGGCTACGAGTCGGTCACCCAGCTTGCCAACGCACCGGACTACATCAAGGGCGTGATCAACCTGCGCGGCATCATCGTGCCGATCATCGACCTGCGCATCAAGTTCCGCCAGCAGAACGTCAGCTACGACCAGTACACGGTCGTCATCATCGTAGACCTCAACGACCGCACCACCGGCATCGTGGTCGATGGCGTGTCCGACGTGCTGACCCTTGCAGCCGAGCAGATCAAGCCCACGCCGCATTTCTCCGGCGAACTGGCGACCGACTACATCCGCGGGCTGGGCTCGGTCGAGCAGCGCATGCTGATCCTGGTCGACATCGAGAAGCTGCTCAACACCGAAGAACTCGCCGCGCTCGAAGCGGTGGCGTGATCCCGCGGCAGCGCCAACGTTGTCCGGCCGGCGCCCCGCCTGCCGGACCGAACCCGCCCGGGGTGCAGCAACTTGCCGCGCCCGGGCCTGCAGTACTGTCATAGATGCGAAACAACCAACCCGTTACGCAGCGCGAATACAAGCTCTCCCCATCGGACTACCTGATCTCGCGCACGGACCTCAAGGGCCGGATCACCTTTGCCAACCGCACCTTTATCGAGGCAAGCGGCTTTGCGGCCGAGGAGCTGCTCGGTGCGGCGCACAACCTGGTGCGCCATCCCGACATGCCGCCGGAAGCGTTTGCCGACCTGTGGCAGGACCTGCAGGCCGGCCGCACCTGGATGGGCGTGGTCAAGAACCGCCGCAAGAACGGCGACTTCTACTGGGTCAACGCGACCGTGACGCCCACGCGTGTCGATGGCCGCGTGGTCGGCTACACCTCGGTGCGCTCGATGGCGACGCGCGAGCAGGTGGAAGCCGCCGGCGCTGCCTATGCACGCTTCCGGGCAGGCCGCGCGGACGGGCTGGCGATCCGCCACGGCGCCGTGGTCCGCACCGGGCTGCGCGGCCTGGTGCAGGGTCTGCTGCACCTGAACCTGAAGCGCCGCATCCTGTGGGCGCAGGCCGGCGGGATGGTGTGGTTCCTGGCCGCACTGGTTGCGGTGGAAGCCCTGGGCGGCGCAGGCGTGGCCGCGGTGCGCCCGTGGCTGTGGGGCGGCTTTGCGCTGGCGCTGGCATCGTCGTTCGCGGCAGGCACCATGCTGCTGGCGCGCGTGCACCGTCCGGTGCGCCACATGCTGGACTTTGCGCTGCGCATGGGCGCGGGTGACCTGACCACGCGCTTCGAGCACCGCAGCGCCGACGAGATCGGCGCGCTGGCGCAGGCCATGCAGACCATGCAGCGCAGCCTGCAGTCGGTGGTGCACGAGATCCAGGAAGGCATGGCCAGCATCTCCACGGCAACGCGCCAGGTGGCCGCGGGCAACAACGACTTGTCGCAACGCACCGAGCAGCAGGCGGCAGCCCTGGAGCAGACGGCGTCGAGCATGGAAGAGCTGACCAGCACGGTGCGCCAGAACGCGGACAACGCGCGCCAGGCCAGCGGGCTGGCGGCGAACGCGTCGGAGACAGCGCTGCGCGGCGGCGAAGTGGTGGGCCGGGTGGTGCAGACCATGGACGAGATCAACGATGCCTCGAAGAAGATCGTCGACATCATCGGCGTGATCGAAGGCATCGCCTTCCAGACCAACATCCTGGCGCTGAACGCGGCGGTGGAAGCGGCGCGCGCCGGCGAGCAGGGCCGCGGCTTCGCGGTGGTGGCGGGCGAGG
>NZ_KB944478.1:0-365378 GCF_000389805.1 Cupriavidus sp. GA3-3
GGCGCAGCGGGCGGCGCGGCCGCGGCTGCCGCGCCCGCCGGCAACCCGGCCCGGGCCGACGCGCGCCTCGAGGAACTGAGCGACCGCGAAGCCGATGTCGTGCGCCTGCTCGGCCAGGCCCTGCCCAACAAGAAGATTGCGCGCACCCTGGGCCTGTCGCCGGAGACGGTGAAATGGCACTTGCGCAACATCTTCCGCAAGCTGGGCGTGAGCAGCCGCGACGAGGCCGTGGCCCGCGCCCGCGACCGCGAGCTGGACCAGGCGCCGCCTGACGCGCCGCACTGACGGCGCAACCGCCCCCTCTCCCTCCCCCTTCCCCAACGCCGCGCAACCCATGCGCGGCCGCCCCTTTGCTGTCTCCGGCCACCTGACGCGGGTGGTGTTCGCGGCCCCCTCCTCCCCGGTACCTTAGCGCCATACCAACGGCCGCATTGCTGGGCTGAGGCAACCTTCCGCAGACCGACATCCGGAGTACTCAATGGAAATCAACCGCAGCATCTATCGTGACGACCACGAGATGTTCCGCACCACCGTGCGCCGCTTCCTCGAACGCGAATGCCTGCCCAGGCAAGCCGAATGGGACAAGGCCGGCAAGGTCGACCGAGAGACCTGGCTCAAGGCCGGCCGCGAAGGCCTGCTGTGCGTGACGCTGCCGACCGAGTACGGCGGCGGCGGCGGCGACTTCGGCCACTCCGCCATCTATGCCGAAGAGTATGCCCGCGCCGGCCTGAGCGGGGTCGGCTTCGGCGTGCACTCCGACATCATCGCGCCGTATATCGCCCGCATCGGCAACGAGGAACAGAAGCAGCGCTGGCTTCCCAAGGTCTGCTCCGGCGAATACATCCTCGCCATCGGCATGACCGAGCCCGGCACCGGCAGCGACCTCAAGGCGATCCGCACCACTGCCACCCGCGATGGCGACGAGTACGTGATCAACGGCAGCAAGACCTTCATCAGCAACGGCCTGAACGCCGACCTGATCATCATGGTCTGCAAGACCGACCCGACCGCCGGCGCGCGCGGCGTCAGCCTGATCGTGGTCGAAGCCGAGCGCGAGGGCTTCCGCCGCGGCCGCAAGCTGGACAAGGTCGGCCAGCACGCGCAGGACACCGCCGAGCTGTTCTTCGACAACGTGCGCGTGCCGGTGGCCAACCTGCTGGGCGAGGAAGGCAAGGGCTTTGCCTACCTGATGGCCGAACTGCCGCAGGAGCGCCTGTCGATCGCGGTCAGCGCCGCCGCCAAGCTGGAGGTCTGCCTGGAACACACGCTGGCCTACGTCAAGGACCGCAAGGCCTTCAGCCAGACCGTCTGGGACTTCCAGAACACCAAGTTCAAGCTGGCCGACATCAAGACGCAGGCGATCTCGGTGCGGCTGCTGGTCGACCACTACCTCGGCGAGCACATCCGCCGCCGCCTGACGCTGGAAGAAGCGGCCATCGCCAAGCTTCATGCGACCGAAGTGCTGGGCACCGCGCTGGACCAGATGGTGCAGCTGCACGGCGGCTACGGCTACATGATGGAGTACCCGGTGGCGCGCGCCTTTGCCGACATGCGCGTGACCCGCATCTACGGCGGCACCAGCGAAGTGATGCGCGATCTGATCGCGCGCAAGCTGTAAGCACTGACCCCAAGACAAACAATCATCGGAGCACACCTATGACTCGCAAGGTTTTCGTCGCCGGCGCCGGCATGATCCCGTTCAAGAAGCCGGGCAGCAGCGACACCTATGACGTGATGGGCGCAACCGCCGTGCGCCAGGCGCTGGAAGACGCCGGCCTTGGCTATGAGGACGTACAGCAGGCCTACGCCGGCTACGTGTATGGCGACTCGACCTGCGGCCAGAAGGCGCTGTACCAGGTCGGCATGACCGGCATCCCCGTCATCAACGTGAACAACAACTGCGCCACCGGCTCGTCGGCGCTGTTCCTGGCGCGCCAGGCGGTGCAGAGCGGCGCGGTGGACTGCGCGCTCGCGGTCGGCTTCGAGTTCATGCAGCCCGGCGCGCTGAAGTCGCGCTGGGACGACCGCGCCCCGGCGCTTGAGCGCGCCATCGGCCTGGTGGACGAACTGGTCGACCGCAAGGACCTGCCCAATGCCATCCGCCAGTTCTCCGGCGCCGGCAAGGCCCATATGGAAAAGTACGGCACCAGGCTGGAAACCTTCGCCAGGATCCGCGCCAAGGCCAGCCGCCACGCCGCCAACAACCCGCTGGCCGTATTCCGCAACGTGCTGACCACCGAGGACGTGCTGGCCGCGCCGGCGCTGTGGGAAGGCGTGCTCACGCGCCTGATGGCCTGCCCGCCAACCTGCGGCGCCGCTGCCGCCATCGTGGTGTCGGAGGAATTCGCGCGCAGGAAGGGCCTGAAGACCGACGTGCTGATCGCCGGCCAGTCGCTGACCACCGACCGCCCCAGCACCTACGACGCACGCGACATGATCCGCGTGGTCGGCTTCGGCATGACGCGCGAAGGCTCGCAGCAGGTGTATGAGCAGGCCGGCGTCGGCCCGCAGGACCTCGACGTGATCGAGCTGCACGACTGCTTCGCGCAGAACGAGCTGCTGACCTATGAAGGCCTCGGCCTGTGCCCGGAAGGCGGCGCCGAGAAGCTGGTCAACGACGGCGACAACACCTACGGCGGCAAGTGGGTGGTCAACCCGTCAGGCGGCCTGCTGTCCAAGGGCCATCCGCTGGGCGCCACCGGCCTGGCGCAATGCTACGAGATGGTCCAGCAGCTGCGCGGCACCGCCGACCAGCGCCAGGTGGAAGGCGCACGCCTGGCCCTGACGCACAACCTCGGCCTGGGCGGCGCCTGCGTGGTCACGCTGTACCAGAAGCACGCCTGAGCACACTGACACAGGAGTCCATCCATGATCGACAAGAAACACATCGGCAAGGTGGTGGCGGATTTCCGCGCCTGCGCACCGGCCAGCCAGCTGCGCTTCTTCGCCAAGGCCACCGGCCAGACCGATCCGGTCTATCTCGACGAAGCCGCCGCGCGCGACGCCGGCCACCCAGGCCTGCCGTTGCCGCCGACCTTCCTCTTTTCGCTGGAACTGGCCGGGCCGGCGACCGGCTGGCGAGATGAGCTGGGCATCCGCATCGACCGCATCCTGCACGGCGAGCAATCCTTTGCCTACCACCGCATGGCCTACGCCGGCGACACCCTGCACTTCAAGTCCACCATCGCCGACATCTACGACAAGAAGGGGGGCGCGCTTGAATTCGTAGTGCGCGAGACGCGCGTGACCAACCAGGATGGCGAGCACGTGGCAGACCTGCGCAGCGTGCTGGTGCATCGCACTTGAACCGGAGAACCCGCATGAGCAAACTAGGCTTCGACCAGGTCAAGGTAGGCGACACCCTGCCGCCGCTGACGCTGGAGCCGGTCAACCGCACCACGCTGGCGCTGTTCGCCGGCGCGTCGAACGACCACAACCCGATCCACATCGACATCGATTTCGCACGCAAGGCCGGCAACCCCGACGTGTTTGCCCACGGCATGCTGGCGATGGCCTGGCTGGGCCGCTTGCTGACGCAGTGGGTGGACCAGCGCCAGCTGCGCCAGTTCGGCGTGCGCTTTGTCGGCATCACCCACCTGGGCCATCGCATCACCTGCACCGGCCGCGTGGTGGAGAAGCTGGAAGTCGACGGCGAGAAGCGCGTCAGGCTGGAAATCCAGACCGCCAACCAGTATGGCGAAAGCAAGATCCTCGGCGACGCCGTCGTTGCCCTGTAAATCCAATCAAGCACAAGGAGTCTGAAATGGGAGCACTTGAAGGCAAGGTGGCACTGGTCACCGGTTCGGGCCGCGGCATCGGCAACGCCATCGCCATGCGGCTGGCACGCGAAGGCGCGCGCCTGGTCATCAATGACCTGGACGCCGAGCCGGCGCAACAGACCGTCGAGGAACTGAAGGCAATGGGCGTCGAAGCCGTGGCCTGCGTGGGCAACGTGTCCGCACCGGACTTTGCCGACCGCTTCATCAACACGGCGATGAGCAATTTCAAGAGCATCGACATCATCGTCAACAACGCCGGCTTCACCTGGGACGACGTGGTGCAGAAGATGAGCGACGAGCAGTGGTACGCCATCCTGGACTGCCACATGACCGCGCCGTTCCGCATCCTGCGCGCCGCCTACCCGCACATCAAGGCACTGGCCGCCGCCGACAAGGAAGCCGGCCGCGAGGTGTACCGCAAGATCGTCAATATCTCGTCGACCTCGGGCCTGAACGGCAATGCCGGCCAGATCAACTACTCCGGCGCCAAGGCCGGCGTGATCGGCATGACCCGCGCCATGGCGCGCGAGTGGGGCCGCTTCAACGTCAACGTGAATGCGGTGGCGTTTGGGCTGATCCACACCCGCATGACCTCGGCCGACGCCAAGGCCGGCGCCACGGTCAACATCGAAGGCCGTGAAATCCGCGTCGGGCTGAATCCGGAGATGCTGAAGTCGCACGCCCAGCGCAATCCGCTTGGCCGCGGGGGCACCCCGGAAGAAGCCGCGGGCGGCGTGTACCTGTTCTGCTCGCCGGATTCCAACTACATCACCGGCCAGGTGATCGCGGTCGCCGGCAACGTGCAGTAAATCCAGCCGCACTGAAGCGGGGGCTCGCGTTGGCGAGCCCCCCGTTGCTGCAGCAGGCGCCTACCGGCCGCCCGCCGCGATGCTGCCGAAATGACCGCTGCTGAAGTCGCGGAAGGCATCGGCGATCTGCTCTTCAGTGTTCATCACGAACGGGCCATGGCCGACGATCGGCTCGTCGATCGGCTCGCCGCTGAGCAGCAGCACCACCGCGTCGGTGCTGGCTTCGATGTTCACATCCTCGCCGGCACCGTCCAGCACCACCATCTCGGCATCCCGCACCGTCGCCTCCGCGTTGACGGTGATCTTGCCGCGCAGCACCACCAGCGCGGTATGCCAGCCCTCCGGCAGCGCCAGCCGCGCGCTGGCACCCTGGTTCAGGCGCATATCCCACACATGCATCGGCGTGAAGGTGCGCGCCGGACCGGCCTTGCCCGCGTACTCGCCGGCGATCACGCGCACCGTGCCGGCGCCATCGGGCATCGGCACCACCGGGATATCGCGGTCGACGATGGCCTGGTAGCCGGGCGTGGTCATCTTGTCGCGCGCCGGCAGGTTGACCCACAGCTGCACCATTTCCAGCGCGCCGCCGCTTTGCGTAAAGGCCGGCGAGTGGAATTCCTCATGCAGGATGCCGGCGCCCGCCGTCATCCACTGCACGTCGCCGGGGCCGATCACGCCGCCCTGCCCGGTCGAGTCGCGATGCGCGACCTCGCCCTTGTAGACGATGGTCACGGTCTCGAAACCGCGGTGCGGATGCTGGCCAACCCCGCGCGGGCGCTGCGTCGGCGTGAAGTCGGCCGGCCCGGCATAGTCCAAAAGCAGAAACGGGCTCAGTTGCTTGCCGTGGCTCATGTACGAAAACATCGAGCGCACCGGAAAGCCATCTCCGACCCAGTGCTGACGCGGTGCGCTGTAGACGCCCAGAATGCGCTTCATGTCTGATCTCCGAGTATGCCGACCGATAGCGGCAGGCAATGATCCATGGAGCAATGATAGGAGCTGCAGCCGGCGCGCGGTAGACCGTGGGATTGCAATGCAGTGTCCTGTGGCTGGAACGATGCCCGGCCGCCGTCCGTCAGAAGCGGTAGCGCACGTAGCCCATGCTGAAGTTGGTGCCGGGATTGGGCTGCCTGATGCCGGCATTGGACAGGTGCTGGAAGCGGTAGCCGATGGCAAGCCGCTGCGCCTTGCCGAAGGCAATGCCCACGCCGACCATGTCAGAGAACTGGAACGCCGAGCCCATGCGATGGCCGTCGGCGATCTCGGTATGGCTGAGCACGCGCAAACCCACGGAGGCTTCAACAAACGGCGTCGCGTACTCGCCCGCATAGCTGAGGCGGAAGATCGGTGACACGCCGAACTCCGTCAGCTGGCTCGACGGCCGGGACGACAGCGCCCGCCAGTTTGCGAGATTGACCTCGCCGTCCAGGGACAGCGCAAGGCGGCTTGACAGCTGCCACTGCACGATATCGTCCCAGCGCGCGGCCACTTCGTATTTTTCAACGCCGTGGCGGTTGTCGCGGCCATAGCCGCCCTGCATCGAGAAGGTTGCCGCGTCGGCGGCGGCCGGAAGCGCGCACAGGCAGGCCGCAAACGGAACGGCGGCAGCAAGGTGCGCCAGCCGGCTTGATGGGGTTGCTATCTTCACTGACATCCGTGGGTTTCGGGCAGCGTCGACGTGTATCGCGGCGCTGCCACTTTGTTTTGATCACGGCGCTCGAAGATAGCAGCCCTTCAGATTTGCGGAAGCCTGCCCGAAGCAAACACAGTGTTCCAATGCCGAAACAATGCGACGTCATGACCAAGGAATTGGCAAAGCCACAGACAATTGTCGAAACTTGGTAGTACGCGGCTGTCACGGGGCCGCCCCCCACAAGCGCAAGGAGGCCATCATGCGCGCCTGCCGACAAGCCCGCCCTGCCGCCAGGGCCGCCGCAGTCTGGCTGCTGGTGGCGGCCATGGCCACCGCGGCCTGGCTGCTGCCGCGCATCGCGCAGCCGCCGCAATACCATCGTTATGCCGACCCTTACGTCTGCTTCGGCACGCCCCACTGCCTCGACATCGGCTCCAATCTGCTGTTCCTGCTCGCGGGCGCGGCAGGCCTGCGCTATCTGGGCACCACGGCTGCCAGCCGTGCCTTTATCGCGCCGGCCGAGGCCTGGCCTTTCCGGCTGCTTTTCTTCGCCGTCTTCCTGGTTGGCCTGGGCTCCGCCTATTACCACCTTGCGCCGGACAACCAGCGGCTGGTGTGGGACAGGGCCCCGCTGGCGTTCGCGCTGATGTCCTGGCTGGGCGCCAACCTGTGCGAGCGGGTCAGCCTGAAGGCCGGCTTGCGGCTGCTGCCGCTGCTGCTGATCGCAGGGCCGGCCAGCGTCGCCTACTGGGCATGGAGCGAGGCCCGCGGCATCGGCGACCTGCGCCCTTATCTGCTGGTTCAGGCATCGGCCATGCTGGTGGTGCCACTGCTGCTCTGCCTCTATGCGCCGCGCTACACTGGCGACCGGGATGTGCTGGCCATCACCGGCTGCTATGTGCTGGCCCTGGCTTGCGATGTGCTGGATCACCAGATCGCCGCGCTCACGGGGCTGGTCAGCGGGCACACGCTCAAGCACGTGTTCGCGGCGCTGGTCGTCTATGGCGTCTTGCTTCGGCTGAAGCGGCGCCGCATCGTGGAGGAAGGAACATGACCGTGCCCCAACCTGGTGGCCACGCTCGCGAGCCCAGCGAGCCCACTGCCCTGGGCGTCGACGTACGGCCGCGCGAAGTGTGGGCATGGGCCATGTACGACTTTGCCAACTCTGGCTACACCACCGTGGTCATCACCGCGCTGTTCAATGCCTACTTCGTCGCCGTGGTGGCCGGCAATGCGTCCTGGGCCACGCTGGCGTGGACCGCGGCGCTTTCGCTCTCCTATGCGCTGGTGGTGCTAAGCGCGCCGCTGGTCGGTGCCTACGCCGACCTGCGCGCAGCCAAGAAGCCACTGCTTGCGGTGACGACGGCGGGTTGCGTGGTGTTCACCGCCCTGCTCTATTTTGCGCAGCCCGGCACCCTTGGCCTGGCCATCCTGTGCGTGGTCCTGTCCAACTTCTTTTTCGGCAGCGGCGAAAACCTGATCGCAGCCTTCCTGCCGTCGCTTTCCACCACCCGGGCCCTGGGCAGGGTATCGGGCTGGGGCTGGAGCCTTGGCTATATCGGTGGCCTGGCCACGCTGGGCGCATGCCTGCTCTATGTCAACTGGGCCAGCGCACGCGGCCACGTCGCCAGCCAGTTCGTTCCCGTCACCATGCTGATCACGGCGGCCATCTTTGCCCTGGCGAGCCTGCCGACCTTCCTGCTGCTGCGCGACCGCGGCGCGCCACGGATCGCTGCGTCCGCGCCGGCTGGCGAACAGGCCTGGGCCAGGGTATGGCAACGCCTGGGCCAGCTGCGCCAGTTCAGGGACCTGCGCCGCTTCCTGCTGTGCACCCTGTTCTACCAGGCCGGCATCCAGGCAGTGATCACGCTGACCGCCATCTACGCCAACCAGGCCATGGGCTTCACCATGCAGCAGACCCTGACCCTGGTGCTGGTGGTCAACCTGACGGCGGCGGCCGGCGCCTTCCTGTTCGGCCCTGTGCAGGACCGCATCGGCCACGTGCGCGCCATTGCCCTGACGCTGCTGGGCTGGATCCTGACCATCCTGCTGGCGCACGCCGCGCGCGAAGCGCCGCTGTTCTGGCTTGCCGCCAACGTGGCCGGCCTGTGCCTGGGCGCCGCCCAGTCCGCGGGACGGGCCATGGTGGGGCTGCTGGCCCCGCCCTCGCGCGCGGCCGAGTTCTTCGGTCTGTGGGGCCTGGCGGTCAAGCTGGCCTCGATCGCCGGGCCGCTGACCTATGGCATGGCAAGCTGGCTGACGGGCGGCGATCACCGGCAGGCGCTGCTGGTCACCGGCAGCTACTTCGTGGTCGGGCTGGGCCTGCTGTGCGGGGTCAACACCATGCGGGGCCGGCGGGCTGCCTTGCGCGCTGAGCGGATGGTCGGGCTGGAGACCGGGTACGGAGCCGCCACTGCCGGCCCCGCTTGCCATTAGCAGCACGGACGGCAGACTAAAATGAAACTGCCCTTTGGCGATTGGATCGCTCTTTCGGCTTCCGGACGCTGAAGCTCTGGCGACAGCCCATGCCAGCAAACCTCACTCCAGAGTACAAGCAGGCCGAACAAGCCTATCGGCTGGCACGCCAGCCGCGCGAGCAGCTCGAATGCCTGAAGGAGATGCTCCGTGTCATCCCGAAGCACAAGGGGACGGAGCATCTGCAGGCCGATATCAAGTCGCGCATCAGGGAGCTCACGCAGGCATCTGCGGGCCACGGGAAGGCCGCTCACAGAGGGCCGGCACATGCGGTGCATGCCGAAGGCGCGGCCCAGCTCTGTCTGATCGGCCCGCCCGGCGCGGGAAAATCCAGCCTGCACGCAAGGCTGACAGGATCGGGCAGCGAGGTCGGAGCCTCCCCCCACCCTACGCAGGTGCCGGTCCCCGCCATGTTGCCGTTCGACGACATTGCTTTCCAGCTGGTGGACCTGCCACCTGTATCGGTCGAATTCATGCAACCCGGGCTCACTGACATATTGCGGGCGACAGACGGCGTACTGTTGGTGGTCGACCTGAGCGCGCCAGACTGTACCGAACAGTTGGCGTTGATTCTGCGGCGCCTCGCCGAGGCAAAGATCATCCTGTCGGAGCGCTGGCCGGGTCAGGCCGACAGCCCTGGGGCGACGGCGGAACCGGCGGCTGACCCGTTCAGTGTTCACCTCCCTGCGCTGCTGCTGGCCAACAAGACCGATCTCGCCAATCCGGAAGACGCGGCCGTGCTCGAAGACCTGCTCGGTGTAAGCTTTCCGGCGCTCGCAACCTCGGCCATCGACGGGCGCGGACTGGCCGAGGTCGGACCGTTCCTTTTCAGGGCTCTGCGCATCGTGCGTGTCTACACCAAGGCACCCGGGAAACCTGTCGACCAGCGCCGGCCTTTTACGATGCGCCGCGGCGACACCGTGCTGGATGTCGCCTTGCAGGTGCACCCCGATCTCGCAAGTACGTTCAAGTTCGCCCGCATCTGGGGGAGTGGCAAGTTCAGCGGCCAGCAGGTGGGCGCCGATCATCCGGTAGCCGATCGGGACGTGGTGGAACTGCATTCGCAGGCGCATGGATGATCAAAGCCATCGTCGCAGCAGGCGAGCGCCGATGACATAGACTGAAAGACCTGCGGCCGGTTGTTCCCGCATGACTGCCGTGCCGGTTTGCGGAGCAATTTCTTGCACGGAGGTATGCCATGACTACATACGTCATCCTCAGCCGTCTCGCTCCTGATGCGTTCACGGATCCCAAGGACATGAAGCAGCTCGCCGCCACGGTGGCCGAGAAAATCAAGTCTGAGTGCCCTGCCGTCACCTGGAAGGACAGCTATCTGACACTCGGGCGCTTTGACGTCGTGGACATTGTCGAGACGGACGACCTGAAGCAGCTCGAGCGGGCGGCGTTGATCATCCGGGGCTATGGACACGCCGCGACCGAGACGCTGCAAGCGACGCCGTGGGACGAGTTCATCGCGGCCCTGTAGCGCAGATCGATGGATCAGGCGGCTCGCGCACAGCCAGATTCAGGTTGACCTGATCGTCGGCTGCCCTATACTTAAAGTGCTGGCTGAGACACGCTTGAGTAAAGCGAAGGTAGGTCAGCCAAACGATCATGCTTCCTGGATGATCTGCCAGATGAAGCGTGATCGTGCAGGCCACATATGCCTGCAGGTCCGGACCGGATCATAAGTTGCTGACCCGGTTCGGATGCACCCAGATTGAAGTGCTGAGCACCTGTGGAAGGTGCTCTTTTTATTGGCGGCATACGGGGCGACGTTGACCACTCGCCTCGCGCGCCGCCATTGAGCGATTCGGGTAATGCAAAAGTGGACGGATCGGATCAGAGCCGTACCTGATCCGAACTGAAACAAGGAGTCGCATGCGCGCCCGCTCACGCCCTCCCGACGCCGGCTACCGCTGGCTGTGGCAGCTGTCTGCCGCCGGCTGGGGTCACTGCGGCCTGGCCTATGTCAGCGGCGCGCTGCTCGCACCGCGCTGGTGGCCTGCAAGAGAGGCCATGCCCCTGCGCGACCGGTATTCTTCGCGGCGCACGGCGCTGGTGCTGTACACCTTCGCCTATCGTGGCGGTGGAGCACCCGCCGGCACCATGCCACCGCGCGATGGCTTTACCTGGCGGCACCAGTGCTGGTCACAAGGGGTTGGGGTGGCCTGATGCCGGAAACCCGCCACGCGCTTGCCGGGCGCCCTGTTCTGCGCCACAGTGGTCCCACCGGGCCCAGGCTGGAGACCATGATGACAAACCGGCTCGCCACAGAAACCTCGCCTTACCTCCGGCAACACGCGGAGAATCCTGTCGACTGGTATCCCTGGTGCGAAGAGGCGTTTCGCCGCGCGCGCGACGATGACAAGCCGGTCCTGCTTTCCGTCGGCTACGCCACCTGCCATTGGTGCCACGTCATGGCGCACGAATCGTTCGAGAATCCCCGGATCGCCGGCCTGATGAACGATCGGTTCATCAGCATCAAGGTCGACCGGCAGGAGCGTCCCGATCTCGACGATATCTACCAGAAAGTCCCCCAGATGATGGGACAGGGCGGCGGCTGGCCGCTGACGGTATTCCTGACGCCGCAAGGAGAGCCATTCTACGGCGGCACCTACTTTCCGCCCGATGACCGCTATGGCCGCCCCGGGCTCGCGCGCGTGCTGCTGAGCCTGAGCGAAGCCTGGACGCATCGCCGCGAGGCACTGCGCGACACCATCGAGCAGTTTCAGCAGGGGTTCCGGCAGCTGGACGATGCGGTCCTGAGCCGTGAAGACGCGGAAGAAGCCGCGGAAGTCCAGGATCTGCCCGCGCAGACAGCCCTCGCGCTCGCGCGCAATACGGACCCGACCCATGGCGGCCTGGGCGGAGCGCCCAAGTTTCCCAACGCAAGCGCGTACGACCTCGTGCTGCGCATCTGTCAGCGCACGCATGAACCCGCGCTGCTTGATGCGCTGGAGCGCACGCTCGACGGCATGGCGGCCGGCGGCATCCATGACCAGCTCGGCGGTGGCTTCGCCCGCTACAGTGTAGACGAACGCTGGGCCGTGCCCCACTTCGAAAAGATGCTTTACGACAACGGCCAGCTCGTCACGCTCTACGCCAACGCCTATCGCCTGACGGGAAAGCAAGCCTGGCGCCGCGTATTCGAGGGAACGATCGCGTACATTGTGCGGGACATGACGCACCCCGACGGCGGCTTCTATGCCGGCGAAGATGCCGACAGCGAAGGCGAGGAAGGCCGCTTTTATGTCTGGACAGCGGCCGAGGTGAAGGCAGTCCTGGGCGAATCCGAGGGAGCCCTGGCGTGTCGCGCCTACGGCGTGACCGAAGGCGGGAACTTTGAACCCGGCAGATCGGTGCTCCAGCGTGCCGTCACGCTGACTCCCCTGGAGGAGGCACGGCTGGAAGGCTGGCGCGAGCGGCTGTTGGCTGCGCGCGCCCAGCGCGTGCGCCCCGGGCGCGACGACAACATTCTCGCCGGGTGGAACGGTCTCATGATCCAGGGACTCTGCGCCGCTTACCAGGCAACGGGCAACCCCGCACACCTCGCCGCCGCAAGGCGTGCCGCCAGCTTTATCCAGGACAAGCTCACCATGCCGGACGGCGGTGTGTATCGGTACTGGAAGGACGGCACAGTCAAGGTGCCAGGGTTCCTGGAAGACTATGCCTTCCTGGCTAACGCGCTGATCGACCTCTACGAATCCTGCTTCGACAGGCGATACCTTGATCGCGCAGCCGAACTCGTGGCGCTCATCATCGATAACTTCTGGGACGACGGGCTGTATTTCACGCCCAATGATGGCGAGCCATTGATACACAGGCCTCGCGCGCCGCACGACGGCGCCTGGCCGTCCGGCATTTCAGCCAGCGTGTTCTCCTTCCTGCGCTTGCATGAACTCAGCGGCGAGGATCGCTATCGTGACCTCGCCGAGCACGAATTCCAGCGCTACCGGGCTGCCGCCAGCGCGGCCCCGGCCGGCTTCGTGCACTTCCTGGCCGCCGCGGACTTCGCGCAGCGCGGCGCGTTCGGGATCATTCTTGCCGGCGACAAGGCGGCGGCCGCCGCCTTGGTGGAAAGCGTTCACCGCACCTATCTTCCGGCACGCGTGCTGGCATTCGCCGAAGACGTTCCCGTCGGCCAGGGGCGGCTCCCGGTGGACGGCCGGCCGGCAGCCTACGTGTGCCGCCATCGCGCCTGTAGCGCGCCCGTGACCAGCGGCGAGGCACTGCTTGAACGCTGCGCGGGGTTGACGGTGAGCCCTCAGTGAATCTGCATACCACGCATGGCATGAATCCGCTCATGATGCCTGCTGCTACAGGCGTTATCTGCGAGCGCAGGAATTTCGATCAGGACCGGCCTGATGCGTCCGACTCGATACGCGATGTCGCTGCCAGCCTCTCCAGTGCAGCATCGATGGCACCCAGGGACTCATTCAGACCTGCCGCATGCGCCTCGTCCCTGAGCAGCCGTAATCGGGCAAAAAGGGGCGGCGTGGTCCCGGCCCCCTGTTCCCGTCCGGCGCATATCAAGGCGCGGCCCCTGCGGATCAGAAAGTCTCCCCACGGAAACGGCTCATGCTGCATGTAATCCTGCAGCGCTGCCAGGTAGCGTTCGGCTTCCTGCCACCGGCGCGCCGCCAGTGAAACGTCGATCGCAGCTTCGAGCAGATCGACGTGGCAATGGCTCACGCAGCCCTGGGCCAGAATGGCCTCGCCCTGGCGCAGGGCGTCGAGCTGCTTGTCCGGATCGCGCGTAGTGCGCGCCAGGAACGCCAGCACGGTTGGCCCTGAATACCGCACGCCGCTGGCGTGGCTCAGTTGCAGCGCCTCGTCGAGCACGGACTCCGCCTCGTCCACCTGGCCGAGCGCGCCAATGGCGAGGCCAAGCCGCGCCAGCACTTCCGCCTCGAAGCGCCGGGCCCCAAGCCGGCGCGTCAGCGCCAGTGCCAGCCGCGCGTGCGCTTCGGCACCCGGCCAGTCGCCGGCGAGCTGTGCGGTCGACGCCATCACGTCATAGGCCAGCATCTCGCTGCGCGCATCGCTGATCCGCCGCGCCAGGCGCAGCCCTTCCTCGCAGCTGGCCTGCGCGGCCGCAAGTTCGTTGCGGAACAGTTCCACCGCGCCCACCATCGGCAGGTTGGCACATTCGATGCGGATGAAGCCGTGCGCCCGCGCCAGCTCGACGCAGCGGACAAAATGCGCATGCGCGGTCAGCATGCGGCCTTGCTGGTAGTACGCATCACCGAGGCCGCCCAGCGCACGCGCCTCGCCCAGCACCGATCCGGCCGCCCTCGCATGGCTGAGGGCGCGCTGGTGGGCGGCGAGGCACTCTTCCATGTCGCCCTTTGGGAAATAGAGATTGCCGCGCAGCGATTCGATCTCGGCCAGCCGCTCGGGCTGGCCCAGCGCGGCGGCGGCCTGCTCCGCCTCGCGCAGCGCCGCCAGGGCTTCGTCATAGCGGTCGAGCAGGCGCAAGGCGGCCGCCGTGCCAAGCCACACCCGGGCCCGCTGTGCCGCATCGCTCGCCAGCAACTGCGCTTGCCGGAACGCCTGCAGCGATTGCGTCGGCAGGCCCAGGTCAAGTGCCAGCTCGCCGTGCAGGCAGGCAAGCGTGTGCCTGCAGGCGTCGCCGCTATCCAGGCGCTGCGCACGCTCGACCAGGCGCAATGCGCGCTCGCCGCGGAAGTGCGCCGCCTCATGGCGCGCCGCGGCGGCATAGGCCTCGGGCGCGCCGGGATCGCCTGCGGCATCCAGGTGCTCGGCCGCCAGCGCCGGATTCCGGCCTTCGTACCAGGCGGCCGCGCGCCGGTGCAGATTCTGCCGCCGCGACTTGAGCAGCGAGGCGTACACCGCCTCATGGATCAGCGCGTGCATGAACAAATAGTCTTCGCCTTCCGGCCGGGCCATGGCCTCCTGCACCAGGCGCTCGCAAGCGTACGCGGGGTCCTCGAGCAAATGCCGCAGCGCGGCCGGGCCAAAGCGCTGGCCCAGTACGGCAGCGGCCTGCAGCGCCTGGCGGTCGGCGGTAGAGAACCGGTCCATCCGCGCCAGCACAATGCTCTGCAGCGTGCCGGGCAACTCGTCCGCACCCGCCTCCGCGCCGCGCAGCAACTGGTCGAGAAACAGCGGATTGCCCTCAGCCCGGCGAATGCAGGTAGCGGCCACGGCAGGATCGACCTGGCGATGGCAGGCTGCCAGTTCGTGCGCCTCGGCATCGTCGAGCGGCCCGAGGTCGATGGTGGTCAGCGATGCTCCCTGGCTGGTCGCCCGCCAGGCCGCATCGAGCGGGTCATGCTCGGGCCGTACGGTCAGCACCAGGATCAGCGCATGGCTGCGGGTTGCCGCGGCCAGCTGCGCCAGGCAATCGAGCACCGTGCGCTCGGCCCAGTGGACGTCTTCGACCACGATCAACTGCGTGCGCACCACGCTGCGGCGGGTGGCCAGCGTCACCATCAATCGCTGTGCGCCGCGCTGCCGGCTGGCGGCGTCCATCGCGGCCAGTGCAGCGGCCTGCTCCTGGGACTGGGGCTGCTCGAACATGTCGCGGGCGAACCCAAGCTCATCCTCGCCGAGTTGCCAGGCCGCGAGCGCTTGCTCGATGGCCGCGCCTGTCGCTGCTTCGGCGGCGGCGCCATCCGCGCCCGTGCGAGGCGCGACGCCCAGCAGATTGCGCGCGAGCATGCGCAACGGATCGCCGCCGCTGCCGGCGCCGAAGTCGAGCACCAGCGCCCGGTGTGCCTCCAGGCCATGCTCGCGCGCCAGCGCGACGAAGCGGTCGGCGAGCCGGCTTTTGCCGATGCCGGCCTCGCCGCGGATCAGCACGACCCGGCCATGGCCGGAACGCAGGCAGCTGTCGGCAACGCCGGCGAGCTGGGCCAGCTCCGCTTGCCGCCCGACGAACGCGTGCTGCGCCGGCGCCTGTTCCACCCCGAGAAAGCGCCGCACGCGCCAGAGCGGAATCGGTTCGGCCACGCCGGGGAGCACGGCGTGCGCCACGCAGTCCGCTTCCAGGCGTCCGGGCAGCGCCTGGTAGACCCGATTCGACACCATGGTTGCGCCAGGCTCGGCGCGCTCCATCGCCTGCAAGGCCACGCTAACCGGCCCGCCGGTCAGCGTCATGCCGCTTTCGCGGCAGGCGGCCAGCACCTGGCCGCTGGCCAGGCCTACGCACGCCAGCAGCCTGGCGTTGGCGGATTCCGCCAGCCGCGCCAGACCGGCATGCAGCGCCCCGGCGGTATGCAGGGCGCGCTCGGCGTCGTTCCCATGCGCCACCGGAACGCCAAACACGATGGTCAGCCGGGTGCCGATTTCATCGGTGATATGGCCGCCGCAGGCGCTGGCCAGTGCCCTGGCATGCTGGCGCCAGCGCGCAAGGGCATCGTGCAATGGCTCGGGCTCCAGGCCAGCGCTGCTATCGTCCAGGCTGGCTACCAGGACCACTGCGTGGCGCAGTTGCGGCTCGGCAGCCATCACGGCGCAAGCAGGTGGCACCGCGGCACCGTCGTCACCGGCCGCAGCCATGCCAGCCACCGGCTCGCGGCGGGCCCGCAGCATTGCCTGGTACAGCGCCTCGGTCTCGGGCTCAGGCGATACCCCGAGTTCGCGTTGCAGTGCCGCCCGGCACAAGCGGTATTGCTTGAGCGCCAGCGCCTGCCGGCCCTGGCGCTCATACAGCCGGATCAGCGTCCGGTGCACGTCTTCCTGCAACGGGTCGAGGGCAAGGAGCCGGGTGGCAGTGGCGATGGCCCGCTCCGTCTCGCCAGCCTGCTCGTGGTGCGCCAGCAACCTGGCCATGACCGCCAACGCCACGCCGCGCAGACGCTCGCGTTCGATCGCCAGCCAGTGGTCGAACGCCGGCGCGGCGGCATGAAAGCCCTCCAGCAAGTCACCCCGGTACAGCGCCGCGGCGCGCTCCAGCGACGCGGGCGTGGCTTCCCGGGCACACTGCTCGAACTCGCACACGTCGACCTCGATCTCGCCTAGCGTCACGCTGTCGCCTTCTGCCAGCACCACGTGCTGGCCAGCTTCTTCCAGTGCGCGCCGCGCCGCGCTGAGTGCCTGGCGCAGGCTGCTGCGCGCCTGCTCGGTATTGCTTTCGGCCCAGCACAGTGCGGCCAGCTTGTCGCGCGGCTGGGCGCGCCCTTGCGCCAGCGCGAGATAGGCCAGCACGGCGCGCGCCTTGCGGGCAGAAAGCGAAATCGGCGTTCCGTCTGCAGAACTCAGCTGGAAGCCGCCGAACAGGTCAAGACGGGCACGGGCCATGATAGGGAAACCGGAAAACCCATCATTTATAGGCGACGGCACGGGCCAACGCGCGCCTCGCCAGCGCAAAGAGATGAAGCCGGTACTTCCTTGGCCTGCCGCAATTTTCACGCTTCTTTCACGCTGGATTGCCGGGCCCGTTCACGGCGGCTCCCTAGTATGACGACAACCCCGGGCCGCGTGGCTCCGACATAGCGGACGAACAGGGGCTGCCATCGAGGCAAGGGCTGCCTCGGTCACACTGGAAGGATTGCGTCATGACACATACTGACTCGCGCGGTGTTTCGGTCTCGAGCACCAACACCAACTCGCTGGAGCGCTTCGAAGCCGCCCTGGAATTGCTGCATGGCTACTATGGCGACCCGCTTACGGTGATCGACCATGCCCTGGCCGACGATCCGGGCTTCGTGATGGGCCATGCCATGCGCGCGGGGATGATGATCACGGCTGGCGATGGCACCGTGGAGCCGATGCTCAGGCAGAGCGTCGAGGCAGGCGAAGCGCTGTCCGCCAGCGCCAACGAGCGCGAGCGCCGGCATATCGCGGCGGCACGCGCCTGGCTGGATGGCCACTTCGCGCGCTCGATCCAGCTGTACGGCGACATCGTGGTCGACTATCCGCGCGACAGCCTGGCGCTGCAGATCGCCCATATCGGGGATTTCCTGCTCGGGCAGTCCACCCTGCTGCGCGACCGCATCGCCCAGGTGCTGCCCCACTGGACTACGCGCGTACCCGGCTTCGGCTACGTCCTGGGCATGCATGCGTTCGGCCTGGAGGAAACGAACTTGTACGAGCAAGCGGAGGAACGCGGCCGCTTCGCCCTGGAACTGAACCCGCGCGATCCCTGGGCCATTCATGCGGTCGCCCACGTGATGGAAATGCAGGGCCGCCAGGATGAAGGCATCGACTGGCTGAGCGGGCGCGCCGCCGACTGGTCGCAGGACAATATGATGGCCGTGCACAACTGGTGGCACCTGGCGCTGTTCCATCTCGAACTCGGCCATACCAGGCAGGTGCTGGACATCTACGACGCGCATATCCGCGAGAACCACTCCGCGGTGGCGCTGGAGCTGATCGATGCCTGCGCCATGCTGTGGCGCCTGCACCTGCGCGGCATCGACGTGGGCGAGCGCTGGAACGAAGTCGCCGACACCTGGCAGGCACGCGGCGCCGAAGGCTACTACGCCTTCAACGATACCCATGCCGCCATGTCCTATCTCTGCGCCGGGCGCGACAGCGCCCTGGCCGGCCTGCTTGCCGGCATGCGCGCTGCGGCAGGTGGCAGTGGCTCCAACGCGATGATCACCCGCGAGGTCGGCCTGCCGGTGACCGAGGCCCTGCTCTCCTTCTCGCGGCAAGACTACGACCACGCCATCGAGCTGCTGCTGCCGGTGCGCCAGATCGCGCATCGGTTCGGCGGCAGCCATGCCCAGCGCGATCTCATCAACCTGACGCTGATCGAGGCGGCGTTGCGAGGCCAACGCGCCAACCTGGCCTGCGCGCTGGCGGCCGAGCGCATGGAACTCAAGCCGATGAACCCCAGCCTGAGCAAGCTGGTGCAGCGCGCTTCAGCGCTCCAGCGCGAAGCGGCGGACGGCCAGGGGGAGGCAGTCGCGGCGAAGGTGGCGTAGCGGAAACCCGACAGGTCGATATCGCCGTCAAGGTGCAGGTCGCCGTCCGGCGTGGCGCTGACGATCTCGACTCCGGGGCGCAGATGACGCCCAGCTGGCCGCGCTCGGTCTGGGTGAAGCCCGCATAGGCAAGCGTGATCGGCGCGTACTTGAGCGGCACGGTGTCGCCGGCATTGCCCAGGCGCGTGACCTCTTCGTTGTCCTTGAAGTCCACGCCCAGGCTCAGCGTATGCCACCATGCCCCGGTGTCCGGCACGGTATAGGTGCCGCGCAGGCCGACGGCGTGGCCCGTGCCCAGCACGCTGGTGCCGTTCACCGTGGCCACGTTGCTGTCGGAAAGATAGCCCGACGCCTCCACGCTCCAGTTGCTGCCGCGGATCGGCGCCACATAGGAGCCGGACCACACCTGGGTCTGGTTCAAATCCTGTGGCGCGCCGAAGAAGCTCACTGAGGCGCTATGGCCCAGCTGCCAGAGGTTGTCGTGGCCCAGCGAGGCGAAGGCGCGCAGCTCCTTCGTATCGGCGCTGTAGTCGTTGTTCAGGCCAACGCTGGCGCGCCACGGACTGCTGTCGTCGACCTTCAGGTCGACGACCATGGTGCCCGGCATCGCGCCCTGCCACACCAGCGCCACCACCTGGCGCTTGGCACTACGGTTCAACGCAGTCAGCTCTGTCTGCGCCTGCGTGAAATCAGGCACCACGCCTTCCGCCAGCGCCGGCACCTGCTCGCGCACCTCCCGCGGCGAGTTGTACTCGGCACCGACCACGCGCACGCGGCCCACGCGGGGTCATGCATTGGATTGACTCAAGCTTCTTGTTCGAATCGATTGCCGCCGCGCCCCTGCCGCAACGCCCTGACCAAGGGCACGGCAGGCGCGCATCCGGTCGCAGGACATGATGGCGTGCCCTCATGTCAGCATTGCGCAGGGTGCCTAGACGGACGGCACTGGCGCCGCCTGTCGTTTGTCACAAAAGATTCATCGAGGACGAAGGAGGGAGGCGCGGGGACAGAGTCAACGGCAAATCCCTGCGCGAGGATGGTCCCCGCGAGCGCAGCCTGCTGGCTATACTGCAGCGGCTTCGCCGGCGTCCTGCCTGGCGGCCAACGAAGGAGGTATCGGATGCGGACCTGGCTGACGCTATGCGCCGTTGCGGCGCTTGGACTGGTCGACATGGTACCCGCCGCCGCTGCGGGACCCGCGCCCTGCGTCGAGGTCGAGGTCAACGGCGAGCGCGCGCCTTCGTTCCCGTGCCTGACGCAGAAGCTGCAACCTGCCAACGCAGGCAGGCCGGCACGGCCTGACAGCGGACTGGCGGCCGAGGCGATCGCGCAGCGGCCCTCGAACCAGCTCGGCCTTTATAACGAGGCGGCCACCAGCCATCGCATGGGCAACACCTTCGGCACGTCGGTGTATCCGCAGCGCCCGGCCAGTCCGGCGCCGGGGGCGCCGGTCATTCCGCGCGCGCAGCCTTGACTGGTAGGCGGCAACGGCGGCGCAGCGCGCCTCAGCGGCCCATGCGCGCGTCGTAGCTGCGCGAGATGCGCTCCAGCAGACGCGGATCCGACGGGTCGGTGCCGTCGAACTGCACCCGCACCGTGCCGTCGGCCTGGCGGCGCACGCTGGCCCTCACCGGCAGGTTGTTGCGGGTTCCTTCCACCGTGCCGGCCACGGCATCCTCGGTGCTGATCGCCACGCCCTGGTCGCGCATGGCGCCGGCGGCCGCGGCAAAGGCGCGGTCGTAACGGCTGGGCTGCAGCCCCGGGTAGGTGGTCGGGACCACCTCGGCAGGGTAAGGGTAGGGATAGCATGCCGTCAGCACCGGCACTACGGCGAACACGGCGACGCCCGCCAGGAGCCCGAGCCCATGCTTCATGGCGTCACCTTGCTCCAGCCAGGGCCGGGATCGAAGGTCTTGGTCGCCGCGGCCTTGCCGGCGCTGTCGGGCCCCAGGTCGCGCTCATAGACCTGGCCATCGTGGCTGACCATGAAGCTCTTCACGCCGGTATCGCCATACCGCACCGGCCAGGCCAGCACGGCGAAGCCGCCGAACAGCTTGCCATTGACGACATAGTTGTACGCGCCGCCGGGTGCGTTGGGGCCCTGCGCGGTCAGCAGCTTGTAGTGATAGCCGTAGTAGCCGCCCTGCCCGGGGTTGCGCTGGCCGGCCGTGAGGAACGCGGCCCCGAGCGGGCTGGGCGGTGCGCCATCCGATGTCGGCCAGTACAGCCCGTCCTGCTTGCCCGGCGTACTCGCAAGCTTGCCCGCGTAGGCCAGCAGGCCGTCGCCGTCATGGTCGGTCCGGGCGTATTCGCGCTGGGCGTCATAGACCGCGAGCATGGCCTGGATCACCGCGAGTTCATTGCGGCCGATGCGGCGTATGCGCATCTCGTCGACCCCGGCACGCGTATCGAACTGCCAGCCCTTCGATGTCTTCACCAGCGGCACTGGCAGGGTCCAGCCGTCATTGCCTACGGCGATGCGGGCATGGCTGTCGCCCTCTGGCTTGACCGCATGCGAGATCCGCCAGGCCTCGAGAAAGCGGTATCGGATGTCGGCGCCGACTGGCGGGATCAGGTCGTGGAACCTGGCGCCCAGCAGCACCTTCATGGCATCGTCGTCGCTGGTGGCGACCGCCTCGCCAAAGGCGTTCATGGCGGCCTCGGGGGTTTTGAAGGGCTTCTGCGCGTGCGCGGCGTGCATGCCGGCAACGGTCAGCGCGAGCGCAAGCGCCAGCGCGCAGGCCAGGCGGCCAGGCAGGGATCGGGCAAGGCTTAGTGGTGACGTCATGATCGAGGCTCCCTGGTCCGCTAGCGCCTGCCACCGCGTCCGCCACCGCCACGGCCGCCGCCGCCGAAGCCGCCGCCACCACGGCCCCCGCCGCCGCTGAAGCCGCCGCCTGCGCGGCCTCCGGCCGACTGCATGCTGGAGCGTCCGCGATCAAAGTCGCGCTGCGACGCCGCGCCGCCGCCCACGCCCTGGAAGGCGTTGTCCCGCCCGCCACCGCCGCCGCGGTCGGCTACGGTGGTGGCCCGTTCACCGCCGCCCCGCGACCGGTCGGCGGCCCCCGCGCGGTCCGATGCACCGGCCCGGTCAGATACGCCGCCTCGATCGGAAACTCCGGCCCGGTCAGAGACCCCGGCCCGATCACCACCCCGTTCGCCAGCGCGATCTCCGACCCGGTCTCCTGCCCGATCACCCGCCCGGTCTCCGGCCCGATCCCCGGCACCCGGCCGCTCCTGCCCGCCTGCCCGGTCGCGCGCCGCGCGGTCGGACACGCCGGCACCGCCCTCGCGACCGCGGAACTCATTGCGCCGGTCCCCGCCTGGCACATCGCGCGAGAATTTCTCGCGGGTGGCGTTGTCGCGGTAGGCCACGCCCTGGCGGTGACTGGCGTCATGCTGCCAGCGCCCGCCCGCCTGTACCTTGGTGCGGTCAAAGTTGCGGTCGATATTGGTGGCCCGGTTGACATTGATGTTCACGTCGCCGCCGCCCCAGTTGCAGTTGCCGAAGATCGCCCCGGCGGCGGCCAGCCCGATGCCCCAGGCAAAGCCCGTGGCCAGCGCGGCGCCCGGGTAGTAGGCGGGATAAGGCGGCCAGTAGTACGGCGGGTAGGACGGATAACCCCAGGAGCCGTAGACCACGGTGGGGTTGTAGGCCGGGACGTAGATGACCTGCGGGTCGGCCGGTTCGATGCGCACCACGGTCTGCACGCCTGGCGCCGCCGTGGTCGCGGGCTCGACAATGACCTTCTGCTGTTCGGTGGTCTTGAGGTTGCCGGATTGCTGGGCCTTGTTGCGCAGCCGCTGGACCGCGGCCAGCACGTCTTTCTCCTGGGCCAGGAAGGCATCGCCCAGCTTCTGCGTCCAGTCGAGCTTGTCGTTCATCGGCTCAAGCACCTGCGGGAAGGCCACCAGCGACTTCACGCTGACATCCCAGGGCTGGTCGGCCACGGCCTTGACCGCGGCGTCGCCCTTGACCTTGGGATTGGCCTTGACCCAGCGCGCCGCGTGCACGATCTCCAGCGGATAGGTGGAGGCCATCAGCACCTGCGACAACACGGAATCGGGATAGAGCGCGATCGGCGCGACCAGCGCCTCAAGCTCCTCGGGTTTGAAGGTGGGGGGCGGGTTCTGTAAGTCTTGGGCAGCGGCGCCGCCCGCTCCCGCCACCAGCGCGACAAACAGCCATGCGCAGCCGGACCTGAGCAGCCGCCTGACCAGAAAGGCCATGTTCCCTCCTCGCAGCCGGTGACGGAGCCATCCGAGGCGTACTGGGGCAGCGCGCCGGGCTGGAGGATGTTCTCCTGCCGCGCGCCATTGCCAGCCGGCATACAGAGCGGATATTGCTCCATACGCGCTACGAAGGTAGTACGGAAGACATTGAAATTCAACCGAATTCCGGTCGCCGCCCGGCAAGGGTTGCGACAGGAAAACGGATCGGCATGAGGATTTCCCCCGATTTTGTTCCTATCGTAGAAACGAGCCGCCAGCGCGCATGCAAGCGGTACCCCCAGGTTTGAAGGTGCATGACCGGACCCTCAAGGCACCGGTACGTCAGTGGAGGAAGATCATGGCCAAGCGAAAAGGGAAGCGCCACGGCGGCAACGGGAGCCAGGCGGAGCCGCCGCGCGAACCAGGCCCGGCTGACAGCCTCGACGAAAAGCCGGACCAGCAGCAGCGCGAGCGCATGTCGGAGAAGGAATACCAGAAGGCGCTCTTCACCCTTCATGTCGAGCTGGTCAAGCTGCAGCAATGGGTGCAGGCCAGCGGCAGCAAGGTCTGCGTGGTGTTCGAAGGGCGCGACGGTGCCGGCAAGGGCGGCGCTATCAAGGCCATCACGGAACGCGTCAGCCCGCGCATTTTCCGCGTGGTCGCCCTGCCCGCGCCGACCGACCGCGAAAAGAGCCAGATGTACGTGCAGCGCTACCTGCCGCACCTGCCCGCCGCGGGAGAGATCGTCATCTTCGACCGGAGCTGGTACAACCGCGCCGGCGTCGAACGCGTGATGGGATTCTGCACCGAAGCGCAGGCCGACGAGTTTCTGCGCGCCGTCCCGCTGGTCGAACGCGCCATCGTGCATTCCGGCATCATCCTGATCAAGTACTGGCTCGAGGTCAGCCCGGAGGAGCAGACCCGCCGCCTGCAGGGACGCATCAAGGACGGCCGCAAGGTCTGGAAGCTCACTGACATGGACTTGCGCTCGTACAGCCGCTGGTACGACTATTCACGCGCGCGCGACGCCATGTTTGCCGCATCCGATACCGACTATGCCCCGTGGCATGTGGCCAATTCCAATGACAAGCGCCGGGCGCGCCTGAACATCATCACGCACCTGCTGGCACAGATCCCGTACCAGGCGATCGAACGCAAGCCGGTCAAGCTGCCTGCCAGGCAGAAGGCGGGCGGATACCGGGAGCCCGACTATCCCTATCGGTACGTCGAAGACCGGTACTAGCTACTTCGGCAGCTTGCGCGACCTCCAGTTGCCGTCCTTCTCCTTGCAGTACCACCCGGTCCAGGCTTCGGTTTCGCCGGCCCGGCGGAATTCACTGCGCAGTTGCCGGCAGCGGTCGCCGTGGTCGCGCCGGGACTGCAATGGCGTGAAGGAACCTTCGACCTGCCGCTCGCGCGTGTCGGGCGGCAGCCTGAACGTCATGCGGGCGCCGTCGGCGCCCTGCTCCAGGGTCCTGCGGAAGACAGCCGTCAACGCCGTGAGCTGGTCCTGGGTAAGCGTGCCGACGATGGTGCCGCCCAGGTAGTGGTCAAAATAGGCAACGGCCGGCCCCGCCGACATTGCACCCGCCAGCATTGCGGCACTGCATGCCAGCGCGTGCAGGATCGTGTATCGCCTGTTCATCTTGCCTCCTCCGCCATGGCACGCCCCCAATCGGGCAAGCGCGGAAGCACCGGACCCACATGCCCGCCAGCCGCGGCAGCGGCCTATTCGAAGCGCTCGGTCAGCACCATCGCGTCCACCTTGCGCTGCTTCCAGAACAGGTGGTTGATGCGCGGCTGCAGCAGCCGCAGCGCGGCCCCATCGACCGAATTGAAATGCAGCGACACCGCCGGGCGGGTGCCGTCTCCCGGAACGCGCTCGATCTCATCGCAGGCCGGGAAGCCGTAACGACCGATGAACTCCTGGATTTCCTCGTCGGTTGTCGCCGTATCGATATTCACAAGCATCAGCACACTCATTGACGTCTCCTGAAGGCTCGGGATGCCAGACAGCCCGGTTCCGATGCGGCCCTTGAATCCGCGGGCCCATCTCCCCTTCCTATCTTTAAGTCAGGCCGGATCGGAAGGCAAACTTTGATTCCCGATAAGGAGTCCAGGGCAGATTCCGCCACCTGCGGCGGCTTCGATCCGGCTGGCGCCGGACCGTGCGCCGACACTAGCGCCCTGCCGCGCGGTAGCGCATCGCGAATTGCCACCCCAGTTCGGCCAGCGGCGCCGCCTTCCTGCCTGTCTCCACGGCATCCGCCGCGGCGGCGTTGCCGCTCCTGGCTCGCTGCCCGATGCCGTGCATGATCGCCGCGAGCCGGAAGAAGTTGTAGGCAAGATAGAAGTCCCAGTGCTCGAGCGCGTGCGTGCCGTTGGCCTCGCCGTACCAGCGCAGGTAGGTCGCCTCGTCGGGAATGCCCAGCGCCTGCAGGTCGAGCCCGCCGATACCGCGCCACAGGTCGGCCGGGATATGCCAGCTCATGCAGTGCTAGGCCAGGTCCGCCAGCGGGTGGCCGAGCGTGGACAGCTCCCAGTCGAGCACGCCGATGACGCGGGGCTCGGTGGGATGGAAGACGAGGTTGTCCATGCGGTAGTCGCCATGTACCACGCTGGTCTGCTCCGCGTCCGGGACGTACTGCGGCAGCCACTCTGCCAGCGCCGCCAGTCGGAGGCCTCGATCACCGCGCCCAGCCGCTTGGCGGTCGCAATGGCCTGCAGGCCGGCGACGCCGGCAAGAAGGGCAGCAGGTCGCTATGAGCCGGCCAGCCAGAGCTCTCCGGACCAGTTTGCGACGTTCATGGCGGCAGAGCAGAAGAAATGGGCGCTCGCCATCAAGCAGACCGGGTTCCGGCTGGAGTAGCCGGCGCGCGGCGCAACCAGCCTGGACCGTAACGGTTCAGGCTGGCTTGTCGACGTAGTCATCCACCGCACTGCCCACCGTGGGGTGGAAGTTCTTGTCGCCGATCGCTTCCATCAGCTCGAAGCGCTTGAGCTTGTCGCGCACCGGGTCCTTCATCTCGGCAAAATGCAGCGCGATGCCGCGCTCGCGCAGGATGCCGCTCAGTTCACGCAGCATGTCGGCCGAGGTGACGTCGACGCTGGTCACCGGTTCGGCCGCCACCACCACCCTGCGCACGGGTGTCGGCGATTCGTCGATCGCTTCCATCAGCCGCGCCTGGAACAGCTCGGCATTGGCGAAGAACAGCGGCGCATCCCAGCGGAACAGCAGCAGCCCGTCGATGCGCTCGGCATCCGGGTAGCGCTTGGTGTCGTGGTAGCCGCGCAGGCCCTCGACACGGCCGAGCACGGCATAGTGTGGCCGCCAGCCGTCCCAAAGGAATTCGATCACTGCAAGGACCACGGCCAGGATGATCCCCGGGATCGCCCCGAACACGGCAACCGCGGCAAAGCAGACCATCGACAGCCAGAACTCCCACTGCTGGATGCGGTAGATGCGCTTCAGGTCCGCGAACTCGAACAGGCCTATGGCCGCCGCGATCACCACCGCGGCCAGTGCGCTGTTTGGCAGGTACTGCAGCAGGTTGGGCGCGAACATCAGCAGCAGCGCCACGGCCAGTGCGCCCACGACTCCGGTGAGCTGGGTCTTCGCGCCCGCGGCTTCGGCCACCGGCGTACGGGACGCGCTGCTGCTGATCGGAAAGCCCTGGAAGAATCCCGCGGCCAGGTTGGCGGCGCCCAGGCCGACCATCTCCTGGTTCGGGTCGACCCGGGTGTTGGTGCGCGCGGCAAAGGTGCGCGACAGCACGCTGGTATCCGCGAACGAGATCAGCGCGACGGCAATGCCGCCCAGCAGGATCGCAACCAGGTCCGCGCCACTGACCCAGGGCACGACAAAGCCCGGCAGCCCTTGCGGGGTCTTGCCCAGCACTTTCACCCCGTTCTGGTCGAGATCGAACATGCTGACGGCCACCGTCGCGACGATCACGGCAATCAGGATGCCGGGCACGCGCTCGAAGCGCTTCAGCAACAGGATCAGCACCAGGCTGCCCGCGCCGACCGCAAAGCTGTACCAGTTGGTCTCGCCGCCCAGGATCGCCCGGCCGAGGCTGATCATCTCCCGCAGCGGGCCGGCGTCTTCGATCGAGATGGCGAACAGCTTGGGCAACTGGCTGACCAGCACGGTGAGCGCGATCCCGTTCATGTAGCCGTAGCGGATCGGCTTGGACAGCAATTCGGTAATGAACCCCAGCCGCAACAGCCCCATCACGATGCAGACCACGCCCGACACGATCGCCATCATGCTGGCCACCATGACCGCGCGCCCCGGATCGCCGCCGGAGACCTGCAACACCACCGCCAGGATTGGCGCCGCCAGCGCCGAATCCGGCCCCAGCACGAGGATCCGGCTCGGGCCAAGCAGGGCATACACCAGCAGCGGGACCATGGTGGCGTAGAGCCCGTAGACACCGGGCACGCCGGAGGCCTCGGCGTAGGCGATGCCGACCGGCACCAGCATGGTCGTGAGCACCAGACCGGCGGCGAGGTCTTTCGGCAGCCAGGCCGGCTGATAGTTCTTCAACACCAGCAGTCCCGGGAGCCAGCGCAACCATCCGGGTGCCTTGTCGACTTCGCGCTGCGCGGCGGGGGTCAGGTTCTGGGGCTGCATGGGTCGAGTTATGCCCTGGGCAGGCAAGGAGTATGCATCGACTATAGGAGGTCGCGCTTCGACAAATGTGCATCGAAGCAAAGAAAAAAGGATTTTGGATTGCGCTGGCGGCACCAGGCCGAGGCCCCCGCGAGCCGCTCCGATGCTGCATCGCAACACCTCCTCGTGCTGCCATGCTGCCTGCGCAGGTCTGCGCGCTGTCGACAACCATCAGGTTCTGACAATCCCGCGACGGGCACATATGATGGTTGTCTGGCGGGCATGCCCGTTATCCATCACCGGGGAGAGAACGATGCCGATATCCAAGAGATGCCTGGTAGCCGGCCTGGTGGCACTGGGTTGCGCCTCGGCGGCGCTGGCGCAGCGCGCATCGACCGAGGGTGCCGCGAGCGCCATATCGGATGCCGTTCAGGGCGGGACCAATCCGTATCGCCCCCCGTCGGCCGCCACCCAGGATCCCGAAGAGGCCGCACGCGCGAAGTGCGAGGAGCTGAAGGAGCAGTACAACGCCACATCAAAAAGGCGTTCGTACCATTCCGCCCCGGGCACGCAGAACGCGCAGGGCCGGACCATCCCCAAGATCGAACGCGACAAGACGCGCAAGCAACTGCAGCAGGCGTACCGCGACAATTGCACGTAGCCGGGATCTGTCTGAACGGCGTGGTGGAAGTGGCGGACGGTTCGCTGCAGGATGCAAATCGGAGCCTGCGCCCTGCCGGCCAACGTCAGCCCTTCAGTTCGATCAGCAGATCCTTCGCCGCCACGCGATCCCCCTGCTGAACATGGACTGCGGCGATCTCGCAGTCCCGCTCCGCCGCGATATGGGTTTCCATCTTCATCGCCTCCAGCGCCAGCAGCGTCGTGCCCGCGGCCACGCGCTGCCCCGGCTGCACCGCCACCGTCACGATCGAGCCCGGCATGGGCGCGGCGACATGCAGCGGATTGTCGGGTTCGGCAACCGGACGGCCATGGCGCGCTGCCGCCGCTTGCGTGGTGCTGCGCTGCTCGACCAGCGTGGTGCGCGACTGCCCGTTCAGCTCGAACTGGACCTTGATGACACCCTCTTCGGCATCGGGGTGCGTGCCTTGCAGCGAGACCAGCAGGGTCTTGCCGGCAGCGATGTCGATCGCCACTTCTTCCTGCGGCTGCAGGCCGTACAGGTATGCCGGCGTGGGTATCACCGAGGTGTCGCTGTAGTTGCGCACATGCGCGTGGTACTCGCCGGCCTGCTTCGGGTACATCAGGTACGAAGCCAGCTGGCGGTCGTCGAGCGGCTGCTCGCACGCCGCTTCGGCCGCGGCGCGCGCCGCGTCGAGGTCGACCGGCGGGATCTGGTCGCCGGGCCGGTACGGCACGGGCGGCTCGCCGCGCAGCACCTTGCGCGACAGTTCCGCGGGGAAGCCGTCCGGCGGAAAGCCCAGCTCGCCCTTGAACAGCGACACCACCGATTCAGGGAAGGCAGTCTCCCTGGCGGGATCGCACACATCGGCGGCGCTCAGGTCGTTGGCCACCATCATCAAGGCCAGGTCGCCGACCACCTTGGACGTCGGCGTCACCTTGACGATGTCGCCGAACATCTGGTTGACCTCGGCATAGGCCCGCGACACCTCGGTCCAGCGATGCTCGATGCCGAGCGAGCGCGCCTGCTCGCGCAGGTTGGTGTACTGGCCGCCGGGCATCTCGTGGCGGTACACGTCGGCGGTGCCGGCGCGGATTTCGGATTCGAACGGCGCGTAGTAGCGGCGCACCCCTTCCCAGTACATCGACGCCTCGTGCAGGCGCTCCAGGCTGAGGCCGGGATCACGCTCGCTGCCGGCCAGGGCCGCGGCGATGCTCGACAGGTTGGGTTGCGAGGTCAGCCCGCTCATGGCGTCGAGCGCGCCGTCGACCGCATCGCAGCCGGCCTCGATCGCGGCCAGCGCCGAAGCGGCCGAGATGCCGCTGGTATCGTGGGTATGGAAATGCACCGGCAGCCCGGTCTCTTCCTTGAGCGCCCTGACCAGTGCCGCCGCGGCCTGCGGACGGCAGATGCCGGCCATGTCCTTGATGCCCAGCACGTGCACGCCGGCCTGCTTCAGCTCGCGCGCGATGCCTACGTAGTACTTCAGGTCGTATTTGGCGCGCGACTTGTCGAACAGGTCGCCGGTATAGCAGATCGCGCCTTCGCACAGCGCGCCGCTCTCGCCGACAGCATCGATCGCCACGCGCATGTTGCGCACCCAGTTCAGTGAATCGAACACGCGGAACACATCCACGCCGGCGCTGGCCGCCTGGCGCACGAAGAAACGCACCACGTTGTCCGCATAATTGGTGTAACCAACCGCGTTGGAGCCGCGCAGCAGCATCTGGAACAGCACGTTGGGAACGCGCTCGCGCAGTTGCTCAAGGCGCTGCCACGGGTCTTCCTTGAGGAAGCGCAGCGCCACGTCGAAGGTGGCGCCGCCCCAGCACTCCAGCGAGAACAGCTGCGGCAGTTCGCGCGCATAGAACGGCGCGATCGGCAGCATGTCGGCGGTGCGCATGCGCGTGGCGAACAGCGACTGGTGCGCGTCGCGCATGGTGGTATCGGTCAGCAGCACCTGCTTCTGCTCCAGCATCCAGCGCGAGAACTTCTCCGCGCCCAGCTCGCGCAGCCGGTCGCGCGTACCGTAGGGCAGCGCGCCGCTGGTGTCGAAGGCGGGCAGCACCGGTGCGGGCAGCGGCAGCGATGGCAGCGTGCGGCCGCTCATCTCCGGGTGCCCGTTGACGCTGACCTCGCCCAGGTAGCGCAGCAGCTTGGTGGCGCGGTCCAGGCGCTTGGTGAACGCCAGCAGTTCCGGCGTCAGGTCGATAAAGCGCGTGGTGACGTCGCCGGACCGGAACGCGGGATGGTTGATGACGTTCTCGAGGAACTGCAGGTTGGACGCGACGCCGCGGATGCGGAACTCGCGCAGCGCGCGGTCCATGCGCCGGATCGATTCGGGCGCGGTCGGCGCCCAGGTGGTGACCTTGACCAGCAGCGAATCGTAGTACGGCGTGATCACCGCGCCGCCGTAGGCGGTGCCGGCGTCCAGGCGCACGCCGAAGCCGGCCGCGCTGCGGTAGGCAGTGAGGCGGCCGTAGTCCGGCAGGAACCCGTTCTCCGGGTCCTCGGTGGTGATCCGGCATTGCAGCGCGTGACCGTTGAGCGAAATCGCTTCCTGCACCGGCACGCCCGCGGCGCGCACGACGATCTCGCCGTTCTCATTGCGCGTGTTCTCGGTCATGCCGAGATGGCCGCCTTCGGTCACGCGGATCTGCGCCTTGACGATATCGATCCCGGTGACCATCTCCGTGACCGTGTGCTCGACCTGGATGCGCGGATTGACCTCGATGAAGTAGAACTGGCCGGAGTCGGCATCCATCAGGAACTCGACCGTACCGGCATGCGTGTAGCCGACCGCGCGCATCAGCCGCAGGGCCGATTCGCACAGCGCGGCCCGGCCGGCATCGTCGAGGTATGGCGCGGGCGCCCGCTCCACCACCTTCTGGTTGCGCCGCTGCACGGTACAGTCGCGCTCATAGAGATGCACGAGGTTGCCGTGCGTGTCGCCGAGCACCTGCACTTCGACATGGCGCGCGTTGCGCACCAGCTTCTCGACATACACCTCGTCGTTGCCGAACGCAGCCAGCGCCTCGCGCCGCGCCGCGGCGAGCGCCCCCTCAAGGTCCTGCTCGCGTTCCAGGACCCGCATGCCGCGTCCGCCGCCGCCCCAGCTTGCCTTGAGCATCAGCGGATAGCCGATGCCGGCGGCGAGGCGCTTGCACGTGTCCAGGTCATGCGGCAGCGGATCGGTTGCCGGCATCACCGGCACGCCCGCGTCGATCGCCGCGTTGCGCGCCGCCACCTTGTTGCCAAGCTTGCGCATGACCTCGGGCGACGGGCCGATCCAGCGGATACCCGCGTCGATCACGGCCTGCGCGAAGTCCGGGTTCTCTGAAAGGAAGCCATAGCCCGGATGAATGGCGTCGACCTTCGCCTGCCTGGCAATGCGCAGGATATCGTCGATGTCGAGGTAAGCCGCCAGTGGCTTCTTGCCCTCGCCGACCAGGTAGCTCTCATCGGCCTTGAAGCGATGGAGCGCGAGCCGGTCTTCCTTCGAATAGATTGCCACCGTGCGCACGTTCATCTCGGCGGCCGCGCGCATCACGCGGATCGCGATCTCGGAACGGTTGGCAATCAGCAGGGAGCGGATAGGGGCGTAGTCCATGGGATGCAGGGAAGCGAACCAGCCGCGCGCAACCGCCACGGCAGGATCAGGTGATCGGGGATGCAGCACGGGCGCAAGGCTTGCCCGGGCTGCTAGTCGTATTGGGCAAATGGGACGTGCGAGTCCATCCAGTCATAGTGCGCCGATGCAGCGGCCCACGCCCAGTTGGCCCGCTTTGGCGACTGCTGGTCCCGATCGCCATGCTCGCTTCGGTTCTGGCCGGCAAGTGGCTGATCGCCGTCCCCGGCAAGCTCGCGGCTGTGCGCGCGGGCTCCGATTCTTCCGTAGTACATCGTGATGCCTTCCTCATCAAGACCAGGTTCGCCTGCCCACGACGCAGCGCGATGCAGGGCGACGGCAGGTTTGCAGGCACGATGAAATACGCGCCCGTCCCGTCCTGCTGCCGCAAGAACCGGGCCACGGCCGGTTCATGCACCATCCCTTTGATTTGGCAGAAGATTTTCTTCCGAGGCAGGCCTAACGAATTTCAGAAATGAAATTTTTCATTTCATGGGTGCCGCGGCCAATGCGCGATGCAGCACCTGTGCCTCGCGGCAACCGGGAGGGCCGGCGTGGGCAACGTGGCCAGGCTGACGACGCCCGCCCGGCCACGAATGCAGGCCTTCAGCAGGCCGCGGCCTGGGGCGAAGCCAGTGCGCAGTATGCGGGGGCGCCGGCCGTGGCAATGCGGGCGCAGTACGCCGGCTCTTCCGCCCTGGCGATACGTGCGCAATACGCGGGCTCTTCCGCCCTGGCCATGCGCGCGCAGTACGCAGGTTCGTCCGTCCTGGCGATGCGTGCACAGTACGCGGCCTCTTCCGCCTTGGCCATGCGTGCGCAGTACGCGGCCTCTTCCGCCTTGGCCATGCGTGCGCAGTACGCCGGTGCCTCCGTCCTGGCAATGCGTGCGCAGTACGCGGGCTCGTCGGCCGCTGCCCGGGCACAATATGCGGCAGACGTCAGCGGGCTGCCGAATTCGCGCATGCTCAGCGCATCGCTCGCAGCGGCCATTTGCAGGAGGCGGGCCTCGTCCTCCGGACCGTCGATGCCAACGTAGGGGTCATGGTGAAGGACATAGCCGAAGATGCGCTCGCAATCGCTCGCATAGCGCCTGGTGTCCAGGATGTGGGCATGCCAGAAGGCATCCACCTGCTCGCTGGGGACGGCGGGCGTGTCCGGATGCTTCGCCGCCAGCTTGAGGAATTGCCGGTAGCCGCTCTCCGCCTGCTCCAGCGATTCCGGCGACCAATGCGCATGCTTCTGATGCAGCAGCTTGGCCTTCATCCTGGAAAAGTCCAGGGCGTCGATGGCCTGCCACATGATTTCAATAGTACGGTCCTGCATGATCTAGCTCCCTGTTATTGGACTGCTTAAGCACGCACCGGACTGACGGGCAGTCAGGCGCGCATCGGTTGCGGTCCATGCTCGAGAGCGGGACCGTTCTCCATGCGGCTGGCCAGGAAGGCAGTGATCTTCGCCGGCGGCAGCGGATGGCTGAAGTAGTAGCCCTGCACTTCGTCGCAGCCTTCGCGGCGCAGGAACTCGAGTTGCACCTCGTTTTCCACGCCTTCGGCGACCACTTCGAGGCCAAGCCGGTGGCCAAGGCCGATCACCGCGCTGGTAATCTGCGTGTCGCTGCGGCTTTCCGGTATGTAGCGGACGAAGCTGCCGTCGATCTTGACCGTATCGATCGGGAAGCGGCTCAGGTAGGCGAGCGAGGAGTAGCCAGTGCCGAAGTCGTCGATCGCCAGCCGGACACCGGTGCGCTTCAGGCGCGAGAGCCAGCTGGACGCCTGTTCGGCATCGCGCATGACCATGCTCTCGGTGAGTTCAAGCTCCAGCAGGTTGCCGGGCAGCCCGGCTTGCCGCAGGGCATCGATGATGGTCAGCCTGAGCGACTTGTCGGCGAACTGCCGTGCCGAAAGATTGACTGAAACACGCACCGGCGGCAGTCCCTGCGCGCGCCATGCGGCATTCTGCCGGCACGCTTCGCGCAGGGCCCAGGCACCGATCTCGACAATGGCGCCGCTCTGCTCCGCGAAGGGAATGAAATCTCCGGGCATGACCAGGCCGAGTTCCGGGTGGCGCCAGCGGATCAGTGCCTCGACCGCCGTGCACGCTCCCGACGCGAGCGCAATGCGCGGCTGGTAGTAGAGGATGAATTCGTCCTGCTCGAGCGCGCGGTGCAGGTGCGACTCCATGTCGATGCGCCGCTGCAGCGACGCGCTCATGCCCCGGCAGTAGAACTGGTAGCCGTTCTTGCCGAGCTGCTTGGCACCATACATGGCCAGGTCGGCATGCTTGAGCAGGGTCTGCCAGTCGCTGCCGTCCTCGGGGAAGGAACTGATGCCGATGCTTGCCGTCATGCGCAGTTCCGACTCGTTGACGACGAAGCCTGGCGCGAGCGCAGCCTGGATCCGGGCAATGGTCCGGTCCAGGATCGTCGAATCGCCCTTGGGGTCCAGCAGCACGACGAATTCATCGCCGCCGAAGCGGGTGATCAGCTCCACCTCCTCCAGGCTGCCGCGCAACCGGTCGGCCATCTCGCGCAGCACGATGTCGCCGGCATTGTGGCCGATGGTGTCGTTCACGACCTTGAATTCGTCCAGGTCCACGAAGATGACATGCAGGGCCTGGCCGCTGGCGCGGGCACGGGTCAGCGCCTGCTCGAACTCGGCCTTGAACATGAGGCGGTTGGGCAGCCCGGTAAGGGCATCGTGATTGGCGATGAAGCGCAGGTTTTCCTCGGCCTGGCGCCGCAGCAGGAAGTGCCCGGTCTGATTGGCAATGCCGCTCGCCATCGCGAGCGCATGCGTATCGGGGCTGCGCTTGCTGCGGGAATAGAGTTCGACCACGCCGAGGCTCACGTGGCCCCGGCTCAGCGGGAAGGCGAACACCGTCCGGATACCGCCCGCGTCGAGCCACCTGGCTTGCGGATGCCGGGCCATCGCGCTGCGGCTTGCATACCATTGCGGCGCCGGCAAGACCGCGGCGCCGGCCGGCCCTGCAGGGCGCTCGGCGAGCCACGGCTGCAGCGTCTTGACGCGGGCCAGGTAGACCGGCGGCAGCTTCAGCCCCTGGCTGTCATCGCCCGGCCAGAAGGCACCGGCCTCCCAGTCCATGCCTTCGAGCAGCGTGTGGACAATCCCCTCCAACACCTCGATCTCGCTGGTGGCGGTGGCCAGGTGCAGGGCAATCTGGTGTTCCTGCGTCCTAGCCTGCTCGGCGGACCTGCGCTGGCTGATGTCCTGCGCGGTGCCCCGCAGCACTGCGCTGTCCGCCGCTCCATGCGCGTGGCCGATCAGGTGCAGCCAGCCCCGGCGTCCGCGCCGCGACCGGTACGGGCACTCGAACTCGAACGGCTGGCGATCCTGCAGGGCTGTCCGCATCCTTTCCCGCAGCACGGCGCGATGGCCGGCGTCGATCGCCTGGAACAGCGCTTCCGGAGTCGGCTTGTCGCCGCGCAAGCCTAGCAGGCGCGCCATTTCCTGGGAAAAGTGCGCGATGTCCTGGTCCAGGTCGATGCGCCAGTCGCCCAGGTGGGCAATCTGCTGCGCCTCGGCAAGCGCGGCCTGGCTGTCGCGCAGGCTGTGCGTCATCTGGTCGGCCACGGCCACGGCGCGCGCGCGCGAACTCGACAACGCGTAGGCCAGCCACCCCAGCAGCACGCTGATGATCAGGCCGGAAATCACCACCAGCCCCGGCAGGTAGCGCTGCGGACCACTGATGGCCTTGGCATCGGCAGCAAACGCAATCACCCAGCGCCGTCCGCCGAAATTCCGCACCACGCTCTTGGCCAGGTCATGCTGGCCCGGGGCCGCCTGGGCGTCCGCCAGTGCGGTCGCGCCATGCGCGGCACTGGCGTGGACGGTGCTGCCGCCAGCAACCCGGCTGCGTTCCCTGGCCGCCAGGCCGGTCACGCTGTCATAGAGCAGGTTGGCTGCAGAGAGCGGAACCGCCGCCTGCGCGAAGTCTCCGGCATCATGCACGCGGAACCGGATCCGGCGCAGGTTCTCATTGCTGACCAGGTCCTTCAGCAGGTCGTCCACCCGGATCCCCGCGCCAACCGAGCCGACATAGGCGCGCCGGCGCGCTTCCACGGAATCCAGGTCGGGCACCTTGCGGTACACCGGCAGGCGCAGCGCGATGCCCACATGCGGGTTCTTTGCCTCGCTGAAGATCAGGCGCCCGCTGCTGACTGGCTGCCCGGTATCGCGCGCGCGTTCCAGCGCGGCCAGGCGGCGTGGCTCGGCGCCCATGTCGATGCCGATCGACGCCAGGTTGAGGGCGAGCGGTTCGACATAGGTCAGCACGAAATGCCCCGGCCGCTGGCCGGGAGGGCGGACGTTGAACGTCACGCCGGCCTCGCGCAGGATCGGATCGCTGCGCTGCCGGGCGACAAAGGCGTCGATCTCGGCCGCCGGCACGTAGGGCGCGTAGTTCAGCGTCTGGAAACCGGGATAGCGCTGCGGCAGGTTCAAGCCGCTGACGAAATCGCGAAACTCGCCGCGCGAGACATGGTCGCTGGCGCCGAACAGCGCCTGCATGGTCACCAGAACATCGGTATAGAGGCGGATCCGTGTATCGATCTGCTGGATCACGTCGCCGGTATCGTTCTCAAAACGCAGGCGGACGTCCTTCTCAAGCAGGTCGGTGCAGAACGCATAGACGACAGCCGTCGTCATCACGCCAAGCAGCAAGGTGCCCGCGGTGATGGTGCGCGACCCAAGGCGTCCAAGCGGGCGCAGCGCGCGCGCAAGCGTCTGGCGCAAGATTGTTTCCCCCCGGATGTCGATGGCAACCATGCGGCTGAACGGCCGTCACCAACGACTGATGCTAATAGTGCACTTATTGGCTGGGGTTCTATGCGAAACCCACGCTCTTATATGTCTTAACAATCTATAACAAGCGGCGAAAAACGGGCCCTGATTTTCGCGGCGCAAACCCCCAACTTAAGTGGGGTGGCAGTTCTGCGAGATATGGAGATGAACATTCAGGTTCAGCCCCAGGGTGGCAAGTGTCGCGCTGCGGTGCGCGTCATGGCTTGCCAGCCGGCGCGGCAGCGCGTCGGCATGGTCCGGGCAATGGATGATGAAGTACGTGTCGTCCGGGTCCATCGGTGCTGCTCCGCATGCTGCCGTCAAGAGGCTACGGGCACGGGCGGCGCGCTCGCGGCCGGCATCGGCGTCGAGGCCCAGGCCAGCATCTGCCACGTGCCCTGATGGCGCCTCCACACGCTGAGAAAGCGGTTGTCGAGCGTGCGCTCCGTCCCGTCGACCACGGCCCTGAGCAGGGCCTTGCCCTGCATCACGGCCATGTCGCCGTAGACCGCCTGCCCCACCTCCGCCAGGCTCGCTTGCAGGTAGCGCACCCGCCCGCTGCGGATCGAGCCAAGGTACTCCGCCTTGCTCTCGCGCAATGCCGAGGAGTGCGTATAGGAAAGCTCGTCGGCCAGCAGGGCATCGAGCGCAGCCAGGTCGCCGGACAGCATGGCGCGATAGCGCGCCTGATCGGCTTGCGTGAGTGCGGCAAGGTCCGCGGGTTCGCCCAATGCCATCGTCGTGGTCTCCAGGTCAGCCATGAAGGTAAGCCTTCACCAGGGTCTTGTCGTTCAGCAGCGCCTGCCATTCGCCGCGCCGGACTTCATGGATCACGCGCCCCACTGACAGCACGTAGGCGCGATCCGTCATGTCCGCGGCGATCGCCACGCTTTGTTCGACCAGCAAGATGCTCAGCCCGCGCGCGCGCAGCTGGTTCAGCACCGCCAGGATCTCCTTGACGATGCG
Source organism: Cupriavidus sp. GA3-3 (assembly GCF_000389805.1). Classification (NCBI taxonomy): domain Bacteria; kingdom Pseudomonadati; phylum Pseudomonadota; class Betaproteobacteria; order Burkholderiales; family Burkholderiaceae; genus Cupriavidus; species Cupriavidus sp. GA3-3. The sequence goes on from NZ_KB944478.1 coordinate 37,459, forward strand.
GGGCGCCAGGCCGGTGGTGAGTTCATCCATGATCAGCAGGTCGGGCTGGAGCAACAGCGCGCGCGCGATCGCCACCATCTGCTGCTGCCCCCCGGACAGCAGCCCGACCGCGCTGTCGGCACGTTCGCGCAGCAGCGCAAACAGATCGCATACATCGTCATAGGTGTAGCGCAGCGCGCCGCCGCGGGCGCGCTTGCCGGCCTGCTCGGCCAGGCGCAGGTTGTCGCGCACCGACAGCTCGGCAAACAGGTTGCGGTTTTCCAGCACTACGCCGATGCCATGCCTGAAGCGGCGATGCCCGGGGACATGGCCGATCTCCGCCCCGTCCTTGACGATGCTGCCGGCCATCGGCCGGATCAGGCCGGCCAGCGTGCGCACCAGCGCGGTCTTGCCGGCGCCGTTGGCGCCCACCACCGCCACCGCCTCGCCCGGCGCGACCGTCATGTCGACATCGTGCAGCACCGGCACCGCGCCGTAACCGGCGCGCAGGCCTTTCACGTTCAGCATGGTCAGACTCCCAGATAGGCTTCACGCACGCGCGGATCGGCCTGCACCTCGTGCAGCGCCCCGCTGGCGATGATTTCACCGTAATAGAGGACATGGGCCGTACCGCAGATCGTCATCAGCCCCATGTCGTGCGAGACCAGCAGGATGGTCATGCCCTCCTGGTGCAGGCGCACGATCCATGCGCGCAGCAGTTCGATCTCTTCGCTGTTCAGCCCCGACGACGGCTCGTCCAGCAACAGCAGTTCCGGATTGCCGATGCAGGCACGCGCCAGTTCGACGATGCGCCGCTGGCCCGCCGGGAGGGTGCCGGCCCGGTGCTGCAGCAAGCGCTCCAGCCCGAATTTGCCGGCGCATGCCAGCGCGGCGTCGTGCATGGCCGCCAGCTCGCGGCGCGACGCCGGCGTGCGCAGCATCGCCTGCAGCACGCCAGCGTGGGTGGCCTTGTGGCAGCCTGCCATCAGGTTCTCGAGCACGGTCATGTGCTCGAACACCTGTGGCGTCTGGAAGGTGCGCACCAGGCCGGCGCGGCTGCGCTGCTGGACGGTGTCGGCGGTGATGTCCCGCCCCGCCAGCGACACCTTGCCCCCCTTCGGGCGCAGAAAGCCGGAGACGATATTGAAGCAGGTGGTCTTGCCGCTGCCGTTCGGACCGATCAGGCCGACGATATGGCCGGCCGGCACGTCGAAGCTGACATTGCGCAGCACCTCCAGCCCGCCGAAGCTGTGCGCGACCGCGTCGAGGCGCAGTAATGCCTGCGCCGGGCGCACGGCTTGTGGCGCCGCGCCAAAAGCAGGAACGGGATGGTTCATCAGACTTGCTCCGAAAAACCTCGCCCTTCAGGGCGGGGAGTGAAAGGAGTGCTGCCGGCAGCAAGCAATCCCAAATTAGAATGACCGGCATGCCTCTGGTCTATCGCTACCGGGTGAAGTCGCTGAACGGCCTGCTCAATCAGCAGAGCCGCGCGGTGAACTACGTCTGGAACTTCTGCAATGACACGCAGAAGCACGCGCTCAAATGGGGCAAGAAGTGGCCCACGGGTTTCGATCTGAACGTGCTGACGACCGGCAGCAGCAAGGAACTCCGTATCCATTCCGGCACAATCAACGCGGTTTGCGAGCAGTACGCCAAGTCGCGTAGCCAGCACCGCCGGCCGTGCCTGCGCTATCGCGGCCGCAAGTCGCTCGGTTGGGCACCGCTCAAGGGCCGGGATCTCAAGCGCTCGGGCGACGGATTCCGCTTTGCCGGCAACACGTTTCGCGTGTTCAGCTTCCGCCCCCTTCCCGAGGGCAAGATCAAGGACGGCACCAATTTCTCCCGCGATGCGCGAGGCAACTGGTTCCTGAACATCGTGATTGAAGTTGCCGACACCCAGGCCCGCCCCCCGGAACGCGGCGTCGGCATCGATCTTGGCTTGAAGGACCTTGCCCCGCTGTCCACCGGCGAAAAGGTCGAGAATCCGCGCCACCTTGGCCGACTCGAGCAAGCGCTGGCCAAGGCGCAGCGTGCGCGCAAGAAACGACAGGCCACGAACCTCGACGCGCGCATCAAAAATGGGCGGCGTGACTTTCTGCACAAGCTCTCGCATCGCATCGTGCGGGACTTCGACTACATCGCGGTGGGGAATGTGAACGCCGCCGGCCTCGCCAAGACCAGCGTGGCGAAGTCCGTCCTCGATGCGGGCTGGTCGTCCTTCCGCACAATGCTCGCGTACAAGGCGATTGTGCATGGCGCGTGGTACGAGGAAGTCGACGAACGTTTCACCACCCAGGTTTGTTCTTCGTGCGACGCGATGCCGCCGGAGACGCCGAAAGGTATCGCAGACCTTGGAATAAGGCAGTGGGTATGCAGTGGATGCGGTGCTGTACATGATCGCGATGTGAACGCTGCGCTAAATGTCCTTGCCCGATCGGGACATCGATCGCCTGCAGAGGGAATCTCCTCCCTTTCGGGAGGGGAGGATGTCAACTTGCCGCCTTCAGTCCGCGCATGCGCTGCAGCGCACCAGCGATGCCGCCCGTCATCCCGCCGGGCATCAGCGTGACCACCAGCACCAGCACCGCGCCGAACAGCACCTGGTGGAAATCCCCCAACCCGCTCAGCAGTTCCGGCACGAGCGAGACGAACAGCGCACCAAGGATCACGCCATAGGTGGAGCGGGCACCCGCCACCACCGGCACCAGCAGAAACACGATGGAGCGCTCCACCGTAAAGCTCTGCACGCTGACGAACGACACATAGTGGGCAAACAAGGTCCCGGCCAGCGAGCCCAGCATGGCCGACAGCACGAACATCGAGGTCTTCAGCCGGTGCATGTCCACGCCCAGCACCTGCGCCGCCGGCGCGGCATCACGCATCGCCCGCATGGCCAGGCCCGGGCGGCCCTTGACCAGGTTGTCGACCAGCCACAGCAGCACCGCGAGCAGCGGCCAGACGAAGTAGTAGTAGCGCTCCGGGGTGTCCAGCACATAGCCGAACCAGGACAGCTTGGGAATGCCGCCGATTCCCAGCGTGCCGCCGGTCAGCCAGTCCCACTCGAAGAACAGCACGTTGGCGATGCTTCCCACCGCCAGCGTCGCCAGCGCCAGGAAGAAGCCGCCCAGGCGCAGCACCGGCACGCCGATGGCCGCAGCCAGCGCGGCGCTAATGACGAGTCCGGCGGCCGCACCGGCCAACGCCGGCCAGCCCAGCGCCGTGGTGCAGTACGCCGAGGCGTATGCGCCGATGCCGTAGAACGAGGCCTGCGCCAGATTGACGATGCCGCACTGCCCCAGCAGCAGGCCCACGCCGAGGCCGCCCACGGCCAGGATGGCGGCGAAGTTGAGCAGGTCGACGTGGTGCCGCGACAGCAGCTGCCCGGCCGCCACCCACAGCAACACGCCAGCCAGGATGAACGCGCGTGACGGGTTCATGGTTATCCTCCCTTGCGCCCGGCCCGGCCCAGCACGCCGTTGGGCAGCAGAATCATGATGACGATCAGGATCGACAGCGCGATCACGTCGCGATAGCCAGACGGGAAACCCACCACCGCCAGCGATTCCGCCAGGCCGAGCAGCAGGCCTCCCGCCACGGCCCCGAGCGGATTGCCCAGGCCGCCGAGAATGGCCGCGGCAAAGCCCTTCAGCGTGAGGCCGATGCCCATCTGGTAGTTCATCGACAGCAGCGGCGTGACCAGCACGCCGGCGATCGCGCCGAACCCGCCGCCGAGCAGGAACGTGTACGTGCGCATGCGGCGCACGTTGATGCCGGTGGTGGTGGCGCCATCCGGATCGAGCGAGGCAGCGGTCATGGCCAGGCCCGCCAGGGTCCTGGTGTAGAACAGGCGCAGCGCACCGACCAGCAGCACCGCAATGCCGGTCAGCGCCAGCGCATGCACGGGCGTGGTAGCGCCGAACAGCTCCACCACCCCCTCCCCGCCGAGCGCCGGCAGCAGGTGCGAATCCCGGCCGCCGAAGTAGAGCGCCGCGGCCGACAGCGCAAAGGCCAGGCCAATGGTCAGCAGCAGGAAGCTCTCTTCGCCGGCGCCGCGGCGCAGCATCGGCCGCACGAACAGCACGTCGATGGCCAGGCCGCTGACGGCACCGGCGGCAATGCCGCCGGCAATCGCCAACGCATATGGCAGGCCCAGCGCCTTCAGCGCGAACACCGCCACCAGCGCGCCGATCACCGCGAACTCGCCCTGCATCGCATTGACGATGCGCGTGCCCTTGAAGATGATGGCCATGCCCACGCCGATCAGCGCGTAGACAAAGCCATTGGTGATCCCGGACAGGATCGCCTGGAATACGAGGGTAGTGGACATACCAGCTCCTTTCCCGCGAGCGTCGCAGGCTATGGTTTGGCCTTGTAGGGCAGCCGCTCGAACCGGCCCTTCTGCAGCTTCGAGTACGTGAAGCCGGCCAGCGTCATGCCGCCCATGTCGGGCGCGGCGAAGTCGTAGCCGCTGGTGACGCCCTGGTAAGGCCGGCGCAACGCGCTGCACAGCTTGTCGCCCGGCGCATCGGCACCGGCCGCCTTCAGGCCTGCGGCCAGGGCCATGACCGCATCCCAGCCCACCGCCGAGAAATGCTTGGGCAGCTTGCCGTACTCCTTGCGGAAGGCCTCGACGAATTCCTTCTGTCCCGGCAGCGGGTCTTCGGACACGATGAACTCGGGATGGATGATGTTGTCCGCGGCCTCGCCCATGGCCTTGACGGTCTCGTAGGTAGCCGTGCCATGCACGGAGATGATGGGAACGCCGACCTTCAGCTGGCGCACGTTGCGGAACGGCGCGGGCGAGGTCGAGATGACGATGATGGCATCCGGCGTGGCCGCCTTGATCTTGGCCGCCTGCGTGGTGACATCGGTGGCGGCGATCTCGAACTTCTCCACCTGTATGAAGCTGACGCCGTACTCGCGATCCAGCGTCTTCAGGCTGGTCCATACCACCTGCCCGTAGCCCGAGTCATGCAGCACGCCGACGCGCTTCAGGCCGTTGTCGCGCGCATAGGCCAGCACGGCACGCGCGTTGAGCTCCTGCGACGGCGTCAGGTGGAACACGCAATGGCGTTCGCGCTCCACCGCGGGCCCCAGTCCCGAGAACGAGAACAGTGGCACCTTCTGCGCCTGTGTGATGCCGCCGATGGCAACCGTCTGGGCAATGCCCGATGGCCCGACGATGGCGCGAACCTTGTGCGTATGGAGCAGCGCGTTCGCCTTGGCGACGGCGGAATCCGGGCTGGAGCCGTCGTCTTCGACAATCATTTCCAGCGGCCGCCCGCCAATACCCCCACGGGCATTGACGACCTTCTGCGCCAGCAGCGCGCCTTCGCGCTCGGCCTGGCCCACGGCGGCAAGGCCGCCGGTGATCGAGAACAGGCCGCCGATGCGGACCGGTTCGGCGCCGGGCTTGCCCTGGGCCAGCACCGGCGGCATCGCCAGGACCAGGGCAAGCCCGGCGGCGGCAAACAGGGCGCGTGGCGCCCGGGTGATCGGGTTGTGGTTCATGTCTCCGTCCTTGTTGTAGGTATCGGGTTGGCCCGATTACACTGCGCCGGGCACGCCTGCCCACTCGAGCACATCGGCCAGCGCGGCGATGTCGAGATGGCCCTGCCGGCGCTGCTGCATCAGCGCCAGGTATTGCCGCACCAGCGACGACATCGGCAGCGCGACCGCGTTGTCGCGGGCCACCGCCAATGCCAGGTCGAGGTCCTTCACCACCAGCGAGATCGGGCCGACGGCGGCGTAGTCGCGCTGCTTGAGCTGCTCTGCCTTGGTGCGGTAGTGGGCGCTGCCGACGATGCTGTCGTTGATCGCATCGACCATCAGCGCGCGGTCCAGCCCGGCGCGCGCGCCGAAGGCCAGCCCTTCGCCGATCACCGCGGTGCTCATGAACACCATCATGTTGATCATCAGCTTGATGACGCGGGCCTCGTCCGCGCCGCCCACGTATGACTGGCGCGCGGTCAGGCACGCGAGGACGGGCTGCACCGCGTCGAAGGCCGGCCGCGGCCCGGACACGAAACAGCTCAGCTGCGCGCTCGCCGCCAGCGATACCGTGCCCGACACCGGCGCGCGCAGAAAAGCGGCGCCGCGCCGCGCGAGCGCGGCAGCCACCTCTGCCGAGGCATCGGGCGAGACCGTGCTCATGTCGACAAAGACCTTGTCCGCCGTCGCGGCGCCGGCAACGCCGCCGGAGGCCAGGAACAGGTCGCGCAGCCCGCCATCGTCGAAGATCGTTGAGAACACCACATCGGATTCCGCCACCAGTGCCTGCGCAGACGGCGCCACCGCGGCCCCCGCAGCGGCCACCGCCTCGCACTGCGCCGGCATGCGGTCAAAGACCGCGAGCCGGTAGCCGGCTTTCAGCAGGTTCAGGCACATCGGCCGGCCCATGGCGCCAACGCCGATCCATCCAAGCCGCGGTGATTGCACCGTGTGTGCGTTGCTTGTGTTGGTCATGGCCCGTCCCCTACTCGACCCTGACGCCGGACAGCTCGACCAGCTTGCGCGTCTGGCGGGTCTGCGTCTCGATGTACTGCGAGAACTGCGCCGGGCTCAGCTTCATCGGCACCATCCCCTGCGCGGCGAAGTGCTTCTCGACGAAGTCCTTGTCGTCCAGGATCTCGCGGATGGTGGCGTTCAGCTTGTCGACCACCGCGCGCGGCACCTTGGCCGGGGCCAGCACGCCGTAGACGGCCGAGATGTCCATGTCCTTGTAGCCGGCCTCGGCAAAGGTGGGCACCTGCGGCAGCGCGCGCGTGCGCTTGTCGCCGCTGACGGCGAGCACCTTGAGTTTCTTTGCCGCAACAAAGCTCTGGATCGTCGGCAGCGCCGGGAAGGTCATCAGGATCTGGCCGCCGACGACGTCTGCCACCGCCGGCGCCGAGCCCTTGTACGGCACGTGGACCAGGTCGGTGCCGGCCAGCTTGTTGAACAGCGCGCCCATCAGGTGCGGCTGGCTGCCGCTGCCGAACGAGCCGTAGCTGAGGGCTTGCGGACGGCCCTTGGCATATGCGGCCAGGTCCTTGACGCTGTCCACCGGCAGGCTGCCCGAGACGGCCATGACGAGCGGCACGTAGCCGATCGTCGCCACCGGGGCAAAGTCGCGCGCGACGTTGTACGACACCGACGGCAGCACCACCGGGTTGAGCACGAAGGTGGCATCGTTGGTCAGCAGCAGCGTGTAGCCGTCGGGCTGCGCCTTGGCCACCGCGTCGGCGCCGATCACGGTATTGGCGCCGCTCTTGTTTTCCACCACCACCGGCTGGCCCAGCTTCTCGGACATGCGCTGCGCCAGTTGCCTGGCGATGATGTCGGTGGTTCCGCCCGGTGCGTAAGGCACCACCATGCGGATCGGCTGCGCGGGATAGGTCTGCGCCAGTGCGGCGCCCGTGCCTGCCAGGCAGGCCAGGCCGAAGGCTGCGGCACGCAGCGCGTGGGTCGTATGAAATTGCCAGGACATAGGGTCTCCATCCATTGTCTGTGTCGACGGTGCCGGCTCGGACGGCCGGCTGCCGTCAGGGGATCATTCAGTCAAAGAGCCAGGGCTCCAATTGCCGCCGCGCCTGCTCGTAATCCCGGATCTGCCCGGCATGGCGCAGCGCCAGCGCGATATCGTCCAGGCCGTTCAGCAGGCAGTGCTGCTTGAACGGATCCAGCGTGAAGGCAATGGCCTCGCGCGACGGCGTCACCACCTGCAGCGCGGCCAGGTCCACCTGCAGCCGGTAGCCCGGCGTGGCCGCGATCTCGGCGAACAGGCGCTCGACCACGTCCGGCGCCGCCACGATCGGCAGCAGGCCGTTCTTCAGGCAGTTGTTGTAGAAGATGTCGGCAAAGCTGGGCGCGATCAGCGCGCGCAGGCCGAAGTCCTCCAGCGCCCACGGCGCATGCTCGCGCGATGAGCCGCAACCGAAGTTCTCGCGCGCCAGCAGGATCGAGGCGCCGCGGTAGCGCGGCTGGTTCAGCACGAAATCCGGGTTGAGGGGCCGGCTGCTGCAGTCCTGCCCGGGCTCGCCGTGGTCCAGGTAGCGCCAGTCGTCGAACAGGTAGGGGCCGAAGCCGCTGCGTCGGATCGACTTCAGGAACTGCTTGGGCAGGATGGCGTCGGTATCGACATTGGCTCGGTCCAGCGGCGCCACCAGGCCATCCAGGGTGGTAAAGGCTCTCATTGCTCGGTTTCCTCCGGTGGTCTACAGCGAGCGCACATCGATGAAGTGGCCCGCCACCGCGGCTGCGGCCGCCATCTGCGGGCTGACCAGGTGGGTGCGCCCGCCCGGCCCCTGCCTGCCTTCGAAGTTGCGGTTGGAAGTGGAAGCGCAGCGTTCGCCGGCCGCCAGGCGGTCATCGTTCATGCCCAGGCACATCGAGCAGCCCGGTTCGCGCCATTCGAAGCCGGCGGCGATGAACACCTGGTCCAGCCCCTCGGCCTCGGCCTGCGACTTGACCAGCCCGGAGCCCGGTACCACCAGCGCCTGCCTGATGCGCGGCGAGACATGGCGCCCGCGCAGCACCGCCGCCGCGGCGCGCAGGTCTTCCAGGCGCGCATTGGTGCATGAGCCGATGAATACCTTGTCCAGCGCGACCGCCTCGATCGGCGTATTCGGCAGCAGGCCCATGTAGTCCAGCGCCTGCTCGATGCTCTTGCGCCGCACCGGGTCGCGCTCGTCGCGCGGATCGGGAATGCGCTCGCCGACGGCCACCACCATTTCCGGCGAGGTGCCCCAGGTCACGTGCGGGCGGATCGCGGTGGCATCCAGCTCCACCACGGCATCGAAGGCGGCGCCCGGATCGCTGCGCAGCGTGCGCCAGTAGCCGGTGGCGGCGTCCCACATCGCACCGGCCGGTGCTTGCGGGCGGCCGTCCAGGTAGGCCAGCGTGGTTTCATCCACCGCCACCATGCCGGCGCGCGCGCCCGCTTCGATCGCCATGTTGCACACGGTCATGCGCGCCTCCATGCTGAGGCCGCGGATCGTGCTGCCGGCAAACTCGATCACGTGGCCGGTGGCGCCGGCGGTGCCGATGCGGCCGATCAGCGCCAGCGCGATGTCCTTGGCGGACACGCCACGGGGCAGCTCGCCGTCCACCCGCACCAGCATCGACCTGGGCTTCTTCATCCACAGGCATTGCGCGGCCAGCACCTGCTCCACTTCGGAGGTGCCGATGCCGAACGCAAACGCTGCGAACGCGCCGTGTGTTGACGTGTGCGAGTCGCCGCAGGCAATGCTCATGCCGGGCAAGGTGGCGCCGCGCTCCGGACCGACCACGTGCAGGATGCCCTGGCGCGGATCGTCCATGCCGAAGTTGACGATGCCGGTGTCTGCGCAGTTCTGGTCCAGGGCCTCGACCTGCGCGCGGCTGACGGGATCGGCAATGCCCAGCTTGCGCGCGGTGGTCGGCACGTTGTGGTCGGCCGTTGCCAGCACGGAAGCGGCGCGCCACACCTTGCGCGCGTTCAGGCGCAGGCCTTCGAAGGCCTGCGGGCTGGTCACCTCGTTGACCAGGTGGCGGTCGATATAGATCAGCGCGGGTCCGTCCGGCTCCTGGTGGATCACGTGGCTGGCCCAGAGCTTGTCGAGCAGGCTCGCCGGGCGGTCGGGTTCAGTCATGGGGGTCTCTCCTTGTATTTCTCGTGGCGGACGCGGGTTACCTTGCGCCCACCCACTCAGGCACCGGATGCAGCTCGGTGGTCTTGCCGGCCTTGACCACCTGCCCGGAAATATCGTGTCCGACCAGCGCCGGCAGCTCGCGCGCCGCGCCGAGCAGCCGGTCCAGGTCGACACCGGTGTCGATGCCGGAAGACTCCAGCATGTGCACCAGGTCTTCCGTGCAGATGTTGCCGGTCGCGCCCGGCGCAAAGGGGCAGCCGCCCAGCCCGCCCAGCGACGCATCGAAACTGTCCACGCCCGCCGCCAGGCCGGCCAGCACATTGGCCAGGCCCATGCCGCGCGTGTTGTGGAAATGCAGGGTCAGCGGCACGCCCGGGAACCAGCGCAGGAACGCCTCGACCAGCTTGCTCACCTGGCGCGGGTCGGCCATGCCGGTGGTATCGGCCAGCGTGATGCTGTCCATGCCCAGTTCCAGGTAGCGGCCCGCGGCCCACTTCACCCGTTCCGGCGCGATCTCGCCTTCGAACGGGCAGCCGAACGCGGTCGCCACGCAGCCGCTGACGGCCAGCTCGGCCGACTGCGCCAGCTGCATCACGCCGCGGAACTGCTCCAGCGACTGGTCGCAGGTCATGCGCATGTTGGCCAGGTTGTGCGTCTCGCTGGCGGACATCACCAGGTTGATCTCGTCGAGGTCGCACTCCAGTGCGCGCTCGCAGCCGCGCGCATTGGGCACCAGCGCGGTGTAGACCACGTCCCGTTGGCGGCGGATGCCTTTCGCGACCGCCTCTGCATCGCGCAGGTTCGGGATCGCCTTGGGCGAGACAAACGAGGTGATCTCGATCCTGGCCAGGCCGCTTTCCGAGAGGCGGTCGATCAGCGCGATCTTCTGTTCGGTGGGGACGAATTCCGGCTCGATCTGGAAGCCGTCGCGCACGGACACTTCATTGATGCGCACGCGCCGGGGGGTGTTAGGAAGCCACATGGTTCTTTCCTTTTCGTTGGGGCGGGCTCAGACCACGCCGGCGGCGCGCAGCGCGCGCAGCTCGTCGCCGGCAATGCCGATGCCCGCCAGGATCTCTTCGGTGTGCTGGCCCAGTTCGGGGCCGATCCACCTGGTGCGCCCCGGGGTCCCGCTGAGCTTGGGCACGATGCCGGACAGCTCCACCGGCGAGCCATCCGGCAACTGGTGCGGCTCGATCATGTCGCGCGCGCGGTAGTGCGCGTCGCTGCTGATCTCCGCTGCGGTGTAGATCTTTCCGCAGGGCACGGCCGCGGCTTCCAGCGTTGCCAGCACTGTGTCGAGGTCATGCGCGGAGGTCCACGCGGTGATGGCGTCGTCGAGCATGGCGTTGTGCTGCACGCGCCCGTCGTTGTGCGCCAGGCGCGGGTCCTGGCCCAGGTCGTCGCGGCCGATGGCGGCCATGAAGCGCCGGAAGATGGCGTCGCCGTTGCCGGCAATGATCACGTACTGGCCATCCTGGCACGGATACGTATTCGACGGCGAGATGCCCGGCAGGCTGGCGCCCGAACGCTCGCGCACATGGCCGAACTTGGCGTACTCCGGCACCAGGCTCTCCATCACGGCAAAGACCGACTCATAGAGCGCCACGTCGACAAACTGCCCTTCGCCCTGGTTGGCGCGCAGGTGGTGCATGGCCAGCAAGGCGCCGATGACGCCATACAGCGATGCCAGCGTGTCGCCGATGCTCACGCCCGAGCGCACCGGCGGCCGGTCGGGATAGCCGCTGACATAGCGCAGCCCGCCCATCGATTCCGCAATCGCGGCAAAGCCGGGGCGGTCCTTGTAGGGTCCGGTCTGGCCGTAGCCGGAGATGCGCACCATGACCAGCGCGGGGTTCACCTTGCGCAGGTCCTCCCAGCCCAGGCCCCATTTCTCGAGCGTGCCGGGGCGGAAGTTCTCGATCACGATATCGGCTTCGGTGACCAGCTTGCGCACGATCTCCTGGCCCTGCGCCGAACGCAGGTCCAGCGTCAGCGACTTCTTGTTGCGGCTCTGGCTATACCACCAGAGCGAGGTGCCTTCATACAGCTTGCGCCACTTGCGCAGCGGGTCGCCGTCCTTGGGCGATTCGATCTTCAGCACTTCGGCGCCGAACTGCGCGAGCAGTCCGCCCGCATACGGGCCTGCGATCAGCGAGCCGAGTTCGATCACGCGGACGCCCTGCAGCGGCATCGTTCCGTTGTTCGCTTCGTTAGCCATGGCGGTTTGCTGCTCCTGTGGATACGGTGGTCTGTGATGCAAGATTGGAAGAACCCGCGCGCGCGGTAAAGCAACCATTGGCGAGCCCGCCATCGCGAAAAACGATGGCAGCGCTGGCGCGCTATTCATCCTCGCGCAGCCGGTCCACCAGCAGCCGCGCCACCGCGGACAGGCCCTCATACGCACGCACGCCGATCACCAGCTGGCGCGCGGCCCACGCTTCATCGAGCGCGACGGTGCGGATGCCAAGGGTCTGCTGGTAAGGCCCGGCACTGGACCTGGGCAGGATTCCCAGGCCCAGTCCCGCCTGCACCATCAGGCACAGCGCGTCGTAGCCGGGCACGTGGATGCGCGGCTTGAACACGCGGCCGGCCTCGCTGGCAGCCTTGGCCAGCTGCAGGTGGATCTGGCTGCCTGCGTGCAGGCTGACGAAGTCGTAGTCGAAGGCCTCGCGGATGGTCACCGAGTGCCGCCCGGCCAGCGGATGCGCGCCGGGCACCACCACGACCAGTTCGTCGCGCCGGTAGGGGAACGTCTCCAGCTCCGCACCCACCGCGCCCGCGGTGAAGATGCCGATGTCCGCGGCGTTCTCGGCCACCGCGCGCACGATGGCGGTGCTGACGCGCTCTTCCAGGTGCACGTCGATCAGCGGGTACTCGGCCAGGAACGACTTGAGCTGCGCCGGCAGGAACTGCGTGATGGCCGAGATATTGGCCATCACCCTCACCTGCCCGCGCAAGCCGCCGCCGTAGTCGCGCATGCGCACCAGGATGTCATCGAGGTTGTGCAGCACGCCGCGCGCCAGGTGCGCCAGCTCCATCCCGGCCATGGTCGGCTGCACGCCCTTGTTGCTGCGCATCAGCAAGGCCGTGCCCAGCCCCTGCTCCAGTTCGCTCACGCGCTTGCTGACCGCGGCCGCGGCAAGGTGCGCGTGCTCCGCCGCCGCGGCGATGGAGCCGGTTTCGGCCACGGCGACAAACAGGCGCAGCGAAGTGGGGTCGAGTCTCATGATGCGATGTCTCCCGGATCCGGTGGCCTGCGATGGCCCCGGCCCTTGTGTTGCATGCGGTCCGTTGCGGCTAAAATACGGCCATGACCTCCGCCGCCAAACCGTCCGCCCCCGTCGACAACGACGCTCCGCCGAAGCTCGAGGAAGGCCACCGCGACTACGTCGCGGCGCTGGCGCGGGGCCTTGCGGTGATCCAGGCCTTTACCGAGACCACGCCGGAACTGACGCTGAGCGAAGTGGCGCAGGCCACCGGCATGACGCCCGCGACCGCGCGCCGCGCGCTGCTGACGCTGCAGGCGCTGGGCTATATCGGCGCCAACGGCCGCCGCTTCGTGCTGCTGCCCAAGGTGCTGTCGCTGGGCGCCGCCTTCCTCAGCTCGATGAACCTGCGCGACATCGTGCAGCCGTTCCTGCAGGAGGTGGCCGAGCGCTTCCGCGATTCGGTCTCGCTTGCCATCCTCGACGGCGACAGCGTGGTCTACCTGGCGCATGTGCCCAGCCGCCGGCGCATCGCCTTCCGGGCTTCGGTGGGTTACCGGCTGCCGGTCCATTGCACCTCCCTTGGCCTGGCCTTGCTGGCGCACGCGCCCAAGGCCCAGCAGAACAAGATCCTCGACAAGGCGCCATTCCAGAAATTCACCCCGCTGACACTCAGCGATGCCGACGCGCTGCGCGCGGCGCTGGCACGCGCGCTCGAGCAGGGCTATGCCATCCAGGACAGCCAGCTGGAGCTGGGCGTGCTGTCGATCGCCGTGCCGGTGCGTGACCCGCAACAGCGCGTGATCGCCGCCATCAACTGCTCCACCGAAACCGAGCGCACCAGCCCGGACGAACTGGTCGCCACCCGGCTGCCGGCGCTGCGCGAAGCCGCCGCGTCGATCGAGGCGGCGATCCGGCGCGCACCGGCGCTGGCGCACTCCATTACCGCCGCCTCCTGAGCGGCCTCGCGCGCCGGCTTACTGCGCCGTTTCAGGCTGCAGCACGATATCCAGGTTGACCAGCTGGTAGCCGTCGCGCTCCGGGTGCGGCAGCGCGTCGACGATGTGGTCGTCGATGGTTGAGAAGATGCAGTCGACCGGATTGGCCGGATCACCGGCGAAATACAGCTGCGACGTCAGGTTCCGGTAGCCTGGCTGCATCACCCGGTAGTGGATGTGCGGCGCGCGCTGCCGGTTGCGGCCCAGCCGCTTCATCAGCACGCCCACTTCGGTATCCTCGCGGCCGATGATGTAGCCACCCGGGCGGATGGTGAACACCTGGAAGCTGCCATCGGCCTCGCAACGCAGCTTGCCGCGCAGGTTGTCTTCCGACTGCGAGTCATCTTCGTTCTCATAGCGGCCGAACTGGTTGGGCTGCCATACGATCATCATCGCGCCCGGTACCGGCTTGCCGGTGGCGGCATCCAGCACGCGGCCGCGCACCTCCAGCCGCTGGCCAGGCTCGTCGTCGGTGGCGATATGGCATGGGTTGGAGCCTTCGGCGATCTCGTCCTTGGGGAACGGACCGGTCACGTTCTGCGGCGTGGCGTGGTCATCGGTGCGTGCCAGGTCCAGCGCGCGCATGGTCAGGCCCATCATGTCGCACAGCATGATCAGTTCATCCTGCTGGGCCACCTTGCCTATCCAGGTGGCGATCCGGTAGAGCTGCCGGTCGGTCAGCTTCAGTTCGTCCAGCATGGCGTGGAAGTGCTTCAGCGCCACGCGGAACTGCGCCTGCAGGACCGGGTCCGCGCCGGGCGCATCGCTGCACATGGCATCGAAGGCGCGTTGCAGGGTGTAGTTGTCGGGGTTGTCCATCGCTGTCTCCGGTGATTCTTTGTCAGTGGCTGGCGGCGGCCATGTCGATGGCGCGGGCGAACAGGGTTCCATCCGCTTTCAGCTTGTGCTTGGCCGGCTTGTGCGTAGGGGTGTGCGGAATGGCATCCACGGCGACGACATAGCGCGGCAGCTTGTGCACGGCCAGCCGGTCCCGAGCCCAGGCGAGCAACTCGCCCGGCTCGACCGACTGCCCGGGGCGGAACTGCACCGCCAGCAGGATCTCTTCTTCGCCCAGGTCCGCCGGCACGCCGATGGCCGCCGCTTCCTCGACTGCGGGGTGCTCGCCGAAGATGCGGTCGAGCTCGGCTCCCGACACGTTCTCGCCCTTGCGGCGGATCACGTCCTTCTTGCGCGCGACGAACACGTAGTAGCCATCGCTGTCCTGGCGCACCAGATCGCCGGTGGCAAACCACCCGTCGCGGAACGCGGCCTCGGTCTGCACGGCGTCGCGGTAGTAGCCCTGCATCAGCGTCGGGGTGCGGATCAGCAGTTCGCCCGCGGCGCCGGGTGCCACGTCGTGGCCGTCGTCATCGACGATGCGCGCCTCGGGCACCGGCACGGCCGGGTCCGGGTGCGGCGAGATCAGGCCCATGGTGCCGAGCTTGTGCGGGCCGTTGAACGGATTGGCGATGACGCCGGGGATTTCCGTCATGCCGTAGCACTCGATCAGGCGCGGCACATGGAATTCCTGCTTCATCACCCGCACCATCTCCTGGGTCTGCGGCGCAATGAACATCTTGGTAATGCGATGGCCCGGCACGAATTCCGCGCGCGGGCGCCGCGCCAGGATGCTGCCGGCGGCGGCCACCAGGTTGACCTCGGTCGCGCCGCTCTCGGCCGCGAAGCGCCAGAACGACGACGCCGAGAAACGGCGCATCAGCACCAGGCAGCCGCCGCAGGCCAGCGCCCCGCCCACCGAATACATCAACGCATTGATATGGAACAGCGGCATCACGCACATCACGCGCTCGTCCGGCTGCAAGTGCAGGCGGCCGACAAAGGCCTCGGCGGTCAGCACGTAGCCACGATGGCTGTGCATGGCGCCCTTGGGAAAGCCGGTGGTGCCTGAGGTGTAGATGATCAGGGCGGTGCTGCGGTCGCTGTCGACGCCCGGGGCAGCGTTGGCCGGCTGCGCCGCATGCGCCGCGATCGATGCGGCCAGCGTCGGCACGCCGTGATCGCCATCCTCGTTGGCGCGCAGCCAGACGTCACCGCCCAGGTCCGCGGCCACGGCGGCGCCGGTCGCCAGCGTGCCGGGCGCGCACACCAGGCCGCACACCTGCGCGTGCCGGAATACGTACAGCGCCTCGTCGAGCCGGTACTCGGGATTGGCCGGCACCATGGTCGCGCCGATACGGGCCAGCGCGAACATCAGCACCACGGTGGACGGATGGTTGGTCGAGAGCACGCCGACACGGTCGCCGGGTCCGACTTGCATCGCCTGCGCCAGCCAGTCCGCGGTGAGGCCGATCCGTTGGTCGAGCTGGCGATAGCTCCAGGTCTCGCCCTCGAACACAAGCGCCGGCTTGTCCGGGTGCGCCGCCACGCGGGCGGCAAGGAAGCCGGTGAGCGTGGCATCGTGGGCGCGGTACTGCCTGAGCACATCGAGCGGCGCCACCAGCGCGTCGCCGGCAGGGAGTGCGGGCGGCTTCATGATGCTTGCGCCGGCGCGGCGCTGTAAGTGATGGCGTGTTCGGCGGCGTCGGCCAGGATAAAGCCGATGGGTTGCGCGCGCTCTTCCTGCAGGTGGGCGATCAGGCTCGCCACGCGGGCCAGCATCGGTACGCCCTTGAGCGCGCTGGCGGGATAGCCGGCGTCGAGCAGCACCGCGGGGATCGCGCCCGACACATTGAGCGGCAAGGCCTTGCTGTAGTGCTCGGGAACCGCCGCGGCCACCGCCTCGAGCGCGGCGACGTGGTCGCCCGAGATGCCGAGTTCACGCGCGAATGTCAGCAGGCGGTGCGCGCGCGGATCGCCCTGCTTGTGCGTGGGGTGGCCGAAGCCCGGCAGCGGCTGTCGCGCCTGCCGCAAGGCCCGCACCACCGCGTGCGCGCTGTCTGCCAGCGTGCCGGCGTCCCGGCCGGCCAGCACTTGCGCCAGCATCTGCCCGGCGGTTTCCGAGGCCCCCAGGATCACCGAGCCGCAGCCCAGCACGCCCGCGGCCACCGCGCCCTGCAGGGCGTCGGGGGCGGCGGCGAGCGTCATGCGCGCGGCCTGCACCGAGGGCACCAGTCCGTGTTCGGCAATGGCGACCAGGCAGGCATCGGTGATGGCCACCAGCTTTTCGTCCGGCTGGCGGCCGGTAAGCAGGAACAGAAAGTAGGCCGTAAAGCCGATCTTGCCGATCAGTTCCTGGCTGAGATCCTTGCCATGCACCGACACCCCGTGGAGGTCCACATGGGCAATGGCGGTGTGGCCGGTGCGTTTGGCATCCGTCACGTTGTCTCCTATTTTTGCGCTACGCGCAATCTAATGCGGTATACGAATTATTCTAGGGCGTGCCACAGTGCATTGCAAGGTCGGGAATACCTGCACCGGGAGCCAGCCGGCACTGCGCCAGGCGCAGCGCCGGCACATCATCAGGCACGGTCCGACGGATCGGTCTCGCCGATCCGGGCGAGCGCGCCATCGGTGAAGGGATCGACCTCGCGTACCGCGCCGTCCAGATACGGATCGGCCTTGCGCGCTGCGACCTTGCGGAACTGCTCGTCCACCAGCCGGCCCGGCTGCGAACGCTGCGCCGACCCGGCCGAGGGGATCGAGCCATGTGCCGCACGTGCGCCATCTGTATAGACATCGGGCGACCGCACCGCGGCCTGGGCCGCCGAAGCCATCACCAGCACCACTGCTGCGCCAAACATTGCCGTTTTCATCACTTGCTCCTGTTAAGCATCGAAGAGAAGAGCGACGGTTCTGGCCGGGGTCTGGGGTCCAGCCCTTCAGCGCGTCGCCCATGGTGGCAAATATAATTAAAACCGTACCGTATGGTATTCTTAAATTCGAAATGAGTCGTTCTGATTTATTGAAGCCATGAGCTTGTCACATGGGGAAACGCAGCAGCCTGCCGGCTTTTGGTAGACTGCGCAGGGCCCCCGGCATGGGGTGCGCCGCCACGCCTGCACCAGATGAACTCTCCAGAAAGCGCTTCCCCCCCTGTGGTCCACCACCCGCCCGTGCGCATCACGCGCCGCGGCGAAGAGAAACGCGCGCTGATCCTGAGCACCGCCGCGGACATGTTCCTGGAACATGGCTATGACGGCGTCAGCCTGGATGACATCGTCAAGGCGTGCGGCGGCTCCAAGACCAACGTGTACAGCTATTTCGGCGGCAAGGACGGACTCTTCGTCGCGGTGGTGGAGCGGCTATGCGACCGCTTCCTGGAGAAGACAGAGAAAGGACTGGACCTGTCGCGCTGCAACGCCGCGCAGGGCCTGCACAGGATTGCGCACAGCTTCCTGCATTCGCTGCTGGAAGAACGGCACCTGGCGTTCCTGCGGCTGATCTTTGCGGAGTCGCGGCGCTTTCCGGCGCTGGGCAATGCCTGGTACACGCGCGGCCCGGAGGCAACGTGCGCCTATATCGCGGCCTTCCTGTCCGCGCAGCAGGCCAACGGCATCCGTCTTGCGGCAAGTCCCGAGGCCAGCGCCCGGCTCTTCCACGGCATGGTGCTGGCCAGCGTGCTGCACCGGACGCTGGCAACCGGCATGCGGCCGGACGAAAGCGAGACCGGTGCGCTGATCAACAACGCCATCGCCGTGATCGTGCCGCAGGACTGAAATCGCAGCGCGGATCGCTCATCGCGCCGGGATGTCCGAGATGCCTTGAATGCGCGATCCTCTGGCACAAGGCATCTGATGGGCCAGAAAAACAAAAACCCCGGAAGACCGCGATCTTCCGGGGTTTCGCCGCCATGACTGGCGGAGACGGAGGGATTCGAACCCTCGATCCAGGTTTTGGCCCGGATGCTCCCTTAGCAGGGGAGTGCCTTCGACCTCTCGGCCACGTCTCCCAAACTTGCGTTGTGTGAGGGAGCCACACAACGAAGCGCGTATTCTAGCGGCGCCGCACGTGTTGGTCAACGAAAAATCGATCACTCAACACAAAAATCGCGGCCCCGCCAGAAGTGTTCACGAACGGATCACGCCTGTTCCAGTTCGAAGGCCTTGTGCAGCGCGCGCACGGCCAGTTCCATGTACTTCTCGTCGATCAGCACCGAGATCTTGATTTCCGAGGTGGAGATCATCTGGATGTTGATGCCCTCTTCCGACAGGGTGCGGAACATCTTGCTGGCGATGCCCACGTGCGAGCGCATGCCCACGCCCACCACCGACACCTTCGATACCTTCGGGTCGCCCGACACGCTGCCGGCGCCGATATGCGACTTCACGCCGTCGTTCAGGATGGCCAGCGCGCGCTGGTACTCGCCGCGCGGCACGGTGAAGGTGAAGTCGGTCTTGCCGTCGACGGACTGGTTCTGGATGATCATGTCGACGTCGATGTTGGCGTCGGCGACCGGGCCCAGGATCTGGTAGGCGATGCCCGGCTTGTCCGGCACGCCCAGAACGGTGATCTTGGCTTCGTCACGGGCAAAGGCGATGCCGGAGATGACGGCTGCTTCCATGGTGGAGTCTTCCTCAAAAGTGATCAGCGTGCCCGAGTGCATTTCCTGCTCGAGCGGCATAAGCGGGTCGGTCAGCGACGACAGCACGCGAGTCTTCACGCGGTACTTGCCGGCGAACTCCACGGAGCGGATCTGCAGCACCTTGGAGCCGAGGCTGGCCATTTCCAGCATTTCTTCGAAGGTGATCTGGTCCAGGCGGCGGGCGTCTTCGACCACGCGCGGGTCGGTGGTGTACACGCCGTCGACGTCGGTGTAGATCAGGCACTCGTCGGCTTCGATCGCGGCGGCGATGGCCACGGCCGAGGTGTCCGAGCCGCCACGGCCGAGGGTGGTGATGTTGCCGTCGTCGTCGATGCCCTGGAAGCCGGTGATCACGACCACGCGGCCGGCGTCGAGGTCGGCCAGGATGCGCTCGTCGTCGATCGATTCGATACGGGCCTTGGTATAGGCCGAGTCGGTCTTCACCGGCACTTGCCAGCCGGTGTAGCTGACCGCGTCAATGTCTTCGCCGTGCAGCGCGATGGCCAGCAGTGCCACGCTGGCCTGTTCGCCGGTCGAGGCGAGCATGTCCAGCTCACGCGGATTGGGCTGCGGCGAAATTTCCTTGGCGAGTCCCAACAGGCGATTGGTCTCGCCCGACATGGCCGAAGGCACCACGACTACGCGGTGACCGGCGCGGTGCCATTTGGCCACGCGCTTGGCGACATTCTTGATGCGTTCCGTGGAACCCATCGAAGTGCCGCCGTATTTGTGAACGATGAGAGCCATCTTCTTGTCGACGCCAGCGATTATGCAAAGCCCTTGAAAATACACGAACAAGCCCTGTCAGGCAAGGCGGGAGCGGGATTCGGCTGCAGAGCGGGAGTGATGCCGACGGCGATCCGGCCGCTTCAGTGCGGCGGCATCGCCACTGCCGGCGGCCGCGGATGCCACTCGACGCGCCAGCGCGGCGCCGCCGGGGCGTCCGGCCAGCGGCGGTGCATGCCGAGGCCGGCGGCCAGCACCAGGGTATCGCCAGACCACAGCAGCGGCAGCCAGGCGCGGCGCCAGGCCGGGATGCCGGCTTCCTGGCAGGCTTGCTTCAGGGCCCGGGCCGGACCGCCCGGGCGCAGCACGATACGCTCGCCGCCACTGCGGGCGGCCAGGCGCAAGGGCTGGCGCAGCGCCGCTTCGGGCACGCCGAAGGTGTCATCGCGGAAGAAATGGAGTTCGCCGCGCCAGCCGGGCACGACGATACGGGCCTCGCCGCGCCAGTCCAGCATCACGGGTGCCGGCGCGGCAATCGGTGGCGGCGTGCAGGCCAGCACGCGGTCGCGGAAGCGGCGCAGGACCAGCCCTTCATGCGCGATCGCGGGCTCGCCGCCAGCGTGGGCGACCAGTTGCTCGCGCATCGCCGCCAGCCTGGCGGTGGACGGCGCGCGCACGCCGAGGTCGCGCAGCCAGAAGCGCAGCACGGCATCGGCATGTGCCACGGGCAAGGCGCGCAGCCCTCCCAGGTCGAGTTCGGCAAGCGTGTCGGCATCGCGGCCGGGGCGTGCCAGCGCCGCCAGCGAGGCGGCTGCCAGTTCATCGATCAGTGCGCCTGCCTGGGCGAAATGCGCTGCCGCCTGCACCACGTTGGCCGACAACGCCGGAAAGGCCGCGACCAGCGCCGGCAGGTGCGCGCGCAAGGCATTGCGCGCATAGCGCTCATCGGCATTGGACGGGTCGTCGACCCATTGCAGCGCGTTGGCCGCGCAGTAGGCCTCGATCTCGGCGCGGGCCACATCCAGCCAGGGGCGCAGCAGCGTCACGCCGCTGCGCTCGTCGAGCGGGCGCAGCCCTGGCATGCCGGCCATGCCGGCCACGCCGGCGCCGCGGAACAGCCGCAGCAGCACGGTCTCGACCTGGTCGTCCTGGTGGTGGGCAAACAGCAGCAGGCGCGCGCCGCTATCGGCACACATCGCCGCCAGCGCGGCGTAGCGCGCGCGGCGCGCGGCCGCTTCCACGCCCTCGCCCACTTCGGGCTGCACCGACACCCGCCGCACGAAATAGCCGACCTGCCACTGCGCGCACAGCGCGGCGCAGAAGCGGTCCCAGTCGTCCGCATCCGCCTGCAGGCCGTGGTGGACATGCAGCGCCACCACGCGCGCGCCAACGCCCCACTCCGCCGCGGCCGCACGGGCGGCATGCAGCAGCGCGACCGAATCGCGTCCGCCCGACAGGGCCACCGCGATCGTCGGCGCGCCCGTGCCGCCGCCAGAAACAACAAAGGCCGCACCGGCCTGGAGGGCCTGTGCGACCTTGTCGGTCAGCCGGGCGGACGGGTCAGTCCTGGGTGCCGGTTTCCTTGAACTTGCCATAGGCGAGCAGGCGCTCGTAGCGGCGGGCCTGCAGCTCCTTCACGCTCATGCCCTGGAACTGGCGCAGCGACTCGGCCAGCGAGCGCTTGAGCATCGCCGCCATGCCCTTGTAGTCACGGTGCGCGCCGCCCAGCGGCTCGCTCACGATCTTGTCGATCAGGCCCAGCGCCTTCAGGCGGTGCGCGGTCAGGCCCAGCGCCTCGGCGGCTTCCGGTGCCTTCTCGGCGGTCTTCCACAGGATCGAGGCGCAGCCTTCCGGCGAGATCACCGCGTAGGTGGCGAACTGCAGCATCTGCACCACGTCGCCCACGGCAATCGCCAGCGCGCCGCCCGAACCGCCTTCACCGATGATGGTGGCGATCAGGGGCACCTTCAGGCCGGCCATCACGTACAGGTTGTGGCCGATGGCTTCGGACTGGCCGCGCTCTTCGGCGTCGATGCCGGGGAATGCGCCCGGGGTGTCGACGAAGGTGAAGATCGGCAGGCCGAACTTGTCCGCCAGCTCCATCAGGCGCTTGGCCTTGCGGTAGCCCTCGGGCTTGGGCATGCCGAAATTGCGCATGGCGCGCTCTTTCGTATCACGGCCCTTCTGGTGGCCGATGACCATGCACGCCTGGCCGTTGAAGCGCGCCAGGCCGCCGATGATCGAAAGATCGTCGGCAAAGGTGCGGTCGCCGTGCAGCTCGTGGAAATCGGTAAAGATCTCGCGCACGTAGTCCAGCGTATAGGGACGCTGGGGGTGGCGGGCGATTTGCGCAACCTGCCACGGGGTCAGGTTGGCGTAGATGTCTTTGGTCAGCTGCTGGCTCTTGCCAGCCAGCCGCGAAATCTCTTCGGAAATATCAACAGCCGAATCGTCCTGCACAAAGCGCAGTTCTTCGATCTTTGCCTCGAGTTCGGCAATGGGCTGCTCAAAATCCAGGAAGGTGGTTTTCATAAAATCACACGTACCTGTCTGTGAAGGGGCGCATTCTACCGGAATTTGGTCGCTATCTTAGCGCCTGCCAGATAGCCCGGACTGCACCTGCCACTAAATTTTCTTGCTGCAATGCCTAATACGTCACTGGGAGCGGGTCAAGACTGCGCCACATATACCACGTGGCCACGGTTCGCCAGGGCTCCCAGTTGGCCGCCACCTCGCGCGCCTCGCTGCGCGTGACCGGCTCGCCGCTGAAGTAATTGGCGGAGATCGCGTTGATCAGGCCGATGTCATCGAGGGGCAGCACGTTGGGCCGCATCAGGTTGAACATCAGGAACATCTCGGCGGTCCAGCGGCCGATGCCGCGTATCTGCGTCAGCTCCGCAATTACCGCTTCGTCGTCCATCTGCGCCCATTCGCCGACATGCACCGTGCCCGCCTTGAAATGGTCGGCCAGGTCGACCAGGTATTCCCCCTTGCGCTTCGACAGGCCGCAACCGGCCAGCTTCTCGGGACCGGCGCGCAGGAACTGTGCCGGGGTCAGCCTGGGGCACAGGGCATGCAGCCGCTCCCACACCGACTGTGCCGCCTTGACCGAGATCTGCTGGCCCACCACCGCGCGCGCCAGCGTGACGAACGGATCCCCGCGCGACACCAGGTGCGCCGGGCCGTAGGTCGGGATCATCTTGCGCAGGATGCGGTCGCGCTTCATCAGGTCGGCGCAGGCCTCGTCCCAGTAGGCGGGGCGCACCGCGTCGATGACGGTTTCGACCGGCAGCGGCACCGCATCCGCTTCGGGCAGCACGGCCTTGGCGTTGCGCGTGTCCCTGGCCGTGTCTTTGCCGTCAGGCAGCGGCGCCTCCTTGGCGCCAGCCTTGCCCGGGCGCGGACCGGCCGCCTTCACCCGGCCCCTCGTGGCGGGAGGCGTGGCGATGGCGGGCTTGCGCGCGGCAGCGTTCAAGCACGCCTCCACTCGGTGGCACCGCCCGGCTTGTCTTCCAGCACGATGCCAGCTTCCAGCAGTTGCGCACGGATGCGGTCCGCTTCGGCAAAGTTGCGCTCCACCTTGGCGGTCTTGCGCGCGGCGATCAGGGTCTCGATCTGTTCCGGCGAGATGCCGTCGTCGGACCTGCCGCCTTGCAGGAAGGTATGCGGATCGCGCTCGAGCAGGCCCAGCGTGCCTGCCAGCCCCTTGAGCTGGCGCGCAGCCGCGGTCGAGCCGGTGCGGTTGATCTCGCTGGCCAGATCGAACAGTACCGACATCGCAATCGGCGTGTTGAAGTCGTCGCCCATGGCCTCGGCAAAGCGCCTGGCGTGCGGCTCGTCCCAGTCCACCGCGCAGCCGCCCGGCTGGCTGTCCTTGAGCGCCGTGTACAGGCGTGTCAGGGCGTGACGCGCATCGTCCAGGTGCGCGTCGCTGTAGTTCAGCGGGCTGCGGTAGTGCGCGCGCAGGATGAAGAAGCGCACGACCTCGGCGTCGTACGACTTCAGGACCTCGCGGATGGTGAAGAAATTGCCAAGCGACTTGGACATTTTTTCGTCGTTGATGCGCACGAAGCCGTTGTGCATCCACATGTTGACGAAGGGCTTGCCGCTGGCGCCTTCAGACTGCGCAATCTCGTTCTCGTGGTGCGGGAACTGCAGGTCTGCCCCGCCGCCATGGATGTCGAAATGCTCGCCCAGCAGCGTGCAGCTCATGGCGGAGCATTCAATGTGCCAGCCCGGGCGGCCGGCGCCCCACTTCGAGTCCCACTTGCTCTCGGGCGGCTCGCTGGCCTTGGCGGACTTCCAAAGCACGAAGTCGAGCGGGTCCTGCTTGGCGTCGTTGGCGCTGACACGCTCGCCGGCGCGCAGGTCTTCCAGCGACTTGCCCGAGAGCTTGCCGTAGCCGGCGAACTTGCGCACCGAATAGTTCACGTCGCCGTCGCTGGCCTGGTAGGCCAGGCCCTTGGCTTCCAGCTTGCCGATCATGTCGAGCATCTGCGGCACGTAGTCGGTGGCGCGCGGCTCGTGGTCGGGGCGGATCACGCCCAGCTCGGCGGCATCCTCGTGCATGTACTGGATGAAGCGCGTGGTCAGCTCGCCGATGGTCTCGCCGTTCTCGGCCGCGCGGCGGATGATCTTGTCGTCGATGTCGGTGATGTTCTGCACATACGTCACCTCGTAGCCGGCGGCACGCAGCCAGCGGTGCACCATGTCGAACACCACCATCACGCGAGCGTGGCCAACGTGACAATAGTCGTACACCGTCATGCCGCACACATACATGCGGACCTTGCCGGGTTCGATTGGCACGAATGGCTGTTTCTCACGCGCGAGCGTGTTGTAGATGTTCAGAAGCTGCATGAAACGAAGTGAGTGGTGAGAGGAGACTGCCGGGGTTCGCACAGCAGGCAGCACGGGCCGTGGCGCCGGTTGCCCGGCGCCTGGCAGGCCGCCGGCGGCAACGCGGCCACTGGCGCAATTCCGTCGCGCCCCATATCTTACCGGAAGGCGCTGCGCTGGTTGCCTCCGGCACGGCGCCGCCAGCGCCGCGCGAGATGCCGCGCCCGCTGCCCCGATGTCATCGCCTTCGTGCCGGACTTGCCGCTTTGCTAGAATGCCGCGGAGTATAACGGACCTGTCCTCAATGAGCCTGCCGCTGCCCTCCCCGTCTTCTGCCATGTTCGCCGCCCCCGCGCGCCGACGCGGCCATCGCGCCGTACTGCCCCTGCTGGCCCTGGCCGCCGCGCTGGCGGCCCCTGCCTACGCGCAGAACGGCCCGCTGTCGCTGGCCGCGCCGACGACGCCGGTCGGCGGCATCCAGTCGACCGATCCTGGCATGAGCGAGGCCCAGCAGGCGGCCAACGCGCGCCGTTACGACGAAGCCATCAAGGGCTTCGACCGCGTGCTGGCCGCCAACCCGCGCAATGCGCAGGCACGCTTCCAGCGCGCCTGGGCCCTGGCCCAGTCCGGCCGCGAGGACGCCGCCATCCAGGCCTTTGCCGAAATGGCGCAGGAGTTCCCGGAACTGCCCGAGCCCCACAACAACCTGGCGCTGCTCTACGCCAAGCGCGGCGACCTGAAGCGCGCCGAGGCCGAGTTGCTGCTGGCCACCGAAGTCAAGCCGGGCTTTGCCATCGGCTATACCAACCTGGGCGACGTCTACCGCCGCCTGGCCGAGCAGGCCTACGCCGAAGCGCTGCGCCGCAATCCGGGCGATACCCGCGCCAGTGCCGGCCTGCGCCAGCTGAACCCTGATGCCGCGGCGCCGGCCAAGCCGGCGGCGCCCGCCGGCACCGGCCGCAAGGCGCCGCCAACGCAGCGCCAGGCACCTGCCAGCGCCCCTGCAGCCAACTGACGGCCACTCATCCCAAGGTCCGGGCGCGGCGCGCCCGGACCATGTGCATCATCCAGACATACCGGAGTTCCTTCATGATCCGTTCCCGCCGCATCGTCCTGGCCGGCCTGACCGCAGGCGCCCTGGCACTGTACTCGTTCAGCGCGCTGGCTCAGCAGGCCGCCGAGCGCGTCCAGTTCGTCACCAGTGCCGGCAAGTTCACCGTCGAGCTCTACCCCGAGGCCGCGCCCAGGACCGTCGCGAACTTCCTGGAATATGTGAAGAGCGGCTTCTACAGTGGCACCATCTTCCATCGCGTGATCAATGGCTTCATGGTGCAGGGCGGCGGCTTCGACCGCGACATGAAGGAAAAGCCCACCCGTGCTCCGATCCCGCTGGAAGCCCGCGGCGGCCTGAAGAACAAGGCCGGCACGGTGGCCATGGCACGCACCAGCGACCCCAACTCGGCCACCGCGCAGTTCTTCGTCAATGTGGTGGATAATCCGAATCTCGACTACCCGCAGCCGGACGGCAACGGCTACGCAGTGTTCGGCAAGGTGGTGGAAGGCATGGAGACGATCGACAAGATCAAGAGCGTGCCGACCACGGCCTACGGCCCCATGCGCAATGTGCCGGCCGCGCCGATCGTGATCGAGTCGGCCACCGTCGTCAAATAACACTACCGAACAGAGGAAATCCCATGTCCAAGGTCCAGCTCCACACCAACCAGGGTGTCATCACCATTGAACTCGACGCCGAAAAGGCCCCGAAGTCGGTCGAGAACTTCCTGTCGTACGTGCGCAAGGGCCACTACGACAACACCATCTTCCACCGCGTGATCAAGAACTTCATGATCCAGGGCGGCGGCTTCGAGCCCGGCATGAAGCAAAAGGGCACCGACGCCCCGATCGAGAACGAAGCCGGCAACGGCCTGAAGAACGACCGCTACACCGTGGCCATGGCGCGCACCAACGCCCCGCACTCGGCCACCGCGCAGTTCTTCATCAACGTGGTCGACAACGACTTCCTGAACTTCTCCTCGCCCACGCCGCAGGGCTTCGGCTATGCCGTGTTCGGCAAGGTCGTGGAAGGCACCGACGTGGTCGACCAGATCAAGGGCGTGCGCACCGGCAGCTCGGGCTTCCACCAGGACGTGCCGCTGGAAGACGTGGTGATCGAGAAGGCCGTCATCGTCGAGTAAGCCGATGCCTGACGATTGCGGTTCCGTGCGCATCCACGTGCCGGCATTCCCCTTCCGACACCGCGCATGACCGCAATCTCCCACACGCCGGTGGCCGGTCCCTTCGAGGCACAGGCGCCGGCGTGGTTCATTTCAGACCTGCACCTGACGCCCGGCATGCCCCGCACGCTGGCGGCCTTCGAGCGCACGCTCGAGCGTGCCGCGCAGCACGCGCGCACGCTGTTCATCCTGGGCGACTTCTTTGAATTCTGGATCGGCGACGAAGAAACCGACTCGCCCTTCGCGCAGCGCGTGACCGCAGCCCTGCGCGCACTGGCAGCGCGCGGCGTGGCTGTGTACCTGATGCACGGCAACCGCGACTTCCTGCTGGGCCAGCGCTTCGCCAGCGCTGCCGGTGCCAGCCTGCTGCCCGACCCCGCCGTGATCCACTGTGCCGGCCAGCGCGTGGTGCTGAGCCACGGCGACATGCTGTGCATCGACGACGAACGCTATAACCGCTTCCGCCGCTGGACCCGCAAGCGCTGGGTGCAACGCGTGTTCCTGGCACTGCCGCTGAGCGCGCGTCTGTCGATCGCCCGCAAGCTGCGGGCAGACAGTGAAGGCAACCGCGCCAGGCAATTGAGCGCAGGTGCGGCCGTTCCGGTGATTTATGGTGATGTGGCGCCCGCGGCCGCGGCCGAGTTGCTCGGCGCCGCCGGTGCGTCGCTGCTGGTGCACGGACACACGCACCGCCCGGCACGGCATGAAGAAGCCGCCGGCGTGCGCTGGGTGCTCACTGACTGGGACCTGGATGGCGCCCATCCACGCGCCGCGGTGCTGCAACTGGATCGCGACGGCTTCCGCCTGTTGCCGCAGACCGACTGAGCGGCAACGCCGGCCCGGTCCCTGCCCCGCTCACTTCATCAGCCTGCGCAGTTCGCTCGCGTCGAAGGGATCGTTCGGCGTGTTCTCCAGGTGTTCGCCAAGCCGGTCGAGCGCGGCCAGCACCGCCTCGATGCGGTCGTGCTGGCGCCCCGCATTGTCGATCAGGCTCTTGAGCGCCAGCGACACCGGATCGTCCGCATTGGGCGTGATGCCATAGGCCGAGAACTCCTGCTTGGCACCCTGCTGCGCCGATGGCGCATCCGGCAGGATGATGCGGGCCGGGATGCCCACGGCGGTCGCGCCCGGCGGCACCGGCTTGAGCACCACCGCGTTGGAGCCCACGCGCGCGCCGTCGCCCACCACGAATCCGCCCAGCACCTTGGCGCCCGCGCTCACCACCACGTTGGCGCCCAGCGTGGGGTGCCGCTTCTGGCCCTTGTACAGCGAGGTGCCGCCCAGCGTCACGCCCTGGTAGATGGTGCAGTCATCGCCGATCTCGGCGGTCTCGCCGATCACCACGCCCATGCCGTGGTCGATGAACACGCGCCGGCCCAGCTTGACCGCCGGATGGATTTCGATGCCGGTGAAAAACCGCGCCCAGTGCGAGATCCAACGCCCCAGCCAGTGGAAGCCCGCGTTCCAGCATCGATGCGCAAAGCGGTGGAACACCACGGCATGCAGGCCGGGGTAGCAGGTCAGCACTTCCAGGCGGCTGCGCGCGGCGGGATCGCGCAGCATGATGGTGTCGATATCTTCCTTCAGGCGAGAGAACATCTTGGTCGTGTCGTGTTGCCGCGCCGTGCGCCGCGCCACGCGGGCTGGTGCCCGGGGCAGGGTCGCCGGCGAGGTCAGTGGCCGGTGGGGACGGGATCAGGGAGTGTAAGTGATTTGCCGGGCCCGCTTGGGGTACCGGTGTTTGGCCCCTGATCCGTCAGGGACATTGCGGCGATGCTGCGATCAACATCGCCCGGGCCTGCGCAAACCCGCAGCCGCGGGGCGACAGCACGCGCGCTTGCCGCGCGTGCCTGCCTCGCCCTGCATCGAATCGCTCCGGTTTGCTGCCACTGTCCTTGCTCCTGTCACCGGTCCTTGTGCGGGCCCGGCTGGTTCTGCGCGGCGATCAGCATATGCTTGGCGATGCCGCGCAGGATATTCACTTCCTCGCGCTCCAGGCCGCTGCGTGCCAGCAGCCGGCGCAGCCGGGTCATCAGCCTGCGCGGGTTGGACGGATCGAGAAAACCGATTGCCTCCAGGCCCGTCTGCAGATGGCCGAACATGGCCTCGACCTGCTCGGCCGTGGCCGGCTCACCAGCATAGCCGATATTGGCGCCGGCGTCCGGGGCCGCCTCCAGCAGCGCCAGCCGCATCTCGTAGGCGATGAGCTGCACTGCCTGCGCCAGGTTGAGCGAGGTATAGGCGGGGTTGGCGGGAATATGGGTGACTGCGTTGCAGCGCTCGACCACTTCATTGGGCAGGCCATAGCGCTCGTTGCCGAACACGAAGGCAACGCCGCCGCTGCCGGACAGCGTCTGGCGCGCACGTCCCGCTGCCGCGCGCGGCAGCAGCCGCGGCGGGCCGAATTCGCGGTGGCGCGCGGTCATCGCCACGGTCAGCGCGGCGCCGGCCAGCGCCGCGTCGACCTGATCGACGATGAGCGCGCCTGCCAGCACATCGTCGGCGCCGCTGGCCATGGCGACGGCGTCGGAGTGCCGCAGCACATCCGGCTCGCGTGGCGAGACCAGCACCAGGCTGCCGAAGCCCATGGTCTTGATCGCGCGCGCCACCGAGCCCACGTTGCCCGGGTGGCTGGTTTCGACCAGCACGAAGCGCACGCGGCCAAAAGCGTTGCCGCCGGTATCACCGCTGTTGCCATCGGCAGCGGGCTGGCTCGTATCAATTGCCGGGTTCATATACAATTCGGGGTTCTTCTTTGGCGCGGCGCCAGGTTTTTGCTTGCTCGCGAGACTCTCGCGGCACATTTGCAGCAGAACCGGCGACGCCCGACGTTCTTCTACAATCCGTTGTGTTGTCAGCTGCCCATGAGCGGGCGTGCGGCGCTTTTGCGCCCCGCCGCGTCGTCGTGGCCGGCCTGGAGAGATTCATGCATCCGATGCTCAATATCGCCATCAAGGCGGCCCGCAAGGCGGGATCCATCATCAACCGCGCGTCGCTCGACGTCGATCTGGTGCGCGTCTCGCGCAAGCAACACAACGATTTTGTCACCGAGGTGGACCGCGCCGCCGAAGCCGCGGTGATCGAGATCCTGCGCACGGCCTACCCGGAACACGGCATTCTAGCGGAAGAATCCGGCCAGTCCTGGGCCGAGGGTGAAGACTCCCACGAGTACACCTGGGTCATCGACCCGCTGGACGGCACCACCAACTTTATCCACGGCTTCCCGCAATACGCGGTCTCGATCGCCCAGCTGCACCGCGGCACGCCCGTGCAGGCCGTGGTCTACGACCCGACCCGCGACGAGCTCTTCACCGCCAGCAAGGGCGCCGGCGCCTTCCTGAACAACCGCCGCATCCGCGTTACGCGCCGCGACAAGCTGGCCGACTGCCTGATCGGCACCGGCTTCCCGTTCCGCGACCTGGAAGGCCTGGACGAATACATGGAATTGTTCGCGCTGATGACCCGCAACTGCGCCGGCCTGCGCCGCCCGGGCGCCGCCGCGCTGGACCTGGCCTATGTGGCCTGCGGCCGCCTGGACGGCTTCTTCGAGCGCGGCCTGCAGCCGTGGGACATGGCTGCAGGCATGCTGCTGATCACCGAATCGGGCGGCCTGGTCGGCAACTACGCCGGCGAGCCGCGCCAGATGGAACAGGGCGAAGTGCTGGCCGGCAATCCCAAGGCGTTCGCCCAGATGGTGCGCCTGCTGTCGCCGTTCTCGCTGGACAACGCCAAGCCCGCCGCCTGACACCGGCACATGGCCTGACGGCCAGATCAGCCACACCCCGACGCCCGCCGCACCCCGGCGGGCTTTTTGCATGGTGCGCCCCGCGTGCCACCGCACCCGGCACTGCAGACCTTTCTCATTCCCGAGACGGCCATGATCCTCGTCAAGGTCGCCCCACCCTGCCCTCCCCAAAATGAAACCATGCGCCACGCCCCGTGCGCGCGGATCCATCAGGAGAGCCAGCATGTTTCCCGAATACCGCGACCAGATCACCACCCTGAAGACCCAGGATGCCCGCTTCGCGCGCCTGTTCCACCGCCACAACGCGCTGGACCAGGAAATCCACAACATGGAGTCGGGGCTGGTGCCGGCCTCCACCTTCGAGATCGAGCGGCTGAAGAAAGAGAAACTCCTGCTCAAGGACCAGCTCTACGCGATCCTGCGCAACACCGCAGCCTGACGGAGGACCGCAGATGACAGATCGCGACACCATCCAATCCTCCCACACCGCCACCGCGCCACGTGCCCGCGCCACGGCCAGGGGTGACGTGCTGCCCACCAACTCGGCGCTTTCAGCCCAGCGCAACGAAGTCGACAGCGCCGTCGACGCCTCGGTGCAGCTGGCGGCCAGCAGCATGCAGGACATCCTGGCCAGCCGCGCAGGCAACGGCGCCGACATGCTCGACGCCATGCGCACGCTGCTTGACGGCCTGGCGCCCGACGAGGCCGCGCAGCTGCGCAGCCTGATCCTCGAAGGCGATCCCGCCGCGTGGCAGGCCGGCCGCAAGCGCCACCCGGACGACGAGCTGTCCGCGGGCTGGCGCGAAGGCGCGTACCCGTACCAGAACCTGATGTCGCGGCGCAATTATGAAAAGCAGAAGTACCGCCTGCAGGTGGAGCTGCTCAAGTTCCAGGCCTGGGTGCGCGAGACCGGCCAGCGCGTGGTAATCGTATTCGAAGGGCGCGACGCCGCCGGCAAGGGCGGCACCATCAAACGCTTCATGGAACACATGAACCCGCGCGGCGCGCGCGTGGTGGCGCTGGAAAAACCCACCGAGGCCGAGCGCGGGCAATGGTACTTCCAGCGCTATGTGCAGCACCTGCCGTCGGCAGGTGAGATCGTGCTGTTCGACCGCTCCTGGTACAACCGCGCCGGCGTTGAGCACGTGATGGGCTTCTGCTCGCAGCGCGAATACCAGGACTTCCTGCAGCAGGCGCCGGACTTCGAGCGGCATCTGGTGCGCAGCGGCATCCACCTGTTCAAGTTCTGGTTCTCGGTCAGCCAGAAGGAACAGCGCCGGCGCTTCCGCGAGCGCGAGATCCACCCGCTCAAGCAATGGAAGCTGAGCCCGGTCGACCTTGCCTCGCTGGACAAATGGGACGAATACACCCAGGCCAAGGAGGCCATGTTCGCCCACACCGACACCGCCGATGCGCCGTGGACGGTCATCCGCTCGGACTGCAAGAAGCGCGCGCGGCTCAATGCGCTGCGCGCCATCCTGTCGCGCTTCCCCTACGGCAACCGGGACACCACTGCCATCGGGCAGCCCGACCCGCTGATCGTGGGGCGCGCGCTGGCCAATTGAACTTCGCCCCCTACTCCCGCACTTCTTCCGTTTTCCCTTTACCAAGGCCCCTATGTTCAAGCACATCCTGCTGCCCGTCGACGGTTCCGAGCTTTCCCACAAGGCCGTGTCCGCCGCCATCCAGTTTGCCCGCACCGCCTCCGCGCGCCTGACGCCCTACATGTGCGTGGAGACCTACCCCTACATGGTGGGCAGCGACAGCACCCATGAGCGGCGCGAAGTGTTCCAGCAACGCGTGGAAGCACTGGCGCGCCAGGAACTGGTCAAGATCGAGGCCGCGGCGGCAATGGCCGGCGTCCCCTGCGCGGGCCACGTCTCGGCCGCCAGCGCCCCGTATCACGGCATCATCAACGCCGCGCGGGACCTCGGTTGCGACGTCATCTTCATGGCCTCGCACGGCCGCAAGGGAATCAGCGGGCTGCTGCTGGGCAGCGAGACGCAGAAGGTACTGACACACAGCGACGTGCCGGTGCTGGTGTTCCGCTGACGGCACGCCGCTGACCCCGCCGCCGGGCCGGATCCGGCCCGCGCGGCGCGGCAACCGCTGCCCCGTGCTGTACCATATCGTCCATATTCGAAAACGCCCCTTCGCGCCCCGGCCCCAGGCCGTCGGATGACCGCCCGGACGCCCCGCGCGGCCGCTATCCGGCTTGCGCAAGGCGGCGATCCGAGCGGAGCGGGCGGCATCACGCAGGCCCACCGCCAGACAGGCTGAATGGCAATGGGATTGCAGAAGAAAACCGACCCGGAACAGGCGCAGGCAGATTCGGCCGCAAGCCGCCACACGCCAATGATGCAGCAATACCTGCGCATCAAGGCAGACCACCCCGACACCCTGCTGTTCTACCGCATGGGTGACTTCTACGAACTCTTCCACGACGATGCCGAAAAGGCCGCGCGCCTGCTCGACATCACGCTGACCGCGCGCGGCGCCTCCAATGGGGTGCCGATCCGCATGGCCGGCATCCCCTTCCACTCGGCGGACCAGTACCTGGCGCGCCTGGTGAAGCTGGGCGAATCCGTGGCGATCTGCGAGCAGATCGGCGACCCGGCCACCAGCAAGGGGCCGGTGGAGCGCAAGGTGGTGCGCATCGTCACCCCGGGCACGCTCACCGACGCCGCGCTGCTGCCGGACAAGGCCGATACCTTCCTGATGGCGGTGCACCAGCAGACCACGCGCCGCGGCGTCAGCAAGACCGGGCTGGCATGGCTGAACCTGGCCAGCGGCGAGCTGCGCCTGATGGAATGCGAAGCAGCGCAGCTGGGCCGCGAGCTGGAGCGCATCCGCCCGGCCGAGCTGCTGTATGCCGATGGCATCGAGCTGCCCGCGCTGGCGTGCGCGCGTACCCGCCTGCCCGAATGGCATTTCGACCAGGACGCCGGCACGCGCCGGCTGCGCGAGCAGCTGGGCGTGGCCAGCCTGCACCCGTTCGGCTGTGCCGGGCTGGGTGCCGCGCTGGGCGCGGCCGGCGCGCTGCTGAACTACGCGGCCACCACGCAGGGCCAGTCGTTGCGCCATGTGCAGGGCGTGAAGGTCGAGCGCGAATCGGAGTACGTCGGCCTGGATTCCGCCACGCGGCGCAACCTGGAACTGACCGAGACCCTGCGCGGCGGCGAGTCGCCGACGCTGTTCTCGCTGCTGGACACCTGCTGCACGGCCATGGGCAGCCGCGCGCTGCGCCACTGGCTGCACCACCCGCTGCGCGACCCGGCGCTGCCGCAGGCACGCCAGCAGGCCATCGGCGTGCTGATCGACCAGGGCACCGATGCCCTGCGCACGGCGCTGCGCCGGCTGGCCGACGTCGAGCGCATCACCTCGCGGCTGGCGCTGCTCAATGCGCGGCCGCGCGACCTGTCCTCGCTGCGCGACACCTTGCGCGCGCTGCCGGACGTGCAGGCCTGCATCCGCGATGACCAGGGCAGCACCTTGCTGGCGCAGACCCTGCACGACCTGGCCGTGCCGCAGGACTGCCTGGACCTGCTGGTGCGCGCCGTGGCCGAAGAGCCGGCCACCGTGGTGCGCGACGGCGGCGTGATCGCGCGCGGCTACGATGCCGGACTGGATGAACTGCGCGACATCTCCGAGAACTGCGGCCAGTTCCTGATCGACCTGGAAACGCGCGAACGCGCCCGTACCGGCATTGCCAACCTGCGCGTCGAGTTCAACCGCGTGCATGGCTTCTATATCGAGGTCACCAACGGCCAGGCCGACAAGGTGCCCGACGACTACCGCCGCCGCCAGACGCTGAAGAATGCCGAGCGCTACATCACGCCTGAGCTGAAGGCCTTCGAAGACAAGGCGCTGTCGGCGCAGGACCGCGCGCTCGCGCGCGAGAAGCAGCTCTACGACGGCCTGCTGCAGGCGCTGCTGCCGCACATCGGCGAGTTGCAGCGGGTGGCGGGCGCGCTGGCGCGCCTGGACGTGCTGACGGCACTGGCCGAGCGCGCGCAGACGCTGGACTGGTCCGCGCCTGAGCGCGTCGCCGAGAACGTGGTCGACATCGTGCAGGGCCGCCACCCGGTGGTCGAAGGCCAACTCGCGGCCGAGTCGGTGGCGTTCATCGCCAACGACTGCCAGCTCAACGAAGCGCGCAAGCTCTTGCTGATCACCGGCCCGAACATGGGCGGCAAGTCGACCTTCATGCGCCAGACCGCGCTGATCGTGCTGCTGGCCTGTGTCGGCGCCTACGTGCCGGCGCGGCGCGCGGTGATCGGGCCGATCGACCGCATCTTTACCCGCATCGGCGCCGCCGATGACCTCGCGGGCGGCCGCTCCACCTTCATGGTCGAGATGACCGAGGCCGCCGGCATCCTGCACCACGCGACCCCGGCTTCGCTGGTGCTGATGGACGAGATCGGGCGCGGCACGTCGACCTTCGACGGGCTGGCGCTGGCCTGGGCGATCGCGCGTCACCTGCTGTCGCACAACCGCAGCCATACCCTCTTCGCCACGCATTACTTCGAGCTGACGCAGCTGCCGCAAGAGTTTCCGCAGGCAGCCAACGTGCACCTGTCGGCGGTCGAGCATGGCGATGGCATTGTCTTCCTGCACGCAGTGCAGGACGGCCCCGCCAGCCAGAGCTACGGCCTGCAGGTAGCGCAGCTGGCCGGCGTGCCGCAGCCGGTGATCCGCGCCGCGCGCAAGCACCTGGCCTGGCTGGAGCAGCAATCGGCCGACGCCACGCCCACGCCGCAGCTGGACCTGTTCGCGGCACCGCCAACGCCGGATGACGACGAGGACGACTTCGGCGCTGCCCCGTCGGCCGTGCCCGCGCCGCTGGCACCCACGCTCGCACCCGAACAGGCCGCGCTGGTCGATGCGCTGGCCAACCTGGATCCCGACACCCTGACGCCGCGCGCAGCGCTGGAGGCGCTGTACCGGCTCAAGGCACTGGCAGGCGAGGCGCTCGACGCCGCATGAACGCTGCACGCCGTGCCCTGCTTGCCATGCTGCTGCCGCTGCTTTGCACGGCCGGCATGGCATCGGCCGCGCCCGCGGGCCGCGCCGGCAAGGCACCGGCCAGGCCAAAGCTGACGCGCATCGCGCTGATCGCCGACCTGCCCCAGTGGCCGGCCGCGGAGGCCAACGCGGCGGCACTGCTCGACTACTTCGGCGAGCGCAAGCTGGACCTGGTCATTCATGCCGGCGGCATCAAGGGCGATACGGAGTCGTGCAGCGATGCGGTGCTGGGCAACCGCCAGCAATTGCTGGACCAGTCGCCGCTGCCGCTGGTCTACGTGCCCGGCGAGACCGACTGGTCCGAATGCCGGCTGCCGGTCAACGGCGGCTTTGACGCGGTCGAGCGCCTGAACCGGCTGCGTGAGCTGTTCTTCCCCGAGGACGCCACGCTCGGCCGGCATCCGCGACCGCTGCACCGGCAGTCGGACCAGGCGCTGTTCCGCAGCTTCCGCGAGAACATGCGCATGGAGGTGGCCGATATCCTGCTCGTCGGCATGAACCTGCCGGGTGACAACAACCACTACCGCGACGAAGGCGGGCGCAATGGCGAGTTCGAGGACCGGCGCGAGGCCAACCGCCAGTGGCTGGCGCGCGCGTTCTCGGTGGCGCGGCAACGCGACCTGAACGGCATCGTGGTGGTGGTCCACGCCGACCCGCATTTTGCCAACGGCTGGGAGAAGAAAGGCCGCCCGACGCTGCTGGACGGCTTCATGCGCCACCGCACCCGCGACGGCTACCTGGAATTCAAGCGCCAGCTGCGCGAGCTGGCCGGTCGTTTCCGCGGCCAGGTGCTGCTGGTGCATGCGGGCGGGAACGGGGCCAACGGGGCGGACAACGGCTTCGGCATCGACAAGCCGCTGCGCGATGCGGCCGGCAAGGTCATGCAGAACTTCACGCGTGTGTCACTGCCCGCCAACACGGTCTCGCAATGGGCCGAACTGGTGATCACGCCGGGCGCGGCCTCACCGTTCGCGGTCATGCTCAAGGACGCACCGGCACCGCGCTGAGACCGCTCGCCGGCCCGACAACGAAAAAGCCGGCTGCGGCCGGCTTTTTCCTGGGGTGCGGAATACGAACCGTGCAGCGCGATCAGTGCAGCGTGCGCGGCGTGTCGTCGTCCTCATCCTCATCGACGACTTCAACGCCCGAGGCGCCATGGGCGTGGCCGTGCTCGATTTCCTCGGCGGTGGCCTCGCGGACTTCGGAGACCTTCAGCCAGAAGCGCAGCGCCATGCCGGCCAGCGGATGGTTGCCATCCAGCACGACCTTGTCCTCGGCCACGTCGGTCACGGTGTAGATGACGGAGTCCTCTTCGTCGCCATCTTCGGGCATGCCTTCGAACTGCATGCCGACTTCCAGCGGCTCGGGGAAGCGGTTGCGCGGCTCGACCTTCACCATATCGGCGTCATAGTCGCCGAACGCGTCTTCCGGCTCCAGCTGCAACTGGGTCTCGAAGCCCGCGTCATGACCGTCGAGCGCTTCCTCGATCTTGGGGAACGTGCCATCATACCCGCCGTGCAAATAAACCATGGCTTCATCTGACTCCTCGATCAGATTGCCTTGCGCGTCCGACAGCTTGTACATCACGGACACCACAGTATTCTTAGCGATTTTCAATTCTTGACTCCATGAACGATTCCGCATTATACGCGCAGGCCCTGCCCCCTGGCCCCGTCGATCCAGACACTCCGCTCGACCTGCTTGGTGGCATGACGCCTGCTGCATTCATGCGGGATATCTGGCATCGCAAGCCCCTGCTGATTCGACAGGCAGTACCCGGAATCGTGCCGCCTGTGTCGCGCGAGGCTCTTTTCGACCTGGCCGACAGCGATGACGTCGAATCGCGCCTGGTGACGCACTTCCGTAACCGCTGGAAACTCGCGCATGGCCCATTTGCGCGCGAAAACCTGCCCGGCGTCAAGGCCCGCCAGTGGACCCTGCTGGTGCAAGGGGTAAATCTGCATGACGCCGCCGCGGCGGAACTGATGGGCCGCTTCCGTTTCGTGCCGGACGCGCGCCTGGACGACCTGATGATCAGCTACGCCACCGACGGCGGCGGCGTGGGCCCGCATTTCGACTCCTACGACGTGTTCCTGCTGCAAGTCTCGGGCCGGCGCCGCTGGCGCATTTCGTCGCAGACCAGCCTTGAGCTGATCCCGGACATGCCGCTGAAGATCCTCGCCGACTTCAACGCGGAACAGGAATGGGTGCTCGAACCCGGCGACATGCTCTACCTGCCGCCGCAATATGCGCACGATGGCATTGCCGAAGGCGAATGCATGACCTGCTCGATCGGCTTCCGCGCGCCGGCCTACCGCGAGCTGGCCGGGCATTTCCTGGCCTGGCTGTCTGAAACGGTCGAAGACAATGAAGACCTCGGCGGCCGTTATGCCGACGCCGGCGAGCGCGCCGCCACGCGGCCCGCGCAGTTACCCGCCGGCATGGCCAAGGCAGTCGCCGAGCGGCTCAAGGCGTTGCAATGGAATAGCCAGATGGTGTCCGAATTCCTCGGCAGCCATCTGTCAGAACCCAAACCTGGCGTTGAATTTGCAGAGATACCCGACATGCCGTTGCGCCGTTATGCGACACTGGCGGCCCGCCATGGTGTGGTACTGCCATCAGCATCGATTGCGCTTTACGACCGCGCGAATTTCTTCCTCAATGGAGAAGCCTACGAGCCGCCGGCCGAACTGATGCAATGGCTGAAAAAGTTGGCCGATTATCGGCAGCTTAGTAGCGAAGATGTTGCGGCTTGCGCGGACCTACCCGATCTGATGGAAACTTTCCATCACTGGACGCTGGAAGGATGGCTGCAATTGGGCCCGCGGCTGTAATAATACGTAACATTGCGAATCAGTAAATTTCGGCGCTACACAAGCCGGGAAAACGCGGATATAATTGTTGGCTGGCTAGTACTGTGGACCATTGCATTTATCGGGACCCGGGAGGGCCTCTATTTTGCAGTTCAAGAGCGATAATTACCGGTAATTATTCATCGCCTGTTTTCCGTTATTACAAGTTAAAGGACGAACAATGAAGAAGTCTCTCCTGATCGCATCGCTGCTGGCCGCTGTTGCTCTCGCCGCTTGCGGCAAGAAGGAAGAAGCTGCCGCTCCGGCCGCTGACACGGCTGCTCCGGCTGCTGCCGCTCCGGCCGCTGAAGCTTCGGCTCCCGCTGCTGAAGCCCCGGCCGCTCCGGCTGCTGCTGCTCCGGCTGCTGACGCTTCGGCTCCGGCTGCTGACGCTTCGGCTCCGGCTGCCAAGCAGTAATCGGTTCCTGACCGATGAAAAAACCGGCCTTCGGGCCGGTTTTTTTATTTGGGCGCTGCTACCGCACTGCGCCCTGCCGAATCTACGCATCCCTCAGGCGCGCACCGCCTGCCAGTCCAGGCCCTCGTCCTGGTCTGCCACCAGCACCTCGGACGGCAACGCACCCAATGCCATTGCCAGCGCCCCCGTTGCCAGCTCACGCGTATTGTTCTGCTTGCTGAGGTGGGCCGCGACCACGCGGTTCAGGCCGGCATGGGCAACTTGCGCCAGGATACTGGCCGCCACTTCATTGGCCAGGTGGCCGAAGTCCCCGCCGATGCGCCGCTTCAGCGAAGCCGGATAGACCGAATTGCGCAGCATCTCGCGGTCATGGTTGCATTCCAGCACCAGCGCATCCACGCCTGCCAGGCGCGCCGTCACGTAAGGCGTCTCCATGCCTGCATCGGTCAACACACCCAGCCTTGCCTGCCCGTCCGACAAGACGAACTGCAGCGGCTCGCGCGCATCGTGCGGCACGGTGTACGGCAGCACCTGCAGTCCGCCGATGGCAAAGGCATGGTCGGCGCCGCAGACGCGCACGTCGGCCGCATCGGCGCCGCGCAGGTGCGAGGTCGCCAGCCAGGTGCCGTGGCTGGTATACACCGCCAGGCGGTGGCGGGCGGCAAAGGCGTAGGCCGAGCCGACGTGGTCGCCATGCTCGTGCGTCACCAGCACGGCGTCGAGCTGGTCCGGCGCGACGCCCAGGCGCTCCAGGCGCCGCGCGGTCTCGCGGATGCCGAAGCCGCAGTCGAGCAGCACGCGCGTGGTGGTGGTGTCTTCGCGGGATTCGATCAGCAGCGAGTTGCCCTCGCTGCCGCTGCCGAGGAAGGCGAAGCGCATCATGGCCGCGCCCTCCCCGCCAGACACCGGCCAGGACGGCCGGCTGGCATGCCAGCAGTCATGCGCCGGCTCAGTGCAGTTGCTCGTCGATCAGCGACAGGATGCGCTTGCCGATTTCGCCGTTCTCAGGCTGGCCGGCATCGTTGAGCACCGTCACCAGCGTGCCGCTGCCCGTGCCCTTGAGCGACACGCGATACTTCTTGGCGGTCTTGGAATCTTCCGGCTTGGTGAACAGCTTGGAGAAGAAGCCACGGCTGTCGGCAACGGTGCGCGGGTCGACATAGCGCACGTAGTACAGGCCCTGGCCGCGGTCGCGGTCTTCAACCGTGAAGTTCACGCGGTCCAGCGACAGGCCGACCGAGCGCCAGGCGCGGTCGAACGGTTCGGGCAGCTGCAGCGCCGGAGCGCCGTTGACCTGGGACAGGTACGACTTGGCCGGCGCGGCGCCATCGGCACCAGCAGCAGCGCCAGCAGCGGCGGCCGTGCCCGCAGCGGCTGCGGCATTGCCCGCCGCCGCCGGGTTCTTGGCCATGCGGTCGGCTTGTTCCTTCTGCACGCCCAGGCGCTGGGCCAGGCGCGACAGGAATTCGGCTTCCAGCTCAGGATCGGCCGGACGCGGGGTCCAGACCGTGCTCGACTTGTCGATGCCGGTCAGCTGCTCCTGCGCACCGCGGTGGCTGATGAAGACCTCCAGCGTGCCGTTCTGCGAACGCTCGACGCGGGTGCGGAACTTGTCGCGCTCCGAGGTCGAGTACAGGCCGTCGAAGACCTTGCCAATGGTGTTGCGGATGATGTCCTGCGGGATCTTGGCGCGGTTCTCGGCCCAGTCGGTTTCCATGATGCCGGTCTCGGGCGAGTCCTGCACCAGCAGGAAACCGCTTTCCTGCCAGAAGCCGCGCAGCTGCTGCCACAGCTGGTCGCCGCGCATGCCGTTGCTGATCACCAGCCAGCGCTGGTTGCCGTCGCGCTCCATGCGGATACCCTGGGCGGAGGGCAGCACGTTCTCGCTCGGGGACTGCTCGCGCACCTTGGTGGCCTGGCTGTACGTCGACAGCGTCGAGGTGCCGTTCGCATCGGGCACCGAATAGCGGCGATCGCCCTCCAGCTTGGTCAGGTCGGGCGGGATATCCAGCGTAGGCGTGCGCTTCGAGGCCGACGACTTGTAGTCGATCTTGTCCGGCTGCATCGCTTCGTTGATGCTGCTGCAGCCGGTGATCACGCCAGCGGCGAGCACGGGCACAACCAGGGCGGCGCGGCGGACTTGCGTCGCGCCGCGGCGGTTAAGCTTCAGTTTCATTGACACGCAATCCTAGTAGGTGGTGCGACAGCAGGACGCCGCGAAAGATCAGGCCAGCAGGCCGGCGGCGGCCAGTGCCTTGCGTACATAGTCGTGGTTGGCCTCGGATAGAGGGGTCAGCGGCAGGCGGATACCGCCTTCCATCCTGCCCATCTGCTGGAGCGCCCACTTGACCGGGATCGGGTTGGCCTCGATGAACATGGCCTTGTTCAGCCCGATCAGCTCCATGTGCAGGCGGCGCGCGGTGACGACGTCGCCCTTGAGCGCCGCGACGCACATCTCGTGCA
The DNA here is from genome assembly GCF_000389805.1 of Cupriavidus sp. GA3-3. Taxonomy (NCBI): domain Bacteria; kingdom Pseudomonadati; phylum Pseudomonadota; class Betaproteobacteria; order Burkholderiales; family Burkholderiaceae; genus Cupriavidus; species Cupriavidus sp. GA3-3. The sequence goes on from NZ_KB944478.1 coordinate 79,040, forward strand.
TCTTGCGCGGTGCCACGTTGGCGGTGACCGAGATATTACCGTGGCCGCCCAGCAGGATCAGCGCAACCGCGGTGGGGTCATCGCCGCTGTAGATGGCAAAGCCTTCCGGCGCGTCCTTGATCAGCTGCGCGGCGCGGTCGATATTGCCCGTCGCCTCCTTGACGCCGACGATGCCCGGCACCTGCGCCAGGCGCAGGATGGTCTCGTTGTTCATGTCCGCGACCGTACGGCCCGGCACGTTGTACAGCAGCACCGGCAGCTCCACCGCTTCGGCGATGGTGCGGAAATGCCGGTACATGCCTTCCTGGGTCGGCTTGTTGTAGTACGGCACGACCTGCAGCGACGCATCGGCGCCCACCTTCTTGGCGAAGGCGGTCAGCTCGATGGCCTCCTTGGTGGAGTTGCCGCCGGTGCCCGCGATGATCGGGATGCGCTTGCCGGCCTGTTCCACGGCAACGCGGATCAGTTCGCAGTGCTCCTCGACGGAAACCGTCGGGGACTCGCCGGTGGTGCCCACGATCACGATGCCGTCGGTGCCTTCGGCCACGTGCCAGTCGACCAGTGCGCGCAGGGCCGGGAAGTCCAGGCTGCCGTCTTCATGCATCGGGGTAACGATGGCGACAATGCTGCCGGTAATCTGTGTCATAACGTTAAGGAATTCGGGATGCGAATAAGGGGATTGTACCGGAACCGCAGGCCGCCTCGACCGCCGCCCGGACAGGGGTTGATACCAACTGTTTCAACGTGTGCAGCGGCATTCTCGCCGACAGCGCCGTGCCTGGCTCAGGCGTCGAGCCGGTAGCGTGCCGGCGCGGGCGCATCGGCGCCGCCAGCCGCCTCGCGCACCGCACATATCCGCTGCACGAAGGCTGTTTTCGGCACTTCGACCAGGCCATCCTCATAGGCGACTACGCGCAGGCCATGCTGTCGCGCCACTTCGAGCAATTCGCCCGGCCGCAGCAGGAAATCCGGCCGCGACGGCTTGCCGACGGTTTCATTGCCCGCGGCAAAGGTTTCATAAATCCACATGCCGCCGGGCGCCAGTGCCGCCGCCAGGTGCGGCCACAGCGGCCGGTGCAGGTAGTTGGTGACGACGATGGCGTCGAACGGCGCCTCGCCGGCCAGCGGCCAGGCGCCCTGCTCCAGGTCGGCCACCCGGCCGGTCACGCCGGCCGGCAGGCCGGCGATGGCCTCGCCGTCGCGGTCGACGGCCAGCACCGTGTGGCCGCGTGCCGCCAGCCAGGCGGCATGGCGGCCGCTGCCGCAGGCCAGGTCCAGCACCCGCGCGCCGGGGCGCAGCAGGCGGGCCCAGCGGGCAACCCAGGGGGATGGCGCCGAAAGCCCGGCATGCGATAGCGTCATGGCGTTCCCCTGCACGTCAATGCAGCAGCATCACGATCGGGCGCAGCATCAGCTCGATCAGCGACATCAGCACATTGACCACCGGCGTCATCCAGATCGTGGTGATCACGCCCGCGGCCACCAGCGCCAGCACCACGAAGATGCCGTACGGCTCGATGCGCGACACCGCGCGGGCAATGCCCTGCGGCAGCAGCGCGGTCAGCACGCGGCCGCCGTCCAGCGGCGGCACCGGGAACAGGTTGAAGGCCGCCACCACCAGGTTGACGCGCACGCCCGCCAGCGCCATCTCGCCGAAAAACGGCTCGCGCACGCCGCCCCAGGTCAGGCCGATGGCCAGCAGCACCCAGACGAAGGCCTGCACCACATTGCTGGCCGGCCCGGCCAGCGCCACCCACATGCCGTGCCAGCGCGGGTTGCGCAGGCGCTCGAACGCCACCGGCACCGGCTTGGCATAGCCGAACACGAACTGGCCGCTGGTCATGATGTAGAGCAGCAGCGGCACCGCGATGGTGCCGATCGGATCGATATGGCGGATCGGGTTCAGGCTGACGCGCCCGAGCGCATAGGCCGTGTCGTCGCCGAAAAGCTTGGCCACGTAGCCATGCGAGGCCTCATGCAGCGTGATGGCGAACAGCACCGGCAGGGCATAGACCGCGAAGGTCTGGATAAGGGAGGAATCCATGGCCCCTATTGTAACGGCCCGGCGCCGCCCAGGCGCACGCTCGTGCACCCGCCAGGCGGGGTGGCAGCGCCCGGGGAAGTCAGAGCCCGAAGCGCCCGACGTCGCCGCGGCCCGCGCGGATCAGCTCGGGCTCGCCGCCGGTCAGGTCGATCACCGTGGTCGGCTGCGCCGGCGCCGGGCCGCCGCACACCACCAGATCAAGCTGCTTCTCCAGCCGCGCGCGGATTTCCGCCGGGTCGTTGAGCGGCTCTTCGTCGCCCGGCATCTGCAGCGTGGCCGAGATCAGCGGCTCGCCGGTCTCGCCCAGCAGCGCCAGCGGAATCGCGTGTTCAGGCACGCGCACGCCGATGGTCTTGCGCGCCGGGTGCGACAGCCGCCGCGGCACCTCCTTGGTCGCCTCCAGGATGAACACGTACGGGCCCGGCGTGGCGCCCTTGAGCCAGCGGTACTGCCGGTTGTCGACGCGCGCAAAGTTGCCGAGCTCGGACAGGTCGCGGCACATCAGCGTCAGGTGGTGGCGGTCATCGATGCCGCGCAGCCGGCGCAGGCGCTCGACGGCGGCCTTGTCGTCGAGCCGGCAGGCCAGCGCATAGCTGGAATCGGTCGGCAGCGCAATCAGGCCGCCCTTCTGCAGGATCTGGGCGGCCTGCTTGACCAAGCGCGACTGCGGATTGAGCGGATGGATCTCGAAGTACTGTGACATGGACCAGGGTGGCGGATTCGGACAGATCGGAGCGGAATCTGGGGGGTACCCCGGCCAGGCCGGGCTTGCATCTACCAGTCGTGCCAGACCGGCGTCACCGTCGACGGCAGCGGCGGCAGCTTGCCCAGCTCAACGCGCCCTTCGCCAGGGCCGTGGAAGTCCGAGCCACGCGAGGCCAGCAGCCCGTAGTGGCGGGCCACCGCGGCATAGCGGCGGTACTGGTCGGGCGTGTGGCTGCCAGTCACGACCTCGACGGCGCCACCGCCCAGGGCGGTGAATTCATCGAACAGCGCGTCGTGCTGGGTATCGGTGTAATTGTAGCGGCCCGGGTGCGCCATCACGGCGATGCCGCCGGCGGTGCGGATCCAGCCGACTGCGTCGGCCAGGCTGGCCCAGCGGTGGCCGACATAGCCGGGGCGGCCTTCCGACAGGTACTCGCTGAAGACCTCGCCCACGGTGGCGCAACGGCCCTGGTCGACCAGCCAACGCGCAAAGTGCGTGCGCGAGATCAGGTCCGGGTTGCCCACGTGCTGCAGCGCCCCTTCATAGGCGCCTGTGATGCCCACTTTTGCCAGCGCGTCGGCAATATCGCGCGCGCGGCGCGCGCGGCCCGAGCGGGTATCGGTCAGGCCGTCGATCAGTTCCGGGCAGTGCGGGTCGATCTGCAGGCCGACGATATGCACGGTCTGCCCGGCCCAGGTCACCGAGATCTCCACGCCCGGCACATAGCGCATGCCGAATTCCTCGGCCGCGGCACGCGCCTCGGCCTGCCCGCCCAGTTCGTCGTGGTCGGTCAGGGCCCAGAACGCGACACCCGCGTCGCGGGCGATTTCCGCGATGGCGCGCGGCGCCAGCGTGCCGTCGGACACGGTGGAATGGCAATGCAGGTCGGCATTGATGGCGTGGGCGTTTTGCATGGGGCCATTCTACTCCCGTCGCCCCCTCCATGCGTGACGCCGGCGCCCCCTGGAAAGCCATGCCAAAGCCCTGCCGGCAACGCTGGCGTGGGCGGAAACGGGCGATGTGCGGGGTATAGTCGGGCCTTGCACCGTCTTTTTGCGGGCACCTGGCGTGCCCGCCATGCCCAATGTCCACCGCTACCCCTCTCGCACCAACCCCCGTCACCACCACCGATGTCCTGATCGTGGGCGCCGGCCCGGTCGGGCTCTTTGCCGCGTTCCAGGCCGGCGTGCTCGGCCTCAGATGCGAGCTGATCGATGTGCTCGACCGGGCCGGCGGCCAGTGCACCGAGCTCTATCCCGAAAAACCGATCTACGACATCCCCGCCGTGCCGGGCTGCCTGGCGCAAGACCTGGTCGACCGGTTGCTGGAGCAATGCGCGCCGTTCGCTTTCCCGATGCACTTCGGCCAGCGCGCGGAGAGCCTGTCCGAAATCCCGCGGCAGCCGGCACCTGACGGGCATGCCGCCCATGAGCGCCTGCTGGTCACCACTGACGGCGGCAAGCGCTTCGATGTCTCTGCGGTGCTGATCTGCGCCGGCGCGGGCGCGTTTGCGCCGCAGCGTGTATCGCTGCCGGAAGCGCCGGCACTGGAAGGCCGCCACGTGCACTACGCCGTGCGTGATGTGTCGCGCTTTGCCGGCAAGCGCGTGGTGGTGGCCGGCGGCGGCGACTCGGCGCTGGACTGGGCGCTCGCGCTGCGCAAGGTGGCCGCGCGCGTGACTCTGCTGCACCGGCGCGAAGGCTTCCGCGCGGCCGACGGCACCGTCGCGGAAATGCGCGAGGCAGTGGCGGCCGGCGAGATGGATTTCGTGGTCGGCATGCTCGGCGCCCTGCGCACCGAAGGCCAGGACGGCCCGCTGACCGAGGTCGAGGTGCGCACCCGCGACGGCAGCACGGTGCTGCCCGCCGATGAACTGGTGGCGCTGTACGGCCTGGTGTCCGAGCCGGGCCCGATCGCGCAGTGGGACATGGACATGCGCGCCGGCCGCATCCTGGTCGACACCACCACTTATGAAAGCTCGCGCCGCGGCATCTTTGCCGCGGGCGATATCGCCTACTACACCAACAAGCAGAAGCTGATCCTGTCAGGCTTCCACGAGGCCGCGCTGGCGTTGCGCCGCGCCTACCACTACGCCTTCCCGGAAAAGGCGCTGGTGCACGTGCACACCAGCAACAATGCCGCGCTGAAGGAAAAGCTGACGCACGCCTGAGCGGCGGCGCCAGCGCTCACACCGCGCTACAGAACGATTCCACCAGCTCCGCCACCGCCGCGGGCTGGTCGTGATGCAGCATGTGGCCGGCATCATCGACCACGGCTTCACGGAAGTCGCGGAAGGCGCGGAAGCGCTCCTTGAATTCGTCGATGGCCTGCTTGTGGGCGATATTGCGCAGCGTTTCAGAATCGCGCGCTTCCACATGCAGCACTGGCGCGCTGACCTGCTCCCAGATCGCCATCACCTCATCGAGCCGGTACAGCATCGGGTTGACCAGCTTGTGCGCCGGATCTCCCAGGATCTCCCAGCGGCCCTCCGCATTGCAGCGCGACCAGTGCGCGGCCAGGAAGGCGGCACGGTCGTCGGGCAAGCGCGGGTTGGTCTTCTGCAGCCGGGCGGCAACGCCGTCCACGCTGTCATACGTCTTCAGCGCCGAGCCGGTGCGCAGTTCGTCGAGCCAGCGCGCATAGCGCTTCGGCGCATGCACCGGCCGCGTCGCCGTCATACCGAAGCCCTCCAGGTCCACCACGCGGCGCACGCGCTGCGGGCGGATGCCGGCATACAGGCAGATCACGTTGGCGCCCATGCTGTGGCCGACCAGGTCGACCTGGCCGTCGGGCTCATAGTGGTCGAGCAAGGCCTCCAGGTCGGCGATATAGTCGGCGAACCAGTACGACTGCGTGCCCGGGTAGCGCGTGGGCCAGTCGCTCTCGCCAAACCCGCGCCAGTCCGGCGCAATCACATGCCAGTCGCCGCGCAGGTGGTCGACCAGGAACTGGAACGACGCGGACACGTCCATCCAGCCATGCAGCATGAACAGCTTGCGCGCGCCGGGCTGGCCCCAGTGGCGCACGTGGTAGCGCAGTCCGCGCAACGTGATAAATTCAGACCGCGAGGTTTCCTTGATTGTCATTGTCTCTACCCTTGCGCGCGGGTCTTCCTGCCGCCGGGCGCGGCGCCACGGGGGCTGGCGAGGGAAGCCCACGCAAAATAGAACGATCGTTCGCTTGCGCGCATTATAGCGGCCGCCGCCATTCCGGGGGCCCCGTGGCCGCGCGAGCCGGACCTACCGGAGACCTTGGATGGCCGCAGCTGCGTTGCCGGCAAGCCGGCGCGACGACTATCGCGCCCTGTATGAATCCTTCCGCTGGGAAATCCCCCCGCATTTCAATATCGCCGAGGCCTGCTGCGGGCGCTGGGCGCGCGACCCGGCCACGATGGACCGCATCGCGGTCTATACCGAGCATGAGGACGGCCGCCGCAACGCGCATACCTTTGCCCATATCCAGGCCGAAGCCAACCGCCTGTCGGCGGCGCTGCGCGCACTGGGCGTGGCGCGCGGCGACCGCGTGGCAATCGTGATGCCGCAGCGGATCGAGACCGTGATCGCGCATATGGCGATCTACCAGCTCGGCGCCATCGCCATGCCGCTGTCGATGCTGTTCGGGCCCGAGGCGCTGGCCTACCGTATCGCACACAGCGAAGCCAATGTGGCGATCGCGGACGAGACTTCCATCGACAATGTGCTGGCCGCGCGCCCGGAATGCCCGACGCTGGCCACCGTGATTGCCGCCGGCGGCGCGCATGGCCGCGGCGACCACGACTGGGACGTGCTGCTGGCCGCGCAGCTGCCGACTTTTGTCGCCGAGCAGACCAAGGCCGACGAGGCCGCGGTGCTGATCTACACCAGCGGCACCACCGGCCCGCCCAAGGGCGCGCTGATCCCGCACCGCGCGCTGATCGGCAACCTGACCGGCTTTGTCTGCTCGCAGAACTGGTATCCGCAGGACGACGACGTGTTCTGGAGCCCGGCCGACTGGGCCTGGACCGGCGGCCTGTGGGATGCGCTGATGCCGGCGCTGTATTTCGGCAAGCCCATCGTCGGCTACCAGGGCCGCTTCTCCGCCGAGCGCGCCTTCGAGCTGCTGGAGCGCTACGCCGTCACCAACACCTTCCTGTTCCCGACCGCGCTCAAGCAGATGATGAAGGCCTGCCCCGAGCCGCGGCAGCGCTACGACATCAGGCTGCGTGCGCTGATGAGCGCCGGCGAGGCCGTGGGCGAGACCGTGTTCGGCTGGTGCCGCGATGCGCTGGGCGTGATCGTCAACGAGATGTTCGGCCAGACCGAGATCAACTACATCGTCGGCAACTGCACCGCGCAGAACGACGACAAGCAGCTGGGCTGGCCGGCACGACCGGGCTCGATGGGGCGTCCCTATCCGGGCCACCGCGTGCAGGTGATCGACGACGAAGGCCAGCCCTGCGCGCCGGGCGAGGACGGCGAGGTCGCGGTATGCGCCACCGACAGCGCCGGGCATCCGGACCCGGTGTTCTTCCTCGGCTACTGGAAGAACGAAGCCGCCACCGCGGGCAAGTACGCCGAGCGCGACGGCCTGCGCTGGTGCCGCACCGGCGACCTGGCGCGCGTCGATGCCGATGGCTACCTGTGGTACCAGGGGCGTGCCGACGATGTGTTCAAGTCCTCGGGCTACCGCATCGGGCCGAGCGAGATCGAGAACTGCCTGCTCAAGCATCCGGCGGTGTCCAACTGCGCCGTGGTGCCCTCGCCCGACCCCGAGCGCGGCGCCGTGGTCAAGGCCTTCGTGGTGCTGACACCGTCGGTGGCGCGCTCGTTCGACGGCGACGCGGCGCTGGTCACGGAGCTGCAGGCGCATGTGCGCGGCCAGCTGGCGCCGTATGAATACCCGAAGGCGATCGAATTCATCGACCAGCTGCCGATGACCACCACCGGCAAGATCCAGCGGCGCGTGCTGCGCTTGCTGGAGGAAGAGCGCGCGGGCAAGCGCGCCTAGGCAGGAAAGACCCGCTCGCAGAGGAAATCGACCAGCGCCCTCACCTTGGGCGAGGGATGCCTGCTCGCCGGCCAGAGCACGTGAAAGGCCTTGGCTGGCCCCACATGGCCAGCCAGTACCTGGCACAGGCTGCCATCGGCGAGCTGCTCGCGGATGGCGAAATCCGGCAGGCAGGCAATGCCCAGGCCGCGCAGCGCAAAACACAGGCGCGTCTCGATGTTGTTGCAGATCATCGATGTCGGCAGCGCCAGCTCGGGCTCGCCCGGCGCGCGCCGCAGCGGCCAGGCCTCGAGCTTGCCGGTGTGCGGGAAACGGTAATGCAGGCAGGCATGGCCGGCCAGGTCGGCAGGCAGCTTCGGCGTGCCACGCTGCGCGAGGTAGTCGGGCGATGCCACCAGCATCGCCTGGAACGCACCCAGCCTGCGTGCCGACAGGCGCGAGTCGGCGGGCTCGCCGGTGCGGACCACCGCATCGAAGCCCTCCTCGATGACATCGACCAGCTGGTCGGTGAAATCCAGGTCCAGCTCGATGTCCGGATACGCGCGCATGAAGTCGCCCAGCACGGGCAAGACCAGTGAACTGACCAGCGGCAGGCTCACCCGCAGGCGGCCGCGCGGTGCCGCGGTGGCTTCGGCCAGCTCCAGCTCCGCCGCTTCGATCTCGGCGAGCACGCGGCGGCTGCGCTCCAGGAACAGCGTGCCTTCGGCGGTCAGCGTCACGCTGCGCGTGCTGCGGTGGAACAGCCGTACGCCGAGCCTTTCTTCCAGCCGCGCCACGCTCTTGCCGACGGCGGAGGCCGACACCCCAAGCAAGCGCCCCGCCGCGACAAAACTGCGGGTCTCGGCCACCTGCACAAACACTGCGAAGCCACTGAGGCTGTCCATGATGCCCCCGATTGCGGACACAAAGTTCCGGAGAAAAAGGAACTGTAGCCCACTTTTTCTTTAATGGCCGGGTCCTTATCGTGAGCGGGTCGTTCATTGAACAAGGATTCGCTGTGTCCCTCCCCACGATTGCACCGCCCCCGGGCGTGTCCCCTGCATTCCCCGCGCCCGTGAGTGCGCGCATCGACGCCGTGGTCCGGCAGGCGCTGGAGCAACGGCGACTGGTCGGCGCCGTCGTGCTGGTCAGCCGTGACGGCGAACTGGTCCACCGGCAGGCGGCAGGCCTGGCCGATCGGGAAAGCGGACAGCCGATGCGCATGGATGCGGTCTTCCGGCTGGCTTCGGTAAGCAAGCCGATCGTCTCCGTGGCGGCACTGGTGCTGGTCGCACAAGGCCGGCTCGAGCTTGACCAGGGTATCGACCGCTGGCTGCCTGAATTCCGCCCGCGCCTGGCCGATGGCCGACCGGCACGTATCACGGCGCGGCAACTGCTCAGCCATACCGCGGGGCTGGGCTATCGCTTCTTCGAGTCTGGCGAAGACGGACCCTATGCCCGCGCCGGCGTCTCCGACGGCATGGACGACGCCACCATCAGCCTGGCGGAGAACCTGCGGCGCATCGCCAGCGTGCCCTTGCTGTACGAACCGGGTACCGCGTGGGGCTACTCGCTCGCGACCGACGTGCTGGGCGCGCTGATCGAGCGCGTCCATGGCACGCCGCTGGACACCGCAGTGCGGCAGCTGGTGACCGGCCCGCTGGGCATGGCCGACACCGGCTTCGTGGCACACGACGTGCACCGCGTGCCGACCCCGTACGTGAACGACAGCCCGCACCCGCACCGCCTGCGCGAAGGCGAAACCGTGCCCGTGCTCGAAGGCACGGTTGGCATTCCCTACAGTCCCGCACGCATCTTCAATGCGCGGGCCTTCCCCTCCGGCGGGGCGGGCATGGCGGGCACGGCGCAAGACTTCCTGTGCCTGCTGGAGAGCTTGCGCCAGGGCGGCGGCGCGCTGCTGCCATCCGCCCTGGTCGAGGACATGGCGCTCGACCAGACCGGCGGCCTGGACCTGCCCGATGCGCCGGGAACCGGCTTCGGGCTGGGCTTCTCGGTGCTGCGCGATCCGCGCCGGGCGGGCTCGCCGGAAGCCACCGGCACCTGGCGCTGGGGCGGGGCCTACGGCCACGCCTGGTTCGTCGACCGCAGCCAGGGGCTGAGCGTGGTGGCGTTCACCAACACGCTGTACGAGGGCATGTCCGGCCGCTTTGTCACCGACCTGCGCGACGCGGTCTACGGTGTCGCCCCCACAGCCGCGTAACCATCCAAGCAACACATCAGTCCTTATCCAGGCGCCAACATGACCACAGCCACCAACACGCTTGCGAACGATGCACAGCCGGACACGCGGCCTGCGCGGCTACCGCTTCCGGCACTGCTTGCGCTTGCCGTCGCAGGCTTCATCACCGTCCTGACCGAGGCCTTGCCGGCAGGGCTGCTGCCGCAGATCGGCGCGGGCCTTGCCATCTCCGAGCCGCTTGCCGGCCAGCTCGTCACCATCTACGCCTTCGGTTCACTGGTGGCCGCCATGCCGCTGACGGCGGCCACGCAAGGGCTGCGGCGAAGGCCGCTGCTGCTCCTTGCGATCGCGGGCTTTGCCGTCGCCAACGCCGTGACGGCCTGGTCCGGCAGCTATGTCCTGACGATGGCGGCGCGCTTCGTTGCGGGGGTCTCGGCCGGCCTGCTGTGGGCGCTGCTGGCTGGCTATGCCGCGCGCATGGTTCCCGATCACCTCAAGGGCCGGGCCATTGCTGTCGCAATGGTTGGCATCCCCCTGGCCTTGTCGCTGGGCGTGCCATCCGGGACCTTCCTCGGTGCGCTCATGGGCTGGCGCGCGTGCTTCGGCATCATCAGCGTGCTGACGCTGGGACTGATTGCCTGGGTGCTGGCGAGCGTGCCGGATTTTGCCGGCCAGCCCGCCGGCCAGCGGCTGCCGATCGCGCGCGTGTTCACCGTGCCGGGCGTGCGTCCGGTGCTGTTCGTGACGCTCGCCTTCGTGCTGGCGCACAACATCCTCTACACCTATATCGCGCCGTTCCTGCGAGCCGGCAACGCCGGGGCACGGCTTGACCTGGTCCTGTTCGTGTTCGGCGTGGCCTCGCTCGCCGGCATCTGGATCACCGGCGTGCTGATCGACCAGTGGCTGCGGGCGCTGACGCTGGCCAGCACGCTGCTGTTCGGGCTTGCGGTGCTGGCGCTTGGGGCCGGGGGCGGGCACCCGGCCGTGGTCTATGCCGCGGCCGCGATCTGGGGCCTGGGCTTCGGCGGCGTCTCAACGCTGTTCCAGACGGCGCTGGCGAAGACCGCCGGCAAATCCGCGGACGTGGCCCAGTCGATGCTGGTCACGGCCTGGAACATTGCCATCGCCGGCGGCGGCGTCATCGGCGGGCTGCTGCTCGATGGCTTCGGGATCGGCGCATTCCCGCCCGTGCTGGCTGCGCTGCTCGCCGCAACCTGGCTGGCGGTCTGGTCGGCGCGCAAGCATGGCTTTCCGCCGCGCGGCTGAGGCACTGGGCGGCAGCACTAACCGGCCGATGCCTCCAGCCAGGCCAGTTCCTCTTCATCGAAGCCCGCAGCGCGCCGCGCATCGAGATTGAACGGCCCGCGCAGCTTCGGCGCGCGGTACTGCCCGGCCAGCTGCGCGTAGGTGGCAACGGGGTCCAGGCCGCGCTGCGCGCACAGCCAGCGGTACCAGTGGTTGCCGATGGCGACGTGGCCGACCTCGTCGCGCAGGATGATGTCGATGATGGCCGCGGCGGCGTGGTCGCCTGCGCCGGCCAGCCTGGCGCGCACCGGCGGCGACGCATCGAGCCCGCGCGCCTCCAGCGTGCGCGGCACCAGCGCCATGCGCGCAAGCACGTCGCCGGCGGTCTTGTCGGTCATCTCCCACAGGCTGTTGTGGGCAGGGAAGTCGCCGTAGGCCGCGCCCAGCGTGCCAAGGTGGTCGGCCAGCAGCGAGAAGTGGTACGCCTCTTCATCGGCCACGCGCAGCCAGTCGCGGTAGTAGCCGGGCGGCATGCCGGCGAAGCGCCAGGCCGCGTCCAGTGCCAGGTTGATGGCATTGAACTCGATATGGCACAGCGCATGGATCATCGCCGCGCGCCCGGCCGGGGTATGCAGCGAGCGGCGCCGCTCGACGTCCTGCGGCGCCACCAGCGGCGGCCGCGCGGGGCGGCCGGGGATGGCCTGGCCGGCATCGGCCTGGATCGCCTCGCCGGCGGCAAGCGCCTCGTCCGGCAATGTCGTCACATGGCGGTAAAGTGCCCGCACCGCCACGGACTTTTCCCGAGGATCCGTCATGCACAACACCGCCAGCGCCTGGTGGCGCGGCGAAAGTGACGGTTCGGGCAAGGCGGCGGCGGGTGTTTTTTCTGGCATGAGCGTAAAATCCGGGTCTGCCGCCATTGTAGGGCCTGGCCGGTGCCCGACTGCCGGGCAAGCCGCGCAGTCGCCGTGGCGCCGCGCGCCCGCACTCCACCCTGGCCCTTTAAAGTCCGGCGGCAACCCCCACTTCAACAAAAGCCTTTCGTGCAGGAGACCCCATGGCGCTTTACCAGCTCGGCGACGTCAAGCCCAATATCGACAGCGATGCCTACGTGGCCCCCGAAGCCACCGTCATCGGCAACGTGACCCTCAAGTCCCGCGCCAGCGCCTGGCCCGGTGTCGTGATCCGCGGCGACAACGAACCGATCGTGGTGGGCGAGGACACCAACATCCAGGAAGGCTCGGTGCTGCATACCGACCCGGGCTGCCCGCTGACCCTGGGCGACAAGGTCTCGATCGGCCACCAGGCCATGCTGCATGGCTGCACCGTAGGCGAAGGCTCGCTCATCGGGATCCAGGCCGTGGTGCTGAACCGCGCCGTGATCGGCAAGGAATGCCTGGTCGGCGCCGGTGCCGTGGTGACCGAGGGCAAGGTCTTCCCGGACCGCTCGCTGATCCTGGGCGCGCCGGCCAAGGTGGTGCGCCAGCTGACCGACGCCGACGTCGCCAACCTGTACCGCAACGCCGAGACCTACGCCACCCGGCAGGCCATGTACAAGCAACAGCTCAAGCGGATCGGCTGACGACCGCGGCGGCACTTACCGAATCATCGACAGATTATTGTGACCGATACCACCACCCCCGACACCCTGCAGAAATTCCTGTTCGACGCGGCTCCCGTGCGCGGCGAGCTGGTGCGCATGGAAGCCACCTGGCAAGAAGTGCTGGGCCGCCACAGCTACCCCGCACCGGTGCGCCGGCTGCTGGGCGAGATGATGGCCGCCGCGGCGCTGCTGTCGGCCAACCTGAAGTTCAACGGGGCGCTGGTGATGCAGCTGCACGGCGACGGCCCGGTGCGCATGCTGGTGGTGGAATGCCTGTCCGACCTGTCGATGCGCGCCACCGCCAAGCTGGCCGAGGGCGCGCACATCGCCGACGATGCCACGCTGGCGCAGATGGTCAACGCCCACGGCCACGGCCGCTTTGCCATCACGCTGGATCCGAAGGACAAGCTGCCGGGCCAGCAGGCGTACCAGGGCATCGTGCCGCTGGCCGACGCGCACGGCCCGCTGGCCTCGATCAGCGCCGTGCTGGAGCACTACATGCAGGCGTCCGAGCAGCTCGACACGCGCCTGTGGCTGGCGGCGGACGACCACGTCGCCGCCGGCATGCTGCTGCAGAAGCTGCCGGCCTACGGCGGCACCGCGGAAGTCGGCGAGACCGGCGCGCCGCTGGCCAGCCATGCCCGCGCGCAGGACCTGGACACCTGGGACCGTGCCGTGCAGCTGGGCGCCACGCTCAAGGCCGACGAACTGCTGGCCGAGACCCCCGACACCCTGCTGCGCCGCCTGTTCTGGGAAGACCTGCAGGCCGCCGGCCTGCGCGTGTTTGAGCCGCTGACGCCGCATTTCCATTGCTCCTGCTCGCGCCCCAAGGTGGCCGGCATGCTGCAGTCGCTGGGCCAGGAAGAGATCGAAGGCATCATCGCCGAGCGCGGCCAGGTCGAGATCCACTGCGACTTCTGCGGCCTGCGCTATGAGTTTGATCCGGTCGACTGCGCCCAGCTGTTCTCGGCCACCCATATCGCCACCGGCGCCGGTGCCGGCGCGCACCAGCACCACTGAGCGGCAGGCGCGGGGCGGCACGGCGGAAACAACCGCCTTGCCGTCCTGTCCAACGGCTGTACGATGGCAGCATCCAGCTGCCCCAAGCGCGCCTGAGAACAGCCATGTCCGCCCGAGCCACCCCCTCCCTGCCTGAATCTCCCGCCATCGTGCCGGCCGTGCTGCGCGGCCTTGCCGCCTGCGCCACGATCGTCGCACTACTGCTGGCCGCCGGCTGCGCAGAGCTGCCGCGCGACGTCAACGGCTCGCCGCCCACGGCGCGGCTGGCGCCCAACGCCATCCCGCCAGCGCCGCTGACCGCCGACGACAAGCAGAAGCTCGACACGCTGAACCAGCAGATACTGCGCGAGCAGGCCGCCGCGATCGCGCTCGACCAGCAGGCCGCGGCCGCGCGCGCGGCTTATGGCTATCCGAACACCAGCTGGAACCTGTATTACGGGGGATGGGGTGGTGGCCACTGGGGCGGCGGCGTCAGCGTCGGCATGCCCGGCTGGGGCTGGGGCGGTTATCCGTACGGCTGGTGGTGACAGGCAGGCGGCGGGCTGGATGCAAGCCCACCGACAGCGAGAGGCAAGGCGCCCCTTAGTGGCCGCCTCTTCCGGCGACCGAATTCGCCGGCGGCGGCAACGGCGGCGTCGCGCTGACCTTGGGCGCCGGCGCGACAAACTGCACGAAGACCTCGCCTTCCCTCACCATGCCCAACTCATAGCGGGCACGTTCCTCGATCGCGCCGGTGCCGTCCTGCAGGTCGGCGACTTCCCCTTCCAGCTTGGCGTTGCGCAGCTTGAGCGTCTGGTTGCGGGTGCCCTGCTCGGTCAGTTGCCGGTTCAGGTCCCACACGCGCAGCCAGCCGCCCTTGCCCAGCCAGAGCGGGTACTGGATGGCAAGCAGCAGCACAAACAACAGCAGCGAGATCAGGCGCATGAAAGATGGCGGACAGGAAATTCCGCACAATGATCTGCGAACTCAGCCCGGAAGGCAATTGCCAGGCAGATTTCGATACAAAAACGGCGGCGGCCAGGGAATCCCGGCCGCCGCCATTCCATCCGCTTGCTGCCGCTCCCGCGCAAGCGGGAACGGCAGGGCAAGGTGTCAGCGCAGGTTGTAGAACGCGCCCTTGCCCGGGTAGCTGGCGATATCGCCGAGGTCTTCCTCGATGCGCAGCAGCTGGTTGTACTTGGCCATGCGGTCCGAGCGCGACAGCGAGCCGGTCTTGATCTGGCCGGCGTTGGTGCCCACGGCGATATCGGCAATGGTGCTGTCTTCGGTTTCGCCCGAGCGGTGCGAGATCACGGCGGTGTAGCCGGCGCGCTTGGCCATCTCGATGGCGGCGAAGGTTTCGGTCAGCGTGCCGATCTGGTTGATCTTGATCAGGATCGAGTTGCCGATGCCCTTCTCGATGCCTTCCTTCAGGATCTTGGTGTTGGTGACGAACAGGTCGTCGCCCACCAGCTGCACGCGCGTGCCCAGCTTCTCGGTCAGCGTCTTCCAGCCGTCCCAGTCGCCTTCGGCCATGCCGTCCTCGATCGACACGATCGGGAACTTGTCGCACAGGTTGGCCAGGTAGTCGGCGAACTGGGTCGACGACAGCTTCAGGCCTTCGCCTTCCAGCTGGTACACGCCTTCGCCTTCGTGGTAGAACTCGCTGGCGGCGCAGTCCAGCGCCAGCAGCACGTCTTCACCGGCACGGTAGCCGGCCTTCTCGATGGCCTGCACCACAGTGTTCAGGCATTCCTCGTTGGACGAGAAGTTGGGGGCGAAGCCGCCCTCGTCGCCGACCGCGGTGGACATGCCCTTGTCGGCCAGGATCTTCTTCAGCGCGTGGAAGATCTCGGCGCCGCAGCGCAGGGCTTCGCGGAAGCTGGTCTGCGACACCGGCATGATCATGAATTCCTGGATGTCCAGGCTGTTGTTGGCGTGCGCGCCGCCGTTGACGATGTTCATCATCGGCACCGGCAGCTGCATCGCGCCCGAACCGCCAAAGTAGCGGTACAGCGGCAGGCCGGCTTCTTCAGCGGCGGCCTTGGCAACGGCCATCGACACCGCCAGCATGGCGTTGGCGCCCAGGCGGCCCTTGTTCTCGGTGCCGTCGAGGTCGATCAGGGTGCGGTCCAGGAAGGCCTGCTCGGAGGCATCCAGGCCCATGATGGCTTCGGAGATTTCAGTGTTGATGTGCTCGACGGCCTTCAGCACGCCCTTGCCCAGGTAACGCGACTTGTCGCCGTCACGCAGTTCGATGGCTTCGCGCGAACCGGTCGAGGCGCCCGACGGCACTGCCGCACGGCCCATCACGCCGGATTCCAGCAGCACGTCGCATTCGACGGTGGGGTTGCCGCGCGAGTCGAGAACCTCGCGACCGATGATATCTACGATTGCACTCATGAATTCCTCTCTGACTGTTGATTCTTGCTGCTGCTGATTACTTCAACCTGTGCCCGTGTCAGGCGCATGTCAAACTGCCCGGCAACCCTCAGGCAGCGCCTTCCACCACGATCATGTTCATCTTTGCCGCGTGCTCGCGCGCCTTGCGGGCGGCGCGATAGGCTTCGCCGTCATGGAACGACCTGGCGGCTTCATAGCTGGGGAATTTCAGCACCACGACGCGGGTCGGCGCCCACTCGCCCTCCAGCGGCTCGGTCTTGCCGCCGCGCACCAGCACTTCGGCGCCATGAATCTGCATGGCCTTGCTCGAAAGCACTTTGTATTCTTCGTACTGCTGGGGGTCGGTCACGTCGACGTAGGCGATGATATAGCCCGCGGCCATGGAATATCTCCCGATTTTTTGTATTGTCTTTCGATATGGTTTGTCACCACCGGCATTGCGGTGGTGACAAGACCGGGCCTGCTCAGGCGCAGGCCGGCCAGCCGAAGTTGTCTTCCAGGAAACCGGCGCGCTTGACCAGCGTGTCCAGGTCCTTGAGCACGGCCAGCAGTTCCTTCATGCGCGACAGCGGCACCGCGTTGGGGCCATCGGACATGGCCTTGCTCGGGTCCGGGTGCGTTTCCATGAACAGGCCCGCCACGCCGGTGGCGACGGCGGCGCGCGACAGCACCGGCACGAACTCGCGCTGGCCGCCCGAGCTGGTGCCCTGGCCGCCCGGCAGCTGCACCGAGTGGGTGGCGTCGAACACCACCGGGGCACCGGTCTCGCGCATGATCGCCAGCGAGCGCATGTCGGACACCAGGTTGTTGTAGCCGAACGAGACACCACGCTCGCAGGCCATGAAGACATCGTCAGGCAGACCGGCTTCGCGCGCGGCATCGCGCGCCTTGTCGATCACGTTCTTCATGTCATGCGGCGCCAGGAACTGGCCCTTCTTGATGTTCACCGGCTTGCCGCTCTGGGCGCAGGCACGGATGAAATCAGTCTGGCGGCACAGGAAGGCCGGCGTCTGCAGCACGTCCACCACGGCAGCGACGGGCTTGATCTCGTCGATCTCGTGGATGTCGGTCAGCACCGGCACGCCGATCTCGCGCTTGACGGTGGCCAGGATCTCCAGGCCCTTTTCCATCCCCAGGCCGCGGAACGACTTGCCGGACGAACGGTTGGCCTTGTCGAACGACGACTTGTAAATGAACGGGATGCCCAGTTCGGCGGTGATGGCCTTGAGCTCGCCGGCCGTATCCAGCGCCATCTGCTCCGACTCGATCACGCACGGACCGGCGATCAGGAAGAACGGCTTGTCGAGGCCGGCCTCGAATCCACAGAGTTTCATGACTGTCTCTCCTGCTTGCCGCCGGGGCTTACGCGCCCTTGCGCTGCTGGCTGGCCAGCGCGGCTTCGACGTAGGCCTTGAACAGCGGGTGGCCGTCACGCGGCGTCGAGGTGAATTCCGGGTGGAACTGCACGCCGACGAACCAGGGGTGCATCGACTCGGGCAGCTCCATCATTTCCGGCAGGTTCTCGGTCGGCGTGCGCGCCGAGATCACCATGCCGGCCTTTTCCAGCGTCGGCACGTAGTGGTTGTTGACCTCGTAGCGGTGACGGTGGCGTTCATTGACCTCGGCGCCGTAGATCGTCGCTGCCTTGGTGCCTTCCTTGACCGGCACGCGCTGGGCGCCCAGGCGCATGGTGCCGCCCAGGTCGGAATCGGCCGAGCGCTGCTCGACCTTGCCTTCGCGGTCCACCCACTCGGTGATCAGCGCGACCACGGGGTGTTCGGTTTCCAGGTTGAACTCGGTCGAGTTGGCATCGGTCATGCCGGCCAGGTGGCGGGCAAACTCGATCACGGCCAGCTGCATGCCCAGGCAGATGCCCAGGTACGGGATCTTGTTCTCGCGGGCGTACTGGATCGCGCGGATCTTGCCTTCCGTGCCGCGCTTGCCGAAGCCGCCCGGCACCAGGATGGCGTCGAGCGGGGCCAGCACTTCGAGGTGGCCCGATTCCAGTTCCTCGGAGTCGATGTACTCGATGTTGACGCGCGTGGCGGTGTGCATGCCGGCGTGGCGCAGGGCCTCGATCAGCGACTTGTACGACTCGGTCAGGTCGACGTACTTGCCGACCATGCCGATGGTGATCTCGTGCTCGGGATTTTCCTGGGCGTTGACCAGCTTCTGCCACATCGACAGGTCGGCGGGCTTGGGATCCAGGCGCAGTTCCTCGCAGATCAGGCGGTCCAGGCCCTGCTCGTTGAGCATCTGCGGGATCTTGTAGATGCTGTCCGCATCCCACACCGAAATCACGGCGTCTTGCGGGATATTGGCGAACAACGAGATCTTGGCGCGCTCGTCGTCCGGGATCGGGCGGTCGGCGCGGCACAGCAGCGCGGTCGGCGAGATGCCGATTTCACGCAGCTTCTGCACCGAGTGCTGGGTCGGCTTGGTCTTGAGCTCGCCAGCGCTGGCAATGAACGGCACCAGCGTCAGGTGCACGAAGGCGCAGTGGTTGCGGCCCATGCGCAGGCTCATCTGGCGCGCGGCTTCCAGGAACGGCAGCGATTCGATGTCACCCACGGTGCCGCCGATTTCCACCAGCGCCACGTCGGCCTTGCCGTCGTGCGACGCCGCGGCGCCCCTTTCGACAAAGGCCTGGATCTCGTTGGTGATATGCGGGATCACCTGCACGGTCTTGCCCAGGTATTCGCCGCGGCGCTCCTTGCGGATCACCGATTCGTAGATCTGGCCCGTGGTGAAGTTGTTCGACTTGCGCATCTTGGCCGAGACGAAACGCTCGTAGTGGCCGAGATCGAGGTCGGTTTCAGCACCGTCTTCCGTGACAAACACCTCGCCATGCTGGAAGGGGCTCATCGTGCCGGGATCGACGTTGATGTAGGGATCTAGCTTGAGGAGGGTGACTTTGAGGCCGCGCGACTCAAGAATGGCCGCGAGCGAGGCAGCAGCGATGCCCTTGCCGAGAGAAGAGACGACGCCACCGGTGACGAAGACGAATTTGGTCATAAACCGAGCTTGCCGGGGAAATCGGGATTATACATGAGAGCCCGATTCCCGCCGACCCGGAAATTGTGACAGCACCCCTCCTCGGCGGGGCTGCAACAGGCCTTCCCGGTGCGTTGCGGCGCATGCGCCGCACCCCGCCTCAGCGCCCCTCGCGGCGCATCGCGCCGATCAGGTCGCGCACCAGCTGCGCCGTCTCCTGCGGCCGCTCCATCGGGTACAGGTGGCCGCCCTCGATAAAGCGCAGATTCGGGCCGACCAGCTTGCGGGTGGCACCCAGCCCACACTGGCGCACCTCGCGCGAACGCGTGCCGGCGACAAAGCCGACCGGCACCGGCGCGCCGCGCGCCACCTTGCGCCCCAGGCTGGTCGGCAGCGTGCGGTAGATCCAGTATTCGACCTCGCGGTCAAAGCGCAGCCGCCGCTCGTTGTCCTTGCCGGTCGGCTCGGTGCCGTGGATGGCGTAGTCGCGCAGCACCTCTTGGTCCCACACCGCGAAGTTGGGCTTGGCGCGGAAGTGTTCCCAGACCGCCTCGGCGTCCGGCCAGTGGGTGCGCCGGTTTTTGGTCACCGCCGCCGGGCCGGGCTTTTCGTCCATGCCGAACATCTGGGCGGTCTTCAGCAGCGACGCGCGCCAGCCGGCAATGATCGGCGAATCCAGCATCACCACGCCGCGCACGCGCTCCGGGCGCCGCAGCGCCGCCATCAGCGACAGGAAGCCGCCCAGCGAATGGCCCACCAGCCACACCGGCTCGTGGTACTGGCGGTCAATCTCGCCGAGCAGCTCCTCCACCAGGTGCGGCCAGCCGCGCGTCACCGGGAATTCAGGCTTGTGCCCGTAGCGGTCCACGGCGCGGAATTCGAAGTCGCCGTCCAGTTCGCCGAACAGCTTGCGGTAGGTGGTCACCGGGAAGCCGTTGGCATGGGAAAAATGAATGATCTCGCGCATCGCTTGTTTCCTCGCCCGGCCTCAGTCCTGGGTACGCGACGGATTGCGCTTGGCGCGCACCGGCTGGCCCCAGCGGTCGGCCTCGCCGGGACGCGCCAGCGAGAATTCCGCGGGCGCGCCGGGATCCCACTCGGGATTGTGGATCTCGCCGAAGACCTGGCGCAGGCGCTGCCCCCAGGTGTCGCGGATCATGCGGAAATAGGCGTTGCGCTCGTCGATGTTGACGAAGCGCGTCACGCACAGCGTATCGGCCTCATAGACCAGCAGGTCCAGCGGCAGGCCGACCGAGATATTCGACTTGAGCGTCGAATCCATCGAGATCAGCGCGCATTTGGCCCCCTCGGCCAGCGGCAGCGACGGGTGCACCACGCGGTCGATGATGGGCTTGCCGTACTTGGCCTCGCCGATCTGGAAGTAGCAGTTCTCGGGCGTGGCCTCGACAAAATTGCCGGCCGCGTAGATGTTGAACAGCCGCACGCGTTCACCGCGCACCTGGCCGCCGAAGATCAGGCTGACATTGAATTCGATGCCGGCATCGCGCAGCGCATGCGCATCGCGCTTGTGCACCTGGCGCACCGCCTCGCCGACGATGGAAGCGGCCTCGAACATGTCGCGCGCGGTCCACAGCGAGCGCTTCTCGTCATGGTTCTCGGCCAGGATCTGGCGCACCGACTGGCTGATCGCCAGGTTGCCGGCGGTCATCAGCACCATCACGCGGTCGCCGGGCTCTTCGAACACCGTCATCTTGCGCGACGTGGAGATGGCATCTACCCCCGCATTGGTGCGGGAATCGGACAGGAATACCAGGCCGGCATCCAGCCGCATGGCTACACAGTAAGTCATGGTCTTGTTTTGGTGTGCTTTGCGGCGGCCGGAAGTGGCCAGCCGATGGCCTGCATACCCGGGATTCTAGCGCCCGTATTGCGGCACCGCGCCCTGTCTGGAATCAGGCACCTAATCAGGTAAAAAGCGGCGTGATACTCACATCAACTTCAAGCGTCTCGCCGGAACCCCCTTCCAGGATGCCCCTGACTGGTGCAGCCGACGCATAATCGCGCCCCACCGCGAGGCGTATATGACGCTCGTCGGTCAGGCAGCCGTGGGTGATGTCGACGCTGCACCACACCTCGCGCGCCGGGTCCAGGCATACGTCGGCCCAGGCATGGCTGGCCATCTCGATCGCGGCCGGATCGTAGAAGTATCCGCTCACATAGCGTGCCGGGATACCGAGCGCCCGGCACGCCGCCACCATCACCTGCGCCTGGTCCTGGCACACGCCGCTGCCCAGGCTGAAGGCCTCGGCCGCCGAGGTGCCGACGTCAGTGGTGTTGGGCTTGTAGCGCACCCGCTCCGCAATCCCCTGGGCCAACGCCAGCAGCGCCGGAATCTCGTGCCCGGCCGCCAGGAACGGCGCGGCAAACGCCTGCATCTCCGGCGGAGCCGAGGTCAGTGGCGTGCTGCCGAGGAAGTACAGCGGCGACACCCGGGACTCGCCGGGGGGCGGAGCGTCGCAGAACGCATGGTGGCCGTCCCGGTCGAGGTCGCCATGCGGCGGCAGCACTTCCACCTCGCCGCTGGCTTCGATCGAGATGGTGCCGGTCGGTCCGGCCACCGTGAAGTTGTGCACGATATTGCCGAATCCGTCGCGCGCCGCCGACGGATTGCCAGGCGCGACCAGTTGCCAGCGGTGCACCGTCTGCAGCGGGCCCGAACGCGGCTCGAGCCGCACTTCGTGCACGCTGCGGCGCACCGGCTCGGCGTAGCGGTAAACAGTATGGTGGTGGATCTTGTATTTCACGGTATCAGGGCGCGGCGGCGGCACATGGAGGCTGCCGGCGGCCCATTTCAGGCAGCCAGCAGCGGCACGAGGAAGTCCCGGCTGATGCCATTGCCGAGATCGCCGATGCGCTCCAGGAAGCTGGTCAGGTACGCGTGCAGGCCGACCGCGAAAATATCGTCGATGCGCGCGTACTTCAGGTCGGCGTGGAGTTTACCAGCCTGGCGCTCGGTTTCCGCCGATTGCTGGTTGCGCACCGTATGCAGGATGGCCACCACCTCGTCCATGCTCGACACCAGCGAGCGCGGCATGTCGGGCCGCAGGATCAGCAGCTCGGCCACGCGCTGCGGCGTAATGACCGCGCGATAGACCTTGCGGTAGACCTCGAAGCCCGAGACCGAGCGCAGCACCGCGGCCCAGTGATAGAAATCGTTCTGGTCGCGGTTGGCATCGCTCTCGTCGCTGCCCGATGCCTGGAACTTGACGTCGAGGATCCGCGCGGTGTTGTCGGCGCGCTCCAGGAACGTGCCCAGCCGCATGAAGTGGAAGGCATCGTCCTTGAGCATGGTGCCGAACTGGACCCCGCGCGCCAGGTGCGAGCGGAACTTGACCCATTCGAAGAACGCCGACGGGTCCTCCTTCAGCACGCCGTCGGCGATCAGGCGCTGCACCTCCAGCCAGGTGGTGTTGACGGTCTCCCAGACCTCGGTGGTCAGCGAGCCGCGCACCGCGCGCGCATTCTCGCGCGCCGCACGCAGGCAGCTCATGATGGACGAGGCGTTGGTCATGTCGCGCACCATGAAGTCGATCACATCGTCGCGCGACAGCAGTCCGTACTTGTGGTCGAAGACATCGGTCAGCTCCGAGATATCGAGCATGGCCCACCAGCCCTGCTCGGCCACCTCGGCCGATTGCGGCAGGAGCGAGGTCTGGTAGTTGACGTCGAGCATGCGCGCGGTGTTCTCCGCGCGCTCGGTGTAGCGGGCCATCCAGAACAGGTGGTCGGCGGTGCGGCTCAGCATGTGGGCTCTCCTGGCGTGGCGGCGGTCGCCATGGCGGTCGTTGCGGCGGTCATCATGTGGTTCGCGTTCATCGTTCCAGCACCCAGGTGTCCTTGGTGCCGCCCCCTTGCGAGGAATTCACCACCAGCGAGCCCTCGCGCAGCGCCACGCGGGTCAGCCCGCCAGGCACCATGCGCACCTCCTTGCCCGACAGCACGAACGGGCGCAGGTCGATATGGCGCGGCGCGATGCCCGACTCCACATAGGTCGGGCAGGTCGACAGCGCCAGCGTCGGCTGCGCGATGTACTGCTCCGGGCGCGCCTTCACCACTTCGCGGAAGGCATCGATCTCGGCCCGCGTGGCGGCCGGGCCGACCAGCATGCCGTAGCCGCCGGCGCCGTGGGTCTCCTTGACCACCAGTTCTTCCATATGGTCCAGCACGTACTGCAGGTCGTCCGGGCGCCGGCACATATAGGTCGGCACGTTGCTGAGGATGGCCTCTTCGCCCAGGTAGAAGCGGATCATGTCGGGCACGTACGGATAGATCGACTTGTCGTCGGCCACGCCCGTGCCGATGGCGTTGCAGATGGTCACGTTGCCGGCGCGGTAGACCGACAGCAAGCCGGCCGCGCCCAGCGAGGAATCGTGGCGGAACACCAGCGGGTCGAGGAAGTCGTCGTCGACGCGGCGGTAGATCACGTCGACGCGCTGCGGGCCCTGCGTGGTGCGCATGAACAGGTGGTCGTCCTCGACGAAGAGATCGCTGCCTTCGACCAGTTCCACGCCCATCTGCTGCGCCAGGAAGGCATGCTCGAAGTAGGCCGAGTTGTACATGCCCGGCGTCAGCACCACCACGGTGGGATCGGCAATGGCCTGCGGCGACACCCCGCGCAGCATGTCGAGCAACAGGTCAGGATAGTGGGCCACCGGCGCCACGCGGTTGCGCGCGAACAGGTCCGGGAACAACCGCATCATCATCTTGCGGTTTTCCAGCATGTACGACACGCCCGAGGGCACGCGCAGGTTGTCTTCCAGCACGTAGAACTCGCCCTCGCCGGCGCGCACCACGTCGATGCCGGCCACGTGCGCATAGATGTCGTGCGGCACGTTGACGCCGAGCATCTCGGGCCGGTACTGGGCGTTGTTGTAGATCTGGTCGGGCGGGATCACGCCGGCGCGGATGATGTCCTGGCCGTGGTAGATATCGTGGACAAAGCGGTTGAGCGCGGCCACGCGCTGGCGCAGCCCTTTTTCCAGCAGCGCCCATTCGTTCGCCGGGAAGATGCGCGGGATCACGTCGAACGGAATGGTGCGTTCGGTGCCGCTGTTGGCTTCATCCTTGTCGCCGTAGACGGCAAAGGTAATGCCCACGCGCCGGAAGATCAGGTCGGCCTCGGCGCGCTTGTTGCCCATCGTGCCTTCAGACTGCCGCGCCAGCCAGTCAGCGAAATGCCGGTAATGCGGGCGCACCGCGCCTTCAGGCAACGCCTGCCCCGCCTGGATAACCCATTGCGCCCCGTCCGTGCGCCAGTCCAGCATCTCGTCGAAATACCGCCCCGCCATGATGGCCGTTCCTCCATGTCGCGGGCTTCCGGTGCTACCGCTTCACTGCGACTTCGTGGTCGCTACCGGCTGCCCTGGTTTTGCCCTGGCTTTCCCGTCCCCAGCCCGCCGCGCCTGCCCGTTCGGGACGCTCACGGCGATACTGTCGAGTCACTGGCCCTTTCAGCATACCCGTACCGGCGAAACCCGCAAGCTGGCGGGCGCCGGCCGGCACGGAAAGTGAACTAGCAAGATGTCTGCCAGCGCACGCAAAAGCGGCCGCCAGCCAGGCTGGCGGCCGCTTGCGGGCTGCACGGGAACGGGGCCGGCCGGAACGGTCGGCGAGGTCAGCAGGTCAGCGCGCCGCGCCGGCGCCCTGCGGCACCGTGGCCTGCAGGATGGTGGCGACCAGCGCCTCGGGCGACTGGCGGATGTCGAGCACCAGCGCGTCGCTGGGCTCTTCCAGCGTATCGAACTGGCTTTGCAGCAGGTCGGGGTTGAAGAAGTGTTCCGTGCGCGCGGACAGGCGCGTGCCGATCAGCGATGCATCGCCCTTCATGAAGACGAAGGTCACGCCGCCGTCGGGCGGGGTCAGCCGGTCGCGGTAGGCCTGGCGCAGTGCCGAGCAGGTGAACACATGGGTGCGGCCTTCGGCCCGGGCCGCGTCGATGGCGGCGCGCATGGCCGCCAGCCATGGCCAGCGGTCTTCGTCGGTCAGCGGGACGCCAGCGTGCATCTTGGCCTTGTTGGCGTCGCTGTGGAATGCATCGGCGTCATGGAAGCCGCAGCCCAGTCGCTGCGCCAGCAACTGGCCGACCGTGGTCTTGCCGCTGCCGGAAACGCCCATCAGGATATAGATCATGTCTGCTCCGTCGGTCTTGGTATCGGATGGTGTCGCCATCCTTGTCTGTCCTTGTCGGTCCAGCTGGACGTCCTTGCGGCGGCGCAAAGACGTCCGGGGGGGCGCTGCCGCCCCGCAGGGAACTTCAGGGGAAAATCGGCCTCAGGCCTGGCTATTGTGCGACGGTTTGCGCCGCTGCGGTACGTTGGCGCCCGCCTGCGCCGGCCCCAACATCCGCCTCGGACAGGTCAAGTGCGCTGCCGCCCTCTTCCGCGATGCGCGCGTGGCGCCGGAACAGGCCGAACAGGCCGCGCCCCAGGCTGAATTGCGCGAAATCGTCGTCCGGCGCCGCGGCCAGCTCGCGCGCCGCGAATTCACGTTCGTCGCCCAGCCACTGCAGCGTGCCGGCAACGGCATCGACACGGATGCGGTCGCCGTCGCGCACGCGCGCGAGCGCGCCGCCGGCCAGCGCCTCGGGGCCAACGTGGATCACCGCCGGCACCTTGCCCGACGCGCCGGACATGCGGCCGTCGGTCACCAGCGCCACCTTGTGGCCGGCGTCCTGCAGCGCGCCCAGCACCGGGGTCAGGCGGTGCAGCTCGGGCATGCCGTTGGCGTTCGGCCCCTGGAAACGCACCACCGCGACCAGGTCGCCGGTCAGCTCGCCCGCATCGAAGGCCGCCTGCAGCGCCTCCTGCGCATCGAACACCCGCACCGGGGCTTCGACCACGCGGTGCTCCGGCGCCACCGCCGAGACCTTGATCACGCCGCGGCCCAGGTTGCCCTGCATCAGCCGCAACCCGCCCTCGGCCGAGAAAGGCTCCGCGACCGTCGCCAGCACCTGCGCGTCGCCGCTGTGCGCCGCGCCGTCGCGCCAGCGCAGCACGCCGTCGGCCATCACCGGCTCCTGCGCATAGCGGGCCAGCCCGGGGCCGGCCACGGTCTGCACGTCCTCATGCAGCAGGCCGGCCTGCAGCAGTTCGCGGATGACGAAACCGGCGCCGCCCGCGGCATGGAAGTGGTTCACATCGGCCGAGCCGTTCGGGTAGACGCGCGCCAGCAGCGGCGTGATGCGCGACAGCAGATCGAAATCGTTCCAGTCGATGACGATGCCCGCGGCGCGCGCCATCGCCACCAGGTGGATGGTGTGGTTGGTGGAGCCGCCGGTCGCCAGCAGGCCGACCATGGCGTTGGCAATGGCGCGCTCGTCGACGATGCGCGCCAGCGGCAGGTATTCGTCGCCGCGCGCGCGCAGGGCGATCGCGCGTTGCGCGGCCGCCGCGGTCAGCGCATCGCGCAGGCCGCTGTCCGGGTGCACGAAGGCCGCGCCCGGCAGGTGCAGGCCCATGATTTCCATCAGGAACTGGTTGCTGTTGGCGGTGCCGTAGAAGGTGCAGGTGCCGGCGCCGTGGTAGGCCTGGCATTCGGCTTCGAGCAGCGCATCGCGCCCGACCTGGCCGGTGGCGTAGAGCTGGCGCACGCGCGCCTTCTCCTTGTTGGGCAGCCCGCTGGCCATCGGGCCCGCCGGCACGAACACCATCGGCAGGTGGCCGAACTGCAGCGCGCCCATCAGCAGGCCGGGCACGATCTTGTCGCACACGCCCAGCATCAGCGCCGCATCAAAGGTGTTGTGCGACAGCGCCACCGCGGTGCCCATCGCAATCGCATCGCGCGAGAACAGCGACAGCTCCATGCCCGGGTTGCCCTGCGTGATGCCGTCGCACATCGCCGGCACGCCGCCCGCCACCTGCGCCACCGCGCCCACCGCGCGCGCGGCCTCGCGGATCACGGCGGGGTAGCGCTCGTACGGCTGGTGCGCCGACAGCATGTCGTTGTACGCGGTGACGATGCCCAGGTTGGGGGCATGGTCGACGCGCAGCTTCAGCTTGTCGTTGGCCGGCAATGCGGCAAAGCCGTGCGCCAGGTTGGCGCAGGACATGCCGCGCAGCGGCCCCAGTTCAGCCTGCGCGCGCTCGCAGCGGGCAAGGTAGGCGGCGCGGCTGGCGCGGCTGCGCGCGACGATGCACTCGGTGACGGCAAGAAGCTCGGCATGGACGGCAGAAGGCATGGCGGAGACGTTCCTTGTGGGCTTGGTGGCGGCGCGGCAATGCCGCGCCATCGCATGTAGATTTTCTACAGATCGCCGCCATTATACCGAGCGCGAGCACGCCGTCGACCCGCTCATGCATCACAATTGCGCAGAAATTCCCGGAATCAGGGCAAACCCCGAGGGCGGGCGACGCACCATTTCGGGCAAGATGCGGCGCCATCCGATGTAGAATCTCTACATATCCGCAACCCCAGACACTGCCTCCCGCCGCCATGCGCGACCGAATCCTAGCCGTCTACGACACGCTCCGCCCTTCTGAACGCCGCCTGGCCGACTATGTCGCCCGGCATGGCGCCGCCGTGATCCGGCTGTCGATGCCCGAGCTGGCCGAGCGCGCCGGCGTGTCGCAGCCCACCATCGCGCGCTTCTGCGCGGCGCTGGGCTACGACGGCTTCCGCGAATTCAAGCTGCAGTTCGCGCAGAACGTTGGCGGCGGCACGCCCTTCGTGCACCAGGACGTCGCGGCCGACGACCGCCCCGCGGACATCGCCGGCAAGGTCTTCGACCGCACCATTGCCACGCTGATGAGCGTGCGCAATGCGCTGTCGGCCGACCAGATCGAGCATGGCATCCAGCTGCTCGCCGGCGCGCGCCGCATCGAGTTCTACGGCTGCGGCAACTCCGGCATCGTCGCGCTGGATATCCAGCACAAGTTCTTCCGCCTGGGCATGCCGACGGTTGCGTATTCCGACCCGCACGTGTTCAGCATGTCGGCCGCGCTGCTCGCCCGTGGCGACGTGGCCGTGCTGGTCTCCAACAGCGGCCGCACCTGGGACATGCTGACCGCTGCCACGCTGGCGCGCAGCAGCGGCGCCAGCGTGCTGGCAATCACGCACAGCGGCTCGCCGCTGGCGCGGCTGGCTGACGTCTGCGTGTTTTCCGACGTCGAGGAAGACAGCGAGGTCTACACGCCGATGACCTCGCGCATCAGCCACCTGGTGCTGGGCGACGTCCTGGCCGCCGGCGTGGCGCTTGCGCGCGCCGACACCGTCGCCCCCCGCCTGCAGCGCGCCAAGGCGCATCTGCGCGAACGACGCATTGCCGGTGCGGAGCCGGCCCGGCCAGTACCGCCGGCACGAAACCGCGCCAGGCCCGCCGCAGCCGAGCCAGCCACGCCCGCGCTGCCCGCCACCCGCACGCGTAGCCGCAAAGCCAGTTGACGCTAACGCGGCGCCGGCGGCCGCGCCCGCCAGTAGCGCGGCTGCGCCTGCCGGAACACCGACAACGCAAAGCCCCCGGGCGCAGTGTCCATGGTCACCGCGCCGGTTTCATCGGTCCGGTAGCGCAGGACGCCCGCGCGGCCGTAGCGCTCCCACACCTCGCCGCTCGGGTGGCGATAGCGGTTGGCATAACCCAGCTGGAACACCGCCGCCGACGGGCGCACTGCCTCCAGCCAGGCTGCACCGGATGAGGTGCCGCTGCCATGGTGGGCCACCACCAGCACGTCGGCACGCAGCACCTCGGCCGGCAACCTGTCGATCAACGCACGCTCCTGCGCCACGCCGATGTCTCCGGTCAGCAGCAGGCTGTGCGCCGCCGCATCCACGCGCAGCACGCAGCTGCGCGCATTGCTGGCAATGGCTGCCTGCTGCGCCTGCTCCGCGAGCGGATGCAGCACGGTAAAGCGCACGCCGTCCCACTCCCATTGCTGGCCCGCCGCGCATGGCGACCAGTCATTGGCCGCCGACCCAAGCAGAACGTGACCGGAAGGCGCTCCGGTGCTGCGCGCGGACACGGCCACCGCCGCCGTGATGTCCGCCACGCCGCCGGCATGGTCGGTGTCCTCATGGCTGACCATCAGGTGGTCGATCCGGCCAACCCCCTCGCCCCGCAGCAATGGCACCACCACCTGCGCACCGGCGCTGGATCCCGACGCATAAGACGGCCCGGTGTCATACAGCAGCGCATGGGCGCGCGTTCGCACCAGCACCGCCGTGCCCTGCCCCACGTCCAGCATCACCGCGCGGAACTCGCCATGCGCAACCGGCGGGCCGCGCGCCAGCAGCATCGGCAACATCAGCAGCCCGCCGTGCAGGCGCGCGCGCGCGGTGGCGACCGGCGCGACCAGCAGCCCGACACCGAGCGCCGCCAGCACCAGCGCCAACGGCCCCGCGCTGGCCGCTTCCCACATCGCCCATGGCAGCGCCGAAAGCCAGCCCAGCACCGCGGCCAGCGCCACCATAGCCAGGTGGGCCACCGCCAGCACCGGCCCGGCCAGCGCCATCGGCAAGGCGGCGCCGAGCAAAGCCAGCGGCGTCACCAGCAGGCTGACGACCGGGATCGCCACCGCATTGGCCAACGGCGACACCACCGATACCTGGCCGAACAGCAGCAACGTCAGCGGTACCAGCCCGATGGTCACGGCCCACTGCGTGCGCGCCCCGGCGGCGAGCACGGACCGCAGGCGTTGCCAACGCCCTTCCGTCGAAGCATCCCGGCCGGGCCGGGCCGCGAAGAAGATCACGGCCACCGCGCCGAAGGAGAGCCAGAAGCCGGGCAACATCACCGCCCACGGATCCAGCAGCAATGCCGCCAGCGCCGCCCACGCCAGCACCACCGAGGCGGGCGGCGCACGCGCACTCCATACCGCAATGGCCGCCACGCAGAGCATGGCCACGGTGCGCAGCGCCGGGACCTGCATGCCGGCCAGCAGGCCGTAAGCCAGCGCACTGGCCACGGCCGCCACCAGCGCGGCCTGCCGGGCCGGCAGCCACAGCGGCAACGGCCGGCGCAGCCAGCGGCCGAGTCCGAACGAATGCCGCCACAACAGCCCGGCAAGCGACGCCGCCATGCCGGCGATCATGGTGATATGCAGCCCGGAGATCGCGACCAGGTGGCTGACACCGGTGCGCCGGAACAGTTGCCAGTCGTCCGCATCGATACCGCGCTGGTCGCCAATGACCAGCGCGGTCAGCACCGCGCCGAAGCGCGCATCGGCCGGCAGCGCCGCGCGCAGGTGATCGCGCACGGCGGCGCGCACGGCCTCAATGCGCCATGCCAGCCGCTCCGCGGACGCGTCCTGCGGCGGCCCTTGTGCGCGGCGCACATAGCCGGTGGCGCCATAGCCCTGCGCCAGCAGCCAATAGGCGTAGTCAGAACCAAAAGGATTGGCGAGTCCGCGCGGACGCCGCAGGCGCAGGGTCAGCGTGAGGCGCTGCCCGGGACGCAGGTCGGGCGGTGCGCCACGCCAGTTGAGGATCACGCGGCGCGGCAGAGGCTGGCCCGCATCACCCTGCTCCACAGTCAAGGCAAAACGCGTCCCGGTGGCGGCATCCGCCGGCAGCCCCGACACCACGCCGCGCACGTCGAGGTCGCGCGCCTCCAGCGTGGCCGGCAGCCAGTCGCGCATGCGCAGTTCGGCCCGCCAGGCCGCCCAGCAGAAGGCGGCGCCGAACGCCAGCCCGGCAAGCGCCAGGCCATGCAGCACGACGTGCAGGCGCCTGCCCCACAAGGCGATGCCGAGAGCGACCAATGTCAGCGCCACAGCACCGAGGCGCAGGCCATCCTGCGGCGGCAGCATTGACTGCTGCTGCAGCGTCCAGCATCCCGCGACGAAAGCCACCACGAACCAGCGCACCACAACTCTCCTGCGTGTTCTGCACAGAGACGGTTGTACCGCCGCAGTGGGGCTGGAACCTTGTCAGGCTGTCAGGAGGAAGTGAAGTTGTGTGACTGGATTCAGTACAGCACGCCGGTGATTCGGATGGGGTGAGGGCGGGCGCATCGACGAAGTCTGACCGGCGAAGTCCTGTCTACCTCAGGCCCGGTCGTGGCGCCATGCTTTCGGCAAAGGTTCCTAGCCGCGGCATCGCATCCACGGCGTTGCGCCATGTCGCGTGCGCCAGTGTCATCGCATCGATGCCGCGCAATTCAGCCATCACACGCGCCACGCCCGCCACCTCCGCCGGCGTGTTGCGCGCCTTGTGCTGTTCGCCGAACTGATCGTCAGACAGCCAGGCCGGCGCCATGTCGGGTGCGTCGGTTTCCAGCACCAGCGCCTCCAGCGGCAGTTCCGTCGCCAGCCGGCGGATCTGCCGCGCACGGCTGAAAGTGACGTTGCCGCCGAAGCCGAGCTTCAGGCCCTGCTCGACAAAGCGCCGCGCCTGTTCATTGCTGCCGTTGAAGGCGTGGGCAATGCCGCGCTTCACGCCCAGCTTGCGCAGTTGCGCGCCAACCTGGTCCTGCGACTTGCGCACATGCAGCAGCACCGGCAGGTCAAATTCGCGCGCAATCTTCAGTTGCTCCGCGTAGAGCCAGGTCTGGTGCTCAGCATCCAGCCCCGCGACGAAGAAGTCGAGCCCGATCTCGCCGATGCCGACAAAGCGCGGGTCGCCCATGCTCGCCGCCACCTCGCGCCGCAGCGTGTCAAGGTCGGCCTGGCCGGCGCCGGGCGAGCACAGCGGATGGATGCCGAGTGCATAGACGCAGCGCACATCGTGGCGCGCCAGCGCGCGCACGGCCTCGAAGTTCCACGCTGCCACCGCCGGCACCACGATGCCGCGCACGCCGGCGGCCTCGGCCGCGTCGGCCACCTGCTGGCGGTCAGCGTCGAACTCGCTGGCGTCGAGGTGGCAGTGGGTGTCGATCCACATGGGCCGGCCCGCTCAGCGTTCCTGGTGCAGGTGCCCGTCGCGCAGCCGCAGCACGCGATCGCAGCGTCCGGCCAGGTCCAGGTCGTGGGTGACGATGATGAAGCTGGTGCCGAGCGTGCGCGACAGCTCCAGCATCAGGTCATAGACGCCGCCGGCGGTGTGGTCGTCGAGGTTGCCGGTGGGTTCGTCGGCCAGCACGCAGGCCGGCTGCCCCACCAGCGCGCGCGCGATCGCCACGCGCTGGCGCTCGCCGCCGGACAGCTCGCCCGGGCGGTGCTTCGCGCGCCCGCCCAGGCCCACGCGCTCCAGCATGGCCTGCGCCACGCCGCGCGCGTCATGCTGGGTCAGGCCGCGGATGCGCATCGGCATGGCCACGTTGTCCAGCGCGGTGAATTCCGGCAGCAGGTGGTGGAACTGGTAGACGAAGCCCAGCTGGCGGTTGCGCACCACGTTGCGCTCGCGCTCGCGCAGCGCCGTGAAGGGCTTGCCGAGCAGCGCGACGCGGCCGGAGTCGGGCTCATCCAGCCCGCCCAGCACATGCAGCAGCGTGCTCTTGCCCGAGCCCGAGGCGCCGACGATGGCAACTTTCTCGCCGGCATCGACGCGCACATCGACGCCGCGCAGCACGTCCACGTCGAGTTCGCCCTGGCGGAAACGCTTGGTCAGGCCCTCGGCCACCAGCACCGGCGAGCCGGTGCGCGGCTGGTCCGCGGCGGGCGTGGGGGTATCGGCATGCAACACGGCTTCACTCATAGCGCAGCGCCTCCGCCGGGTTGACGCGGGCGGCACGCCAGCTGGGATAGAGCGTGGCCAGCGTGGCCAGCACGAAGGAGATGATGCCGATGGTGGCGATGTCGTTCACGCGGGGATCCGAAGGCAGTTCGCTGATGAAATAGATGTCGCGCGGCAGGAACTGCACGTGCAGCAGCCGCTCGATGAAAGGCACGATCACGTCGATATTGGTGGCGATCAGCGTGCCGCCGGCCACGCCCAGGACGGTGCCGATAAAGCCGATGGCCACGCCCTGCACGATAAAGATCTTCATGATCGAGCCCGGCTGCGCGCCCATGGTGCGCAGGATGGCGATATCGGCCTGCTTGTCGGTGACGGTCATCACCAGGGTCGACACCAGATTGAACGCGGCCACCGCGATGATCAGCGTCAGGATGATGAACATCATGCGCTTCTCGGTCTGCACCGCGGCAAACCAGTTGCGGTTCTGCTTGGACCAGTCGCGCAGGTAGAGCTCGCCCGACATGGTGCCGGCCAGCTCGTTGGCCACCTGCGGCGCGCGCTGCATGTCCTGCAGCTTCAGGCGCACGCCGGTGGGGCCGCTCAGGCGGAACAGGGTCTCGGCGTCATGCATGTTGACCAGCGCCAGCGCGCTGTCGAACTCGAAGTGCCCGGACGAGAACACGCCCACCACGGTGAACTGCTTGAGCCGCGGCAGCACGCCCGCCGGCGTGATGGTGCCCTGCGGCGCCACCAGCGTGACCTTGTCGCCGACCTGCACGCCCATGGCGTTGGCCAGCTCGTTGCCCAGCGCGATGCCGAAGCCGCCCGGCTCCAGCGCCGTCATGCTGCCGGCCCGGAACTGGCTGCCGATGTCGGAGACCTTGGGCTCCTGCGACGGCTCCACGCCGCGCAGCAGCACGCCGCGCACGGCGTCGTCGCGGGTCAGCATGGCCTGGGCCGCGACATAGGGCGCGGCGCCGGTCACTTCCTTGTTCTGCAAGGCCTCGGCCGCGGTCTTCTGCCAGTCCGGCAGCGCCGACGGGCCGATCACTTCGATATGCGCCAGCACCGACAGCATGCGGTCGCGCACTTCCTTCTGGAAGCCGTTCATCACCGACAGCACCACGATCAGCGCAGCCACGCCAAGGGCGATCCCGAACATCGAGATCATCGAGATGAACGAAATGAAGGTGTTGCGGCTGGCGCGCTTGCTTGCGCGGGTGTATCGCCAGCCGATCTGCCACTCGTAGGGAAAGTTCAAGAGGATTCCTGTTGTTTCGGGAAAGCGCCGGTGCCCGGTGGAGGGGCGCCGGCGGCACGCATGCGGGCCATCGGGTGCGCCGCCTGCCTCTCGCAAGACTGGCGCCGGCCAGCCGGGAGTTTACAATCTCGCCACCATGATGACGCACCTGACCCTGATTGTGCCCTTTTCCGTCCCGCCGGGCGCCGGCGACGACGGCCGGGACGATGTCGTCCCCGGCGCGCTGCTGCGGCAGTTGGAGCTGCCCGCGCTCGGAAAGTTGCTGACCCGGGCCGAGCCCGGCCCGCGCGAGCGGCATGACGACCCCTTCCTGCGCAGCCTGCCGCAGGAGCGCTGGCTGGCCGGCAAGGCGGGGCTGGACCCGGTCCGGGTGCCGCTGGCGCCCTATATGCGGCTGGCCGACAGTGGCGGCGCCGTCCCCGCCACCCCCGATGGCCAGTCCTGGACCTGCCTGCAGCCGGTGCACATCCACGCCGCGCGCGATCACCTGGTGCTGATGCCGCCCGCCCAGCTGGGCATCCGGCCGCAGGAAGCCGCGGCCCTGCGCGCCGCCATCGACGAACTGCTGCTGGAATCGGGCATCGCGCTGGAATCGCCCTGCCCGCAGCGCTGGTACCTGCCCGAAGCCGTATTCGGCCCGCTGGAGGCGACCACGCCGCTGCGCGCGGCGGGCCGCAATATCGATATCTGGATGCAGGCCGGCGAACGCGCCCGCGACTGGCGCCGCCTGCAGAACGAGATCCAGATGACCTGGTACGACCATCGCGTCAACCAGGCCCGCGAGGCCGCCGGCGAGGCGCCGGTCAATTCGGTCTGGCTGTACGGCGGCGGCGCGCTGCAGCCGGTGCCGCGGCTGGCCGATACGGTGCTGAGCAACGATCCCTTCCTGAGCGGGCTGGCCCTGGCCGCGGGCAGCCGCGTGCTGCCGGTGCCGGCCGGCCTGGCTGGCGCCAGCGCGGTGCAGGGCACGGTGCTGGCCATGCTCGACAGCGCCACCGAAGCGCATATCGCCGAAGACTGGGGCCTGTGGCTGGACCGCATGCATGCGCTGGATGCCGACTGGTTCGCGCCGGCACTGGAAGCACTGGTGGCCGGCCAGGTCGGCGCCATCACGCTGGTGCTGGCCGGCGAGAATCACTTTGCCGAGTTCACCGTGCGCCGTGCCGACCTGCGCAAGTTCTGGCGCGGAATGGGCCAGCGCGGCGACTGGCGCGCACTGCTGTCCGACCTCGCCTATGCCGCATAAAGCCGCCTGACACGCGCCGCCCCTACTGAAACATCACCTGCCGCCCCGCCCATGACCCGGATCGCCATCCGCCAATACTCTCCCGAACACGCCAGCTCGCTGGCGGCCGCCGGCCTGCACCCCACGCTGGCGCGCATCCTGGCCGCGCGCGGCGTGGCGCGCGCGGCCGAGCTGGCCACCGACCTGCCCGAACTGGTGCCGCCCGCGGCCATGAAGGGCATCGGCCACGCCGCAGCCTACCTGGCCGACGCCATCGCCGCCGGCAAGCGCCTGCTGATCGTGGCCGACTATGACTGCGACGGCGCCACCGCCTGCGCGGTGGGCGTGCGCGGGCTGCGCATGCTGGGCGCGCGGGTGGAATACATCGTGCCGAACCGCTTCGAGTACGGCTACGGCCTGACCCCGGAGATCGTGGCGCTGGCGGCCAGGCAGCAGCCGGACGTGATCGTCACGGTCGACAACGGCATCGCCAGCGTCGACGGGGTGGCCGCGGCCAATGCGCTGGGCATCGACGTGGTGGTGACCGACCACCACCTGCCGGGGTCGGAGCTGCCGCAGGCCGCGGTGATCGTCAACCCGAACCAGCCGGGCTGCGAATTCCCCAGCAAGAACCTGGCGGGCGTGGGCGTGATGTTCTACGTGCTGCTGGCGCTGCGCGCCGAACTGCGCCAGCGCGGCGTCTATACCCAGGCCACGCAGCCGCCGCTGCAGACGCTGCTGGACCTGGTGGCGCTGGGCACGGTGGCCGACGTGGTCAAGCTGGATACCAACAACCGCATCCTGGTGGCACAGGGCCTGCGCCGCATGCGCGCAGGACGGATGCAGCCGGGCGTGGCGGCGCTGTTCCGCGCCGCCGGGCGCGAGGCGGCGCGCGCCAATACCTTCGACCTGGGTTTCGGGCTGGGTCCGCGCCTGAACGCGGCCGGCCGGCTGGCGGACATGTCGCTGGGCATTGAATGCCTGCTGACGGAAGATGCCAACCGCGCATGGGAGATCGCGCAGGAGCTGGACAGCATGAACCGCGAGCGGCGCGACATCGAGGCCGGCATGCAGCAGGAGGCGCTGCAGATCCTGGAGCAGCCGCTGGCCGGCCCGGACCCCTCAGCGCGCTTCACCGTCAGCGTGTTCAACGACACCTGGCACCAGGGCGTGATCGGCATCGTGGCGTCGCGTCTGAAAGACAAGTTCCACCGCCCCACCATCACCTTCGCCCCGGGCGACGAGACCACCGTCAAGGGCTCGGGCCGCTCGATCCCCGGCTTCCACCTGCGCGATGCGCTTGACCTGGTGTCCAAGCGCCATCCCGGCATGCTGCTCAAGTTCGGCGGCCACGCCATGGCGGCCGGGCTGACCGTGCGCGCCGAGCGTTTTGCCGAGTTCCAGGAGGCCTTCGAGGCGGTCGGCCGCGAATGGCTGACCGACGACCAGCTGGCGCGCGTGATCGAGACCGATGGCGATATCGAGGACCAGTGCTTCAGCCCGGAATTCGTCACCCTGCTGGAGCAGCAGGTATGGGGCCAGGGCTTCCCGGCGCCGACCTTCTGCGGCGAGTTCGACGTGCTGCGCCAGAGCGTGCTCAAGGGCAAGCACCTGAAGCTGCAGCTCGGGCGCGGCAGCCAGCGCCTCGACGCGATCTGGTTCAACCATGCCGACTCGCTCGGCGCCAGCGCACAGGTGGCCTACCGGCTCGACAACAACACCTTCAACGGCGTCACCCGCGTGCAGCTGGTGATCGAACACGCGCAGTAGCGTGCTCCCGGGGGCTCCCCCCCGTTCAGCCCCGCGACGGCAGGTAGGCAGCGGGATCCACTGGCTTGCCGTTGCCGCGCACCTCGAAGTGCAGCTCGCTCGGGCTCGCGCCCATGCGGCCCACGTCCTGCCCTGCCGAGACCTGGGCGCCTTCCGTGACCAGCGGCTGGTCCAGGTTGCCGTAGACGGTCAGCCAGTCGTCGCTGTGCTTGACGATCACCAGCATGCCGTAGCCGCGCAGGTTGCCGACGTGGATGGCGCGCCCGGCGGCGGCGGCGCGCACCGCGCCGTTGGCCGGCACAGCGATGCTCAGGCCCTTGCTGGCCGGCGGCGCGAAGCCGGCGGTGACGCGCCCGTCGGCCGGCCATTGCAGGCGGATGCTGCTGGCGGGCGGCCGGGAGGCCGGGCCGCTGTCGACACGCGGGGTATCGGTCACGGCCTGGCCGGCCGAAGCACTGCCTGAGGCACCACCCGGCGGCCGCACGCGGATCAGCTGGCCCACCTCGATCTGGCTGGGGCTGGTGATGTCGCTGTTCCAGCGGGTCAGGTCGCGTACGCTGCGGCGGTGCTTGCGCGCGATCGAATACAGCGTGTCGCCGCGCTCGACGCGGTAGTAGCCGTCCGGCACGGGACCGCCCGTGGTGCCGCAGCCGGCCGCGACCGCGGCCGCGGCGGCCAGCAGCAGGCCCAGCGCGCGGCGCCGGCCTGGTTCGATGTCATGTCTGGTTTGCGTCATTCGTCCCTGTTCTTTGTCGTGCCGGGGGCGGCTTGCGACCCGTATTATCGCCGCGTGCGTCGCCCGGCACCGGCGGATAGACCGCGCCGCGGCCGATCCGTTCGGTCCGCGGCCCGCCGAGGCGGTCCGGAAGCCCCGGGTTGCCGCGCCGATCCGCTATAATTCGAGGTTTTCGAAGCGCAGGAACATCATGGAAGCAGAACGCCTCAACGCCATCTCCGGTGCCATCTCCGATCTCCGTTCGCGAACGGAAGATCTACGGGGGTATCTTTGACTACGATGTCAAAGTAGGAAGGCTGGACGAAGTCAACGGTTTGCTGGAAGACCCCGACGTCTGGAACAACCCCAAGCGGGCCCAGGACCTCGGCAAGGAAAAGAAGGCAATCGAGGGCGTGGTAAGCGTGCTCAGCAAGCTCACCGACGACCTCAGCGGCGCCGAAGAGCTGTTTGAGCTCGCCAGGGAAGAAGGCGACGACGACACCCTCGAAGCGATCGAGGCCGACGTCAAGGGCTTCGAGGAGATCGTCGCGGGCATGGAATTCCGCCGCATGTTCTCGGGCGAGATGGACCAGGCCAACGCCTTTATCGACATCCAGGCCGGCGCTGGCGGCACCGAAGCGTGCGACTGGGCCTCGATGCTGCTGCGCCAGTACCTGAAGTACTGCGAGCGCAAGGGCTTCAAGGCCGAGGTGCTGGAAGAGTCCGAAGGCGACGTGGCCGGCATCAAGAGCGCGACCATCAAGATCGAGGGCGAATACGCCTTCGGCTACCTGCGTACTGAAACCGGCGTGCACCGCCTGGTGCGCAAGTCGCCGTTCGATTCGTCGGGCGGGCGCCATACCTCGTTCTCGTCGGTGTTCGTCTACCCCGAGGTCGACGATTCGTTCGAGGTCGAGGTCAACCCGGCGGACCTGCGCGTGGACACCTACCGCGCCTCGGGGGCGGGCGGCCAGCACATCAACAAGACCGATTCGGCCGTGCGGATCACGCACATCCCTACCGGAATCGTGGTGCAGTGCCAGAACGACCGCTCACAGCACCGCAACCGTGCCGAAGCCATGTCGATGCTGAAATCGCGCCTGTACGAGCACGAGATGCGCAAGCGCCAGGCCGAGGCCGACAAGCTCGAAGCCGGCAAGACCGACGTGGGCTGGGGCCACCAGATCCGCTCCTACGTGCTGGACCAGAGCCGCATCAAGGACCTGCGCACCAACGTGGAAATGTCCAACACCCAGAAGGTGCTGGACGGCGACCTGGACCCGTTCATCGAGGCCAGCCTCAAGCAGGGACTGTAAGGCCGTACCGGGCCGCCCGCGGCGGCACAGCAACATCACCGCAATCGCTGGATCATCGCTGTACCGCCGCAGCTGCGGCCTTTCCGACCGGGGCACCATGAGCGAAGCCAATCACCTCTACATCATCACCGGCGCCTCGCGCGGGCTGGGCGCGGCACTGACCAATGCCCTGCTCGTGCCGGGCAACCGACTGATCTGCGTGGCGCGCAGCCGCAACAGCGAGCTCGAGCGCATCGCCACCATGAGCGGCGTGCCGGTGGCCTGGCACCTGCAGGACCTGTCGCAGGCCGGCCCCGCCGCAACCTGGCTCGCCAGCGTGCTCGATACGCTCGACATCCCGCCGACCAGCGCCACGCTGATCCTGAACGCGGGCGTGGTCGAACCGATCGGCCCGGTCACGCGCCTGCAGGAGAAAACCCTGGTGCCGCACCTGCTGACCAACCTGGCGGCGCCGATGACGATGACCGCGGCGTTCCTGGAGCGCACCGAGAAGTTCGACTGCCCGCGCAAGGTGCTGGCGATCTCCTCCGGCGCGGCGCGCCGCCCGGTCGAAGGCTGGAGCGCCTACTGCGCCGGCAAGGCCGGGCTGGACATGTTCATGCGCTCGGTCAACGCCGAGTACGCCCAGGCCGAAGCCCCGCGCACCGTGCGCGCCGTGGCGCTGGCCCCGGGCGTGATCGACACCGGCATGCAGGCCACCATCCGCAATGCCGACTTCGCCCAGGTGCAGCGCTTCCGCGAGCTGAAAGCCAATGAACAGCTGGCGTCGGCCGAGGAAACCGCCGGCCGCATCGTCGCCTACCTGCACCGCCCGGATTTCGGCAGCACCGAGCTGGACGATCTCCGCAACTACTAAGCCGCACCCATCAAGCCATCTGAATCCGCGCGCGGCACGCCGCGCGCGATCCGACAAGACATCATGACTGAACCGAACCGCGCCCAGGCCAAGCCAGCCGCCGCAGATACTCCCGCCGTCGACGAGAACAAGATCATCGCGGAGCGGCGCGAGAAACTGGCCGCGCTGCGCCAGCAAGGCGTGCCCTTCCCCAACGATTTCCGCCCCACCCACCAGGCCGCCGCGCTGCAGGCGCAATACGCCGAGACCGAGCAGGCCACGCTCGAGGCCGCGCCGGTCGAGGTCGCCATCGCCGGGCGCATGATGCTCAAGCGCGTGATGGGCAAGGCCAGCTTTGCCACGGTGCAGGACGGCAGCGGCCAGATCCAGTTCTACATCACCCGCGACAAGGTCGGCGAAGAGGTCTACGCGGCCTTCAAGCACTGGGACCTGGGCGACATCATCAGCGCCCGCGGCGAACTGTTCCGCACCAACAAGGGCGAGCTGTCGGTGCAGGTGCGCGAGCTGCGCCTGCTGTCCAAGTCGCTGCGTCCGCTGCCGGACAAGTTCCACGGCCTGGCCGACCAGGAAATGAAGTACCGCCAGCGCTATGTCGACCTGATCGTGTCGCCGGAAACACGCAACACCTTCCGCGCCCGCACCAATGCGATCTCGTCGCTGCGCCGCCATATGGCCGATGCCGGCTTCATGGAAGTGGAAACGCCGATGCTGCACCCGATCCCGGGCGGCGCCGCGGCCAAGCCCTTCATCACGCACCACAATGCGCTGGACATGCAGATGTTCATGCGCATCGCGCCCGAGCTGTACCTGAAGCGCCTGATCGTCGGCGGCTTCGAGCGTGTGTTCGAGATCAACCGCAACTTCCGCAACGAAGGGGTGAGCCCGCGCCACAACCCCGAGTTCACCATGATGGAGTTCTACGCGGCCTACACGGACTACCGCTGGCTGATGGACTTCACCGAGGACCTGATCCGCAAGGCCGCGATCGATGCGCGCGGCAGTGCCGTGCTGACCTACCAGGACCGCGAGCTGGACCTGTCCAAGCCGTTCCATCGGCTGACGATCTGCCAGGCGATCCAGAAGTTCGCACCGCAGTACACCGATGCGCAACTGGCCGATGCCGGGTTCCTGCGCACCGAGCTGAAGAAGTTCGGCGTCAACACCAACGCGCCGCAGTTCCTCAACGCCGGCCTGGGCACGCTGCAACTGGTGCTGTTCGAGGAAACCGCGGAAAGCCAGCTGTGGGAGCCGACCTTCATCGTCGACTACCCGGTCGAGGTCTCGCCGCTGGCACGCGCCTCGGACACGGTGCCTGGCATCACCGAGCGCTTTGAACTGTTCATCACCGGCCGCGAGATCGCCAACGGCTTCTCGGAGCTGAACGATGCCGAGGACCAGGCCGACCGTTTCCGCAAGCAGGTCGAGCAGAAGGACGCCGGCGATGAAGAAGCCATGTACTTCGACGCCGACTACATCCGCGCGCTGGAATACGGCATGCCCCCGACGGGCGGCTGCGGCATCGGCATCGACCGCCTGGTGATGCTGCTGACGGATAGCCCGAATATCCGCGACGTCATCCTGTTCCCGCATCTGCGCCGGGAAGACTGAGCAAGCGCTTTGGCAAGATGAAGCCCCACCGAATCGGTGGGGCTTTTTCCTTGGGGCGCCGCCAATGTCATGCCAAGCCGCCGAATGTTACAGCCTGGCCCCGTGATATGCGCCCCAACCAACCATAAGGCATTGATATAAAAGATATTTTCCGCCTACATATATTTACAAAAACAAACGGAAAACCCCACCCGCTTCGGCCACACTGGTTCCATCCCAACGCGGCCTTCGCCGCACCGGAGCCATAGCAATGCAAAGCCAAGCCACCCCGAACGACAACACCCCTGCCCCGCTGCCGCCGCAACGCCGGCTGCATCCGCTCGTCGGTGCGGCAGCCGTCGCCGTGGTGATCGCCAGCCTGACCGCGGTCGCCGCCGTCACTGGCGTGCTGCCGATCGGCAAGGCCAGCCCTGACCTGCCGGCGCAGGCCGGTGCGCAGGCAGACCCGCAAGGGCCGCTGCCGGTCACGGCAGCGCCCGCCCCGGGCAGCACCACCCGGCCGCCGGTCTACAACGACGGCCAGCAGCGCCCGGCCGGCCAGGATGCCACCGGTTCGTCGCAAGCCGCGCCACGCACCGCCCCGGCACGCCAGGCCGCGCAGCGCGACAGCGAGCCGCGCGCCAGCCAGCGTGCCGACACCGAGCGCCAGGCTGCCAAGGGCAGCCCCTACGCCGGCCGTATCGTCTCGGTGACGCCGATCCAGACCCAGAAGCCCAACACCAGCGGCCTGGGCGCGCTCGGCGGGGCCGTGGTGGGCGGGCTGCTGGGCAACCAGGTCGGCAAGGGCAATGGCCGCATCGTCGGCACCGTGGTGGGTGCCGTGGGTGGCGGCGTGGCCGGCAACCAGATCGAGAAGACCGTCAGCAAGGACACGCACTATGAAGTGCGCGTGCGCATGGATGACGGCAGCCACCGCACCTTCACCTACGAGAAAGACCCCGCCGTGCAGCCAGGCGAGCGCGTGCACCTGGAGAACGGCGCGCTGATGCGGGGCTGATCCGGCTCTCGCGCAGCAGCAAAGCAAAAGGCCGGCAATTTGCCGGCCTTTTGTCGCCATCCCGATACTGCGTCGCTTATTCGGCTTCCTGGATCCAGGCCTGCTGGATCGCCTCCAGGATCTTCTCGCCCGAGCGCTCGGGCGCGTCGGCAAAGCCGTCGAGCTCCAGCACCCAGCGGCGCAGGTCAGTGAAGCGCACGCCCGCCGGATCGACATCCGGGAACTTGTCATACAGCGCTTCGGCAATGGCGTAGGTATCGGTCCACTTCATGGGATTGTTCTCCGCTGAGATTTGCCGGCCGCTCAGTGGCCTTCCTTGGCGTGGTTGATGGTGTACTTCGGGATTTCGATGGTCAGGTCTTCATCATCGACGATTGCCTGGCACGACAGCCGCGAATTCGGCTCCAGCCCCCAGGCCTTGTCGAGCAGGTCTTCTTCCTTCTCCTCGGCCTCATTGAGCGAATTGAAGCCCTCGCGCACGATCACGTGGCAGGTGGTGCAGGCGCACGACTTCTCGCACGCATGCTCGATCTCGATGCCGTGCGAGAGCAGCGCGTCGCAGACGCTGACGCCCTTCTCGGCTTCGATCACCGTCCCTTCCGGGCAATATTCAACGTGGGGCAAAACAACGATCTGTGGCATGTGGTGTCCTGATGTCTGTATGTCGGTGCGGGCCCGGTGATCAGCCCAGCTCCTGCACCTTGCGCCCGGCCAGCGCGCTCTTGATCGAACGGTCCATGCGGCGGGCGGCGAATTCGTCGGTACCGTGCGACAGCTTCTCCACCGCGGCGTGGATGGCGTGGTGGTCTTCGCCGGTGGCGATCTCGCGCACCGTAGCCATCAGCGCCTCGACCGCGGTGCGCTCTTCCGCCGACAGCAGGTCGCCATCGGTTTCCAGCGCGCGCTGCGTGGCCTCGACCAGCCGGTCGGCTTCCACGCGCTCTTCGGCCAGCGCGCGGCTCTTCATGTCGTGCTCGGCCTCGCGGAAGCTTTCCTGCAGCATGCGCGCGATATCGTCGTCGGCCAGGCCGTACGACGGCTTGACCGTGACCGAGGCTTCCACACCCGAATGCGTTTCGCGCGCGGTCACCGACAGCAGGCCGTCGGCATCGACCTGGTAGGTCACGCGGATGCGCGCCGCGCCCGCCACCATCGGCGGGATGCCGCGCAGCTCGAAGCGCGCCAGCGAGCGGCAGTCGCTGGCCAGCTCGCGCTCGCCCTGCAGCACGTGGATCGCCATCGCGGTCTGGCCATCCTTGAAGGTGGTAAATTCCTGCGCGCGCGCCACCGGGATGGTGCTGTTGCGCGGGATGATCTTCTCGAC
This sequence comes from Cupriavidus sp. GA3-3, assembly GCF_000389805.1. Lineage (NCBI taxonomy): Bacteria > Pseudomonadati > Pseudomonadota > Betaproteobacteria > Burkholderiales > Burkholderiaceae > Cupriavidus > Cupriavidus sp. GA3-3. Next base: position 122,837 of record NZ_KB944478.1, read on the forward strand.
CAGGCCGCCCATGGTCTCGACGCCCAGCGACAGCGGGATCACGTCGAGCAGCAGCCAGTCCTCGCCCGGGGCATGGTTGCCGGCCAGCAGGTTGGCCTGCATCGCGGCGCCCAGCGCCACCACGCGGTCCGGGTCGAGGTTGGTCAGCGGGGTCTGGCCGAAGTAGTCGCCCACGGCCTTGCGGATCGACGGCATGCGCGTGGCGCCGCCGACCAGCACCACGCCCTTGACCTCGTCGGGCGCGACGCCCGCGTCGCGCAGCGCCTTGCGCACCGGCGCCAGGGTCTTCTGCACCAGGTGCGCGGTGACCTGGTCGAAGATCTCGACAGTCAGCGTCAGGTGGACGATCTCGCCGGACTCCAGCACGGCGTCGATCACGGTGCTGTCGCTTTCCGACAGCGCTTCCTTGGCCGCGCGCGCACGCACCATCAGCAGGCGCATGTCCTGCGCCGATAGCGGCTGCAGGCTGGCCTGCTCGACGATCCAGCACAGCAGGCGCTGGTCGAAGTCATCGCCGCCGAGGGCCGAGTCGCCGCCGGTGGCCAGCACCTCGAACACGCCCTGCGTGAGCTTGAGCACCGAGATATCGAAGGTGCCGCCGCCCAGGTCGTAAACCGCGTAGATGCCTTCCGAGGCATTGTCCAGGCCGTAGGCAATGGCCGCGGCAGTGGGCTCGTTGAGCAGGCGCAGCACTTCCAGGCCGGCCAGGCGCGCGGCGTCCTTGGTCGCCTGGCGCTGGGCCTCGTCGAAGTAGGCCGGCACCGTGATGACGGCGCCGACCAGGTCGTCGCCCAGCGTGTCTTCAGCGCGCTGGCGCAGCGTGGCCAGGATCTCGGCCGAGATCTCCACCGGGCTCTTTACGCCGGCGGCGGTCTTGATCTGCAGCATGCCCGGCGCGTCGACAAAGTCATACGGGCTGTGCTCGATATTGGCCACGTCGCGCAGGCCGCGGCCCATGAAGCGCTTGACCGAGACGATGGTGTTCTTGGGGTCGCGCACCGCTTCTTCCTGGGCCCGGTAGCCGATATGGGCGGTACGGTCCGGCAGGTAGCGCACGACCGACGGCAGCAGCGCGCGGCCGCGCTCGTCGCCCAGCACTTCGGGAATGCTGCTGCGCACCGCGGCCACCAGCGAATTGGTGGTGCCGAGGTCGATGCCGACGGCCAGGCGGCGTTGGTGGGGCGCCGGCGACATGCCGGGTTCGGAAATCTGGAGCAGTGCCATGGTATTTCTTTGCTGTCTTGTGCGGCAGTGGAAACCGCCATGCGGGTGGCATTGGGGAGCGGTTTTCGCGCCGGGCGCCATTGTGTCACGGCCCCGGCAAACGTGCCGGTCAGTGTTCCAGCCGGTCGATGGCCTCGCTGGTATCGTGCTCGATCTTCTCGATAAACATCAGTTGCCGCACCGCGCCGCCAGCCGCCTCGTTGTCGCCGGAATCCAGCAACGCGCCCAGTGCTTCGTGGCGCTCACGCTTTTCCTGGCGCAGCTCGCGCAGCAGCGCATCGAGCCGGTCCACTGCGCGCTCCTCCACCGCTTCCTGCAGCGCTTCGCGCCATTCCATCTGCTGCATCAGGAAGGCCGGAGTCATGGCCGTGTTGTTCTCGGCCTGCACATCGACGCCGCGCAGCTTCAGCAGGTAGGTCGCGCGCCGCAACGGCTGGCGCAGCGTACGGTAGGCTTCATTGGCATGCGCGGCCCATTGCATGGCCACGCGGCGCTCGGCGTCGCCCGCCTTGGCAAAGCGGTCCGGATGCGCCTGCGACTGCACGGTGCGGTACGCCGCATCCAGCGCGGCGTCATCGACGCCGTACTGCGCCGGCAGGCCGAACAGCGCAAAAAAATCGTCTTTCAACTGCTTCCCCAAGAAAAAAGAGCGGCCGCGCCGCCCCTTTGTCCATTGCCGCCACGGTGCCGCTCAGGCGGGCTTGCGTGCCCACTCGGCCGGCGGTTCGTTGCGGTCGCACTTCAGGCAGTTCACCCGCATGCCGATCATGCCGGCGCGGCCCTGCTCGCTTTGCGTCCATGGCCGCGACTGCCATGGCGGGTCGTGCCGCATATGCTGGCCGTGCCCGCATTCGAGTTCGGCCACCCAGTGGCCTTCCTCGTCCCGGCGGAACCCGACGATGCTGCGCTCCACCGGGGCTTGCTTGCGCTGGCGCGCCTCAGACCGTGAAGGACTCGCCGCAGCCGCACTCGTCCTTGACGTTGGGGTTGTTGAAGCGGAAACCTTCGTTCAACCCTTCACGTGCGTAGTCGAGTTCGGTGCCGTCGATATACGGCAGGCTCTTGGCGTCGACGATGACCTTGATGCCGTGCGATTCGAACACCGCGTCTTCCGGCAGCAGCTCGTCGACGTATTCCAGCTTGTAGGCCAGGCCCGAGCAGCCGGTGGTCTTCACGCCCAGGCGCAGGCCCACGCCCTTGCCGCGGCGTTCCAGGTAGCGGGCCACATGCTTGGCCGCCTTCTCGGTCATGGTGATCATCGTTGCGTCTTCCTTCGTCGATGCCGTGGTCAGTGCGACAGAATCAGGCAGCCTTCTGCTCGGCGCCGTGCTTCTTCTTGTAGTCTTCGACGGCGGCCTTGATCGCGTCTTCGGCCAGGATCGAGCAGTGGATCTTCACCGGCGGCAGCGCCAGTTCTTCGGCGATCTGGGTGTTCTTGATCTCCAGCGCCTGGTCCACGGTCTTGCCCTTGACCCACTCGGTCACGAGCGAGGACGAGGCAATGGCCGAGCCGCAGCCGTAGGTCTTGAACTTGGCGTCTTCGATCACGCCCGCCTCGTTGACCTTGATCTGCAGCTTCATCACGTCGCCGCAGGCCGGCGCACCGACCATGCCGGTGCCGACCGCATCGTCGTTCTTGTCGAACGAACCGACGTTGCGGGGGTTTTCATAGTGATCGAGAACCTTGGTGCTGTATGACATTTTGCTTACCTCTTGCGTATCTTTGCGGGGGTATTGCGTTTTGTTCTGATGATCTGTGCGGGCGCGTCAGTGCGCGGCCCACTGGATCGAATTCAAATCGACGCCGTCCTTGAACATTTCCCACAGCGGCGACAGGTCGCGCAGCTTGCCGATCTTGCTCTTGAGCAGTTCGATGGTGTAGTCGATCTCCTGCTCGGTGGTGAAGCGGCCCACCGTGAAGCGGATCGAGCTGTGCGCCAGTTCGTCGTTGCGGCCCAGGGCGCGCAGCACATACGACGGCTCCAGCGAGGCCGAGGTGCAGGCCGAACCCGACGACACCGCCACGTCCTTGATCGCCATGATCAGCGACTCGCCTTCGACGAAGTTGAAGCTGACATTCAGGTTGTGCGGCACGCGCTGTTCCAGGTCGCCGTTCAGGTAGACCTCTTCCATGTCCGACAGGCCGTTCCACAGGCGGTCGCGCAGCATGCGGATGCGTTCGTTCTCAGTCGCCATCTCTTCGCGGGCGATGCGGAAGGCTTCGCCCATGCCGACGATCTGGTGCGTGGCCAGCGTGCCCGAGCGCATGCCGCGCTCATGGCCGCCGCCGTGCATCTGCGCCTCGATGCGCACGCGCGGCTTGCGGCGCACGTACAGCGCGCCGATGCCCTTGGGGCCGTAGGTCTTGTGAGCCGAGAACGACATCAGGTCGCACTTCAGCTTGCCCAGGTCGATCGCCACCTTGCCGGTTGCCTGCGCGGCGTCGCAATGGAAGATGATGCCCTTCTCGCGGCAGATCTCGCCGATCTGCGCGACGTCCTGGATCACGCCGATCTCGTTGTTGACCAGCATCACCGACACCAGGATGGTGTCCGGGCGCAGCGCCTGCTTGAACACTTCCATGTCGAGCAGGCCGTTTTCCTTCACGTCCAGGTAGGTCACTTCAAAGCCCTGGCGCTCCAGCTCGCGCGTGGTGTCGAGCACGGCCTTGTGCTCGGTCTTCAGGGTGATGATGTGCTTGCCCTTGCCCGAATAGAAGTTCGCGGCGCCCTTGATCGCCAGGTTGTTCGATTCGGTCGCACCCGAGGTCCACACGATCTCGCGCGGATCGGCGCCGACCAGTGCGGCCACCTGCTCACGTGCTTCTTCCACCGCGCGCTCCGCTTCCCAGCCGTACGCGTGGCTGCGCGAGGCGGGGTTGCCGAACTGCTCGCGCAGGTACGGAATCATCTTGTCCGCCACGCGCGGGTCCACCGGCGTGGTGGCCGAGTAATCCATGTAGATGGGGAAATGTGGGGTGCTCATCGTTATGACTGCCTTGTTAGGGACCGCTGATCGCTGTTTTGCTGTCGTTGACTGGGCGCGCTCAGGACTGCGCCAGGCTGAAAACTGAATTCACCATTCTGGCCCGGACCGGCTTTTCCTGCTTGTCGGCCTTGCCGCGCGCAGCGGCCGCGACCGGCTGCGCGGCGTCCTCGCGCATGTCGTGCAGCACGGCCGGCTGGCGCTCGCGCTGCTGGTCCACCAGGTTCTTGAGGGAAACGGAGTCGAGGTACTCGACCATCTTCTGGTTCAGCGTGGCCCACAGTTCGTGGGTCATGCAGCGCCCGGTGCCGTCATCTCCGTTACAATTGCCCTTGCCGCCGCACTGGGTGGCATCCAGGGGCTCGTCCACGGCGATGATGATGTCCGCCACGGTGACGTCTTCGGCCTTGCGCGCCAGACTGTAGCCGCCGCCCGGGCCGCGCACGCTTTCGACGATCTCGTGCCGGCGCAGCTTGCCAAACAACTGCTCCAGGTAGGACAGCGAGATCTTTTGCCGCTGGCTGATGCCGGCGAGCGTGACCGGTCCCTGGTCCTGGCGCATGGCCAGGTCGATCATCGCAGTGACCGCGAAGCGGCCTTTGGTGGTCAGTCTCATGGTGCAGGGCTCTGGGGGTGAAGCTAATACTTGATCGTTTCCGTCAAGTATAAAGGTACCCGACTAATTCAGTCAACTACCCCTGCCGCAGCGCACCACGCCCCGCTCACGCTTCGCGCCCGCCCGCGGCCGTCTCCGGGCCTGCCGTGCGCGGCGGAATCACCAGCGACAACGGGTGCTTCAGGATGCGCCGCCGCACGGCCGCGCTCAGTTCGGCGCGGTCCACGCGCCGCAGGTTGCGTGACCGCAGCGCCATATTGAACGCCAGCGCGAAGCTCACCGCCACGTTCAGCATCCCCATCAGCGCAATGCCCGCCACCGCCAGCCACAGCGACGGCATGCGCAGTGCATCCAGCCCCAGCACGCCGATGGCGGCGCCGACCGAGCCCGTCGACAGCGTCACATGGCGCACTTCCATATGGGGCCCGAAGAAGCTCAGGATTTCCGGCCCCAGCCCCAGCAGCAGGCCCAGCGACACGTTGGCGGCTATGCCCGACAGGTTGCGCTTCCAGAAATCCGCCAGACGGGTGGCGCCGCGCGCACCCAGCACGTACTGGAGGCGCCGGTTGTAGGCCATCACGTCGTGCACGCGATGCAGCGCGAACCAGTTGTCGGCCCAGCCGGCAATCAGGCTGGACAGCCACAGCAGCACGCCGGTGAAGGCGGCATAGAGCGGCGTCGGGCCCAGGATCGAGAACGACTCGATGGTGGCAATCGCCTTGGCCGGCGTGATCAGGTTGGCGCCGAGCAGTTTGTGCGCCAGCCACTGGATCCCCAGCGCCACCGGGAACACCACCGCCAGGTTGCCGACGATCGCCGCCGCGTTGGAGCGGATCATGGCAATGGTGTCGTCGACGAATATCTCGCGCCCTTCCGGCCGCCCTGCCCCGTCCAGCCGGTGCGCCAGCGCCGGCCCGGTCATGGCCGGCTGCTTGGTCGCCAGCGTGAAGTGCGCAAAGTGGATGGCCAGGAAGCTGCCGGCGTAGTTGAGCGAGGCCAGCAACCCTTCACTGAACTTGTCCAGGTGCAGGCCGTAGATCAGGAACTTCAGGTACACGGTGGCGACCGAGACCAGGCCGCCGCCGGCCGCGGCGCGCACCAGCTCGGCGTATTCCTTGCGGTCGCGCGTGATGTAGTGCTCGCCGGTCTCGGCCGAGCGCTCCACCACCTTGCGCGCCAGCTGCGCGAACGAGGTGCCGGCCAGGTGCAAGATGCTGCGCCGGGCCTGGGTCGATCGGATCAGCTCCGCCACCAGGTGCGCATGCATGCCGGGCCGGCGGGGCTCGACCCAGGCCGCCAGCAGCAGCTCGATGCGGCTGAGCTGCACCTTCATGCGCTCGATCTGGAACACCACCTCGACCGACACGCCGTTTTCTTCCAGGTCCTCATACACCTGGCGGATCGCGGCATGGCAGCCGTCCAGCAGCGCGCGGAAGTAGTTCAGGCGGTGGCCAAAGCTGTTGTCGTCCTGGCGCAGGCCCTCTTCACGCAAGGCCTGGATGGCCTCGTCCAGGCGGAAGAACGGTGTCTCTTCCACGCGCCCGGCCAGGCGCGAACGGATCGCCTGACTCAGGCCGGTGGCGCGCACCTGGCTGACCAGCACCGCGATGCTGGTGGCCAGCGTCTGGCCCAGCGCATCGCGATAGTGCGCCATGCCCGCCGCTTCGCCCCCGGCGCTGCCGGCCTGCAGCACGCGCGCCAGCCGCGCCAGCAGCCCATCGTCGATGGCCTCGACCCACTCCGCGTCCTCATCCCCGACGAACACCAGCGCAAACAGCCCCGCCATGTCGCTGCGGTTGGGCGGCGGCGGCAGGAAGCGGTTCTGCAGCCGGCCCACCATCTCGCTGACGAAGCCCGGGTGCAGGGCCACGCCGGTATCGCAGAACAGTCCGGTGGGGTCGTTCTCGCGCACCAGGCTGCGCACCGTCAGGGCGAAACGCCCGGCCCAGTCGGGATGCCGCTCCAGCACCTGCAGCAGGTAGCGCAGCCGCACATGCTCGGGGTGGCGGCGGTCCGTGCCAGGTTCCTGGCTGTCAGCATCGGCGCCCAGCCCGCCATCGCGGCGGATCCAGAAGCCCAACTCGATCAGCCAGCCGTTGCGCTCGGCCAGCGGCGCCTCAGGATCGGCAGCGGCCAGGATGGCGTCGAGCTGCAGGCTTGCATTGCGCGATTCGCGCCATTTGCGGAACAGTTTGCGAAGCATGGATTCTCGTGGGATTGGTCCGCCGGCCGCGGCGCTGGAGGCGTCGCGGCGCGGGCCGCAGAAAGGACGATGGAGCGGGCGCCGGGATCAGCCGGCGTTGCCTTGCAGGCGCTGGCGCAACTCGGCCACCAGGCCGTCGCAGGCATCTTCGATGTAGTCGAGCACGCGCTCGAAGCCATCGCCTTCGCCGTAGTAGGGGTCCGGCACCTCGTCGGCGTCGTGGCGGGTGGCGAAGCTCATCAGCAGGCGCAGCTTGGCGCCGGCATCGGGGCGCAGCCGCGCCAGGCCGGCCAGGTTCTCGCGGTCCATCGCCAGGATCAGGTCGAAGCGGTCGAAGTCAGGCAGGCCGACCTTGCGCGCGCGCAGCGCGGACAGGTCATAGCCGCGCTGCAGCGCGTGGCGCTGGGTGCGGGGATCGGGCGCGCGGCCCAGGTGGTATTCATGCGTGCCCGCCGAATCCAGTTCCACCAGTGCGTCCAGCCCCGCCGCAGCCAGCTTGGCGCGCAGCACGCCCTCCGCCGTCGGGGAACGGCAGATGTTCCCCATGCAACACATCAGGATGGCGTATGTCTTCATCGGATCACGGCTTGGCGGGAGTGGAACGGCGGGCGCACCGGCACACGGCAGGGCCGCCGGCCGGACAGCCGCAATTCTACCCGCAGCCCTTCAGGCCAGCTGCTTGGCCAGCCGCTCGCCGTGCGCAAACCCGGCCACTTCCGCGGCCTCGCGCGATTTGTAGTGCTCGGTGATGCGCGAGGTCTCGGTCAGCGTGCCGGCGGCGCGGATATTGGTGCCGGGGCGGCAGACGCGCACGGTGTAGGACCATTCGCTCTGTGAGCGCTGTTTGACCTGGACCTGCACCTCGTGGGTTTCATAGACCTTCTTCTTCCATTCACCGATATCGCTCATTGTGGTTCTCCACGGAAAATGGGTGATGCCTGGCTAGTTGACCTCGCCGGCGTCGATCGCGCGCATGGCGCCGGCCTCCGCCAGGGCGATGGCCCCTTCGGGCGTGGGCGCGTCGCCCGCAATCGCCTCGTAGCTGGGGCCGGATGGCTCGCCGAAGGCATCGGCGATGCGCATCTGCGCCGCAAACCCGCCGGCGGCATTGGGGACCGCGCTGACCACGACCGCGTAGCCGCCGTATTCAAACTGGCGTTCCATCTTGCCTCCTTCGCGGCAGCCTTCGCGCTTTCACCCTTCATGACCGGCGCCGCCGCGAATTTCACTATAGGCGAAGCGCGCGTGGCGGTGCGGCGTATCAGGCAGGCGGCAGCGCGCCCTCTCCACTGGCGCCGAACACCTGCGCCTTGAGCTTGGCCAGCTGGTCGCGCACCTGCGCCGCCTGCTCGAACTCCAGGTTGCGGGCGTGATCGAGCATGAGCTTCTCCAAACGCCTGATTTCCTTGGAGACCTGCTTCTCGCTCATGTCCTCGTAGCGGGCCTGCTCCTGCGCCGCCAGCAGCTCGGCCCTGGCATCGTTGACGCTATAGACGCCGTCGATAATGTCCTTGATGCGCTTGACCACGCCGCGCGGCGTGATGCCGTTGGCCTCGTTGAAGGCGATCTGCTTGGCACGGCGGCGCTCGGTCTCTCCAATCGCCTTCTTCATCGACTCGGTCATGCGGTCCGCGTACAGGATCGCGGTACCGTTGACGTTGCGCGCGGCGCGCCCGATGGTCTGGATCAGCGAGCGCTCGGCGCGCAGGAAGCCTTCCTTGTCCGCATCGAGGATCGCCACCAGCGACACCTCGGGAATATCCAGGCCTTCGCGCAGCAGGTTGATGCCCACCAGCACGTCGAAGGTGCCCAGGCGCAGGTCGCGGATGATCTCCACGCGCTCGACCGTGTCGATGTCCGAGTGCAGGTAGCGCACCTTGACGCCGTTCTCGGACAGGAACTCGGTCAGCTGCTCGGCCATGCGCTTGGTCAGCGTGGTCACCAGCACGCGTTCGCCAACTTCCACGCGGGCGTGGATTTCCGATAGCAGGTCATCCACCTGCGTGGTCGCCGGGCGCACCATGATGATGGGATCGACCAGCCCGGTCGGACGCACCACCTGCTCCACCACCTGCCCGGCATTGTCCTGCTCGAACTGCGCCGGCGTGGCCGAAACAAACATCACCTGGCGCATCTTGCGCTCGAATTCGTCGAACTTCAGCGGCCGGTTGTCCAGCGCCGAGGGCAGCCGGAAGCCGTACTCCACCAGCGTGGTCTTGCGCGCGCGGTCGCCGTTGTACATGCCGTTGAGCTGGCCGATCAGCACGTGCGACTCGTCCAGGAACATCAGCGCGTCGGGCGGCAGGTAGTCGACCAGCGTCGGCGGCGGCTCGCCCGGCTTCGCGCCGGACAGGTGCCGCGAATAGTTCTCGATGCCCTTGCAGAAGCCCAGCTCGGACAGCATTTCCAGGTCGAAGCGGGTGCGCTGCTCAAGCCGCTGCGCCTCCACCAACCGGTTTTCCTTGTGGAAGAACTCCAGCCGCTCGCGCAGCTCCGACTTGATCGCCTCGATCGCGCGCAGCACGGTCTCGCGCGGGGTCACATAGTGGCTCGACGGATAGACCGTGAAGCGCGGGATCTTCTGGCGCACGCGGCCAGTCAGCGGGTCGAAGAACTGCAGCGACTCGACTTCGTCGTCGAACATCTCCAGCCGCACCGCCATCTCGGCATGCTCGGCCGGGAAGATGTCGATGGTGTCGCCGCGCACGCGGAAGGTGCCGCGCTGGAAATCGGTCTCGTTGCGGGTGTACTGCATCGCGATCAGGCGCGCGATCACATCGCGCTGGCTGATCTTGTCGCCGGCCCGCAAGGTGAGAATCATCTGGTGGTATTCGGTCGGGTTGCCGATACCATAGATCGCAGAGACGGTCGCCACGATGATCGTGTCGCGGCGCTCCAGCAGGCTCTTGGTCGCCGACAGCCGCATCTGCTCGATATGCTCGTTGATCGACGAGTCCTTCTCGATAAACAGGTCGCGCTGCGGGACGTAGGCCTCGGGCTGGTAGTAATCGTAGTAGCTGACGAAGTACTCGACCGCGTTGCGCGGGAAGAACTCGCGAAACTCGGCGTAGAGCTGGGCCGCCAGCGTCTTGTTGGGCGCGAACACGATCGCCGGCCGTCCCATCCGGGCGATCACATTGGCCATGGTGAAGGTCTTGCCCGAACCCGTCACCCCCAGCAGCGTCTGGAACGACAGGCCGTCCTCGACCCCCTCCACCAGTTGCCGGATGGCCTCCGGCTGGTCGCCGGCGGGCGGGAACGGCTGGTAGAGCTGGAACGGGGAGCCGGGGAATGTGACGAATTTGTCTTCGTCCAGGGCCGGCGCGGCTTCTGCAAGGTTCGACATAGGGGGCGAATTTACGGGCGGGATTAGGGAAATACCTCAGGAATACGGGGCGAATACGCTAGAATCTTGGGGTTGCCAGCCCCCGCTTCAAGCCGGAAGCGTCACGGGGGCCTGTCAGCCCCCAGCGCAGTCCGAAGCATTCTACGCCTTCCCGTTTTCTTACATAGCCGACCACGAGATTCCAAATGAGTTTGTTTTCTGCCGTCGAGATGGCCCCGCGCGACCCGATCCTGGGCCTCAACGAAGCCTTCAATGCCGATACCCGCCCGACCAAGGTCAACCTGGGCGTTGGCGTGTACTTCACCGACGAAGGGAAAATCCCCCTGCTGCGCGCCGTCCAGGAGGCAGAAAAGGCACGTCTGACTACCGCCACGCCGCGTGGCTACCTGCCGATCGAAGGCATTGCCGCCTATGACCAGGCCGTGCAGACGCTGCTGTTCGGCAAGGAATCGCCGCTGATCACGGAAGGCCGCGTGGTGACGGCCCAGGCACTCGGCGGCACCGGCGCGCTGAAGATCGGCGCCGACTTCCTGAAGCGCCTGTATCCGGACGCCAAGGTCGCCATCAGCGACCCGAGCTGGGAAAACCACCGCGCACTGTTCGAATCCGCCGGCTTCCCGGTGGTCAACTATGCCTACTACGACGCCCCCAGCCACGGCCTGAACTTTGCCGGCATGGTGGAATCGCTGAAGTCGTTCCCGGCCAACACCATCGTCGTGCTGCACGCCTGCTGCCACAACCCGACCGGCGTGGACCTGTCGCCCGAGCAGTGGAAGCAGGTGGTGGAACTGGTCAAGGAACGCAACCTGATCCCGTTCCTGGACATGGCCTACCAGGGCTTTGCCGACGGCATCGACCCGGACGGCGCCGCCGTGCGCCTGTTCGCGGACTCCGGACTGCCCTTCTTCGTGTCGAGCTCGTTCTCGAAGAGCTTCTCGCTGTACGGCGAGCGCGTCGGCGCGCTGTCGATCGTCACCACCAGCAAGGAAGAAGCGCAGCGCGTGATGTCGCAGGTCAAGCGCGTGATCCGCACCAACTACTCCAACCCGCCGACGCACGGCGGCACCGTGGTCGCGACCGTGCTGAACAGCCCGGAACTGCGCGCCATGTGGGAAGAAGAGCTGGCCGAGATGCGCGACCGCATCAAGCTGATGCGCCATGCGCTGGTCGACAAGCTGGCCGCCAAGGGCGTGCCGGGCGACTTCTCCTTCGTCAAGGCGCAGCGCGGCATGTTCTCGTACTCGGGCCTGACCTCGGCCCAGGTGGACCGCCTGCGCAACGAGCATGGCATCTACGCCGTCGGCACCGGCCGCATCTGCGTGGCCGCGCTGAACAGCCGCAACATCGACGCCGTCGTCGATGCGATCGCAGCTGTGATGTAAAAGGCTTTTGCAATCGCCATCCCGCAACAGGTGGCGACTGGCGCAAGCGTCACAAGGCAATGCACAAAAAGCGGCTTCGGCCGCTTTTTGCATTTGTTTACGATTTATCAGCCAATGTCATCAAGAAATCAGCCTTTTACCTTATTGTTTTCCGCAGCAACGGATGTACTTTAAGGTATATGCTGCAGAGCAAGATCGTTAGCACGGTCGTTCGGTTAAAGGCATAATCGGCGCCACGATCCCCCGGTGTATTGTCAGTACATTAGTACTTGGTAGTACGTACCTCTTAGCTAGACCCAGGCAGAAAAGGCATGCTCTACCAATTGCATGAGTTCCAGCGCTCGATCCTGCACCCGCTGACCGCGTGGGCCCAGGCGACCGCCAAGACCTTCACCAACCCCCTCAGCCCGCTCTCGCTGGTTCCCGGCGCACCCCGCCTGGCTGCCGGCTATGAACTGCTGTACCGGCTCGGCAAGGAATACGAAAAACCGGCATTCGACATCAAGTCGGTGCGCTCCAACGGGCGCGACATCCCCATCGTCGAGCAGACCGTGCTTGAAAAGCCGTTCTGCAAGCTGGTGCGCTTCAAGCGCTATGCCGACGACCCGGAGACCATCAAGCTGCTCAAGGATGAGCCGGTGGTGCTGGTGGCCGCGCCGCTGTCGGGCCACCATGCCACGCTGCTGCGCGACACGGTGCGCACGCTGCTGCAGGACCACAAGGTCTACGTCACCGACTGGATCGACGCACGCATGGTGCCGGTCGAGGAAGGCGCGTTCCACCTGTCGGACTACATCTACTACATCCAGGAATTCATCCGCCATATCGGCGCCGAGAACCTGCATGTGATCTCGGTATGCCAGCCCACCGTGCCGGTGCTGGCCGCGATCTCGCTGATGGCCTCGGCCGGCGAGAAGACGCCGCGCACCATGACCATGATGGGCGGCCCGATCGACGCCCGCAAGAGCCCCACCGCGGTCAACTCGCTGGCGACCAACAAGTCGTTCGAGTGGTTCGAGAACAACGTCATCTACACCGTGCCGGCCAACTACCCCGGCCACGGCCGCCGCGTCTACCCGGGCTTTTTGCAGCATGCCGGTTTCGTGGCGATGAACCCGGACCGGCACCTTTCCTCGCACTATGACTTCTACCTGAGCCTGGTCGAGGGCGATGCGGATGACGCCGAAGCCCACGTGCGCTTCTACGACGAATACAACGCGGTGCTCGACATGGCCGCCGAGTACTACCTCGACACCATCCGCGAGGTGTTCCAGGAATTCCGCCTGGCCAACGGCACCTGGGCCATCGACGGCAATCCGGTGCGGCCGCAGGACATCAAGAGCACCGCGCTGATGACCGTCGAGGGCGAACTGGACGACATCTCGGGCGCGGGCCAGACCGCCGCGGCGCACGACCTGTGCGCCGGCATCCCGAAAACCCGCAAGCAGCACCTGAACGCGGCACACTGCGGCCACTACGGCATCTTCTCGGGCCGGCGCTGGCGCGAAGAGATCTACCCGCAGCTGCGCGACTTTATCCGCAAGTACCACCAGGCCTCGGCCACCAGGTAAGAAAACGCCCGCGATTGCGGGCGTTTCTTCTTGCGGGGCCGGGATGCTCAGTGCTTCTTCAGGTAGCTGAGCAGCATTTCCGAGTGCAGCTCGGCAAAGCGCTCATGCTCCTGCTGCGAGGCCACGTCGCGGCCGATCACGGCACTGATGGTATAGCGGTTGGACAGCACGTAGTAGCCCAGCGCGGAAATCGTCAGGTAGAACTGCGGCACGTCGATATCGTCGCGGAACACGCCTTGTTCCTGCCCGCGCCGGATCACGTCGGCCAGCACATCCACCACCGGGTTGATCAGCTGCTGCAGCTGCGCCGACTTCTTCAGGTGCCGGGCCTCGTGCAGGTTCTCGCTGTTGACCAGGCGGATGAACTCCGGGTGCTCGTAATACCAGTCCCAGACGAAACGCGCCAGCGTGCGCACGCCCTGGACCGGGTCTTCGTCGACCAGGTGCAGCTGCTCCTCGTCGGCGCGGAAATTAGCGTATTGCTTCTCAAGCACCGCCAGGAACAGGCCTTCCTTGCTGCCGTAGTAGTAGTACAGCATGCGTTCGTTGGTTTCCGCGCGCCGGGCAATCTGGTCGACGCGGGCGCCGGCCAGACCCCCCTTGGCGAATTCCTCGGTGGCCGCAGCGAGGATGCGTCGGCGCGTCCCTTCCGGGTCGCGTTTGGTCTTGGGCTCAGTTGACATGGGGTGGCTGGTCGATCGTTGCGCGGATTATGGCATAGGCCGGAATGCGGCAATCCGGCGGTGCGCGCATCATCGCCGTTTCTGCCCGCCGGCGAAATCGGGGATAATCCTTGCGGCGCGATGGCTCGCAGGGGTCCACAGAGATCCCGGTGCCGCAGGGTCGCTGGCCTATTGTCCGCCGCCGGGTTCGGCTGTTATGTCGCCAAACCCTCACAGCGCCCCGTAAATATCGTGTCTTGACCGTTCTGATCCGGCCTTGGTCCCTGTCTTGTCCCCTGATTTCCTGCCCGTAGTCGTGAATCCCGCCGTCAAGTCCCTTGCCGACCGCATCGAAGCGCTGCTGCCACAGACCCAGTGCACAAAATGCGGCTTCAACGGCTGCCGCCCCTACGCCGAAGCCATGGCCAGCGGCGAAGCCGCCTGCAACCGCTGCCCGCCCGGCGGCGCGGAAGGAATCGTGCGCCTGGCCGCGGCGCTCGGCACCGAACCACTGCCGCTGGACCCGGAGCGCGGCAGCGAACAGCCGCGCGCGGTGGCCCGCATCGACGAGAGCCTTTGCATCGGCTGCACGCTTTGCATCCAGGCCTGCCCGGTCGATGCGATTGCCGGCGCCGCCAAGCAGATGCATACGGTGATCCCTGACTGGTGCACCGGCTGCGACCTGTGCGTGGCGCCCTGCCCGGTCGACTGCATCGACATGGTCCCGGTCACCGGCGCGCGCACCGGCTGGGCCGCGTGGTCGCAGGCGCAGGCCGATGCCGCGCACGCGCGCTACCTGGCACGCAATGCGCGGCTGGTGCGCGAGCGCGAGGAAAACGACGCGCGCCTGGCCGCCAAGGCCGCCGCCAAGCTGGCCGCGGTGCAGGCCGAAGCGCCGGAAAGCGATGCCGAGCGCGCCGCGCAGGAACGCAAGCGCGCCATCATCCAGGCCGCCATCGAACGCGCCCGGCAGAAGCAGCAAGCCGCGCAGCCGCGCAATACGGAGAACGTCTCGGCTGCGGTGCAGGCCCAGATCGACGCCGCCGAAGCACGGCGCGCGCGTGCGGGGCTTGCCAAGCCTGGATCCGACCAGAACGCCAATTCCGACCCAGAAGAAAAACAATGAACGCCGCCAAGTGCCGTGCCATCTTTGAGACGCTGCGCGAAACCAACCCTGCCCCGACCACCGAACTGGAATACAGCTCGCCGTTCGAGCTGCTGATCGCCGTGCTGCTGTCGGCGCAGGCCACCGACGTCGGCGTCAACAAGGCCACGCGGAGGCTGTTCCCGGTGGCGCATACCCCGCGGCAGATGCTGGACCTGGGCGAAGCCGGCCTCAGCGAGTACATCAAGACCATCGGGCTGTACAAGACCAAGGCGAAGCATGTGATCGAAACCTGCCGCATCCTGGTCGAGCGCCACGGCGGCAAGGTCCCGCCCGAGCGCGAAGCGCTGGAGGCGCTGCCGGGCGTGGGCCGCAAGACCGCCAACGTGGTGCTCAACACCGCGTTCGGCGAGCCCACCATCGCGGTGGACACGCATATCTTCCGAGTAGCGAACCGCACCGGGCTGGCGCCGGGCAAGACCGTGCAGATCGTCGAGCAGAAGCTGCTCAAGTGCGTGCCGCATGAGTTCCTGCACGATGCCCACCACTGGCTGATCCTGCACGGCCGCTACGTGTGCAAGGCGCGCAAGCCCGAGTGCTGGCACTGCGTGATCGAGCCGCTATGCGAGTTCAGGGAAAAGACGCCGGCGCCGCAGCTGTAACCCGGGCCTGGTGTCCTAGTCCGGCTCGTGCGCCAGCACCAGGGCCAGCTGTAGCGCGGTGCGCGCGACCACCTCCACCTCGGGCGCGTAGCCGTGCGTGATCCAGCGCAGGGCGATGTGGACCACCCCGCCCGCCACCCCCGCCGTCAGCAACGGATCGAGCTTGCGTCCCGGCGGCAGCAGCGCTTGCGCGAGCAGCCCGCCGAATTCATCCAGCGAATCCGCCAGCGCCCCGTCGACCAGCTTGCTGACGCCGCGGATTTCCACCAGGAACACCCGCGCTGAACGCGGCTCGCGCCGCAGCGCCCCGAAATAGGCGCGCAGCATGGCCAGCGCGCGTTGCTGGCCCTCGCCTCCGGCCCCCTCGCCCGCCAGGGCGAGGGTGTGCAGCAAGCGGTGGGTCACCGTTTGAAACGATGCCAGCAGCAAGGCCTCGCTGTTGGCGAACGACTCATAGAAATACCGTTCGGTCAGGCCCGCGGCCTCGCACACGGCCTTGACGGTGGCGTTCTGGTAGCCGCGCTCGCCGTAGACCTGCACGGCCGCGGCAATCAGCTGCACACGGCGTTGGGCACGTCGTTCTTCGGCTTCGGCGCCGCGGTAGCGACGCGCGGGGGTGAGCTCGGTCGTCATGCGCGCCATTATGACATTCCCTATTGTCAGATTCCTTGCCGGATCGTTTCTGACAATCTATGTTGTCAGAAGCGCCACTCGCCCGGACCCCCCCATGACCGCCTCAAGTCCCGATGACGCAGTCCTTGATGTCCTGATCGTAGGCGCCGGCCTGTCCGGCATCGGCGCCGCGCGCCAGCTGCAAATGCGCTGCCCCGGCAAGCGCTACGCCATCCTGGAGGCGCGTGAGGCCATGGGTGGCACCTGGGACCTGTTCCGCTACCCGGGCATCCGCTCGGATTCGGACATGTACACGCTGGGCTACCGCTTCAAGCCCTGGCGCGGCGCCAAGGCCATCGCCGACGGGCCGTCGATTCGCGCCTACATCCGCGAAACCGCCGAAGAGGCCGGCATCACGTCACATATCCGCTTCGGCCATCGGGTCATCAGCGCGGCATGGGACAGCGCCGCAGCCTGCTGGACGGTCGAAGCCGAACGCACCGCGGACCACAGCCGGCTGCGCCTGCGCACACGCTTTCTCTATGTGTGCGCAGGCTATTACAGCTATGCCGAGGGCCACCGGCCCGAATTTGCAGGCGAAGCGCAATTCCGCGGCAGCATGGTGCATCCGCAGTTCTGGGACGAATCGCTCGACTATTCCGGCAAGCGCGTGGTGGTGATCGGCAGCGGCGCCACGGCGGTCACGCTGGTGCCGGCCATGGCGAAAAGCGCCGCGCACGTGACGATGCTGCAGCGCTCTCCCACCTATATCGTGACGCGCCCCGGCGAGGACGCCATCGCCCACAAGCTGCGCCGCGTGCTGCCGGAGCGGCTGGCCTACGCCGCCACGCGCTGGAAGAACGTGCTGCTGGGCATGATGTTCTTCCAGCTGGCGCGGCGCCGGCCGGACCGCGTCAGGCAGCGCCTGATCGCCATGGCGGCAGCGCAACTGGCGCCGGGCTATGACGTCGGCACCCACTTCACGCCCCGCTACCGGCCCTGGGACCAGCGCCTGTGCCTGGTGCCCGACGGCGACCTGTTCCGAGCGATCCGCGACGGGCGCGCATCGGTGGTGACCGACACCATCGACCGGTTCACCGAGAACGGCATCGTGCTGGCCAGCGGCAAGACGCTGGCCGCGGATGTCGTGGTGGTGGCCACCGGCCTCAAGCTGAACATGCTGGGCGACATTGCGCTCACCGTGGACGGCCAGCCGCGCCGCCCCGCCGAATGCCTGGCCTACAAGGGGATGATGCTGAGCGATGTGCCCAACCTCGTGCTGGCCTTCGGGTACACCAATGCCTCGTGGACGCTCAAGGCCGACCTCACGGCCGAGTACGTCTGCCGCCTGCTGCGTCATATGGATCGCCACGCCCACCGCATTGCCGTGCCGCGCGCCCCGGCTGACGTTGAGCCGACCCCGTTCCTGGATTTCACCTCCGGCTACGTGCAGCGTGCCGCCACCGTGCTGCCCCGGCAAGGGCATCGCAAGCCATGGCGCGTGCACCAGAACTACCTGAAAGACCTGCTGACGATCCGGCACGGGCGCATCGCAGACGGCGTGTTGCAGTTCGATGTCCCGCCTCCCTCTCCCCTGGCACACCGGGCGCACCGGGACGGCCAGGACACCACCGACAACAACACGGTGCCGGCCGTTGCCGCCAGCGAGGTGCAATCATGACCATCGTCCTGACCGTTTTCGCGGTGCTGATCGGGCTGATCCTGGCGCTGGGCGCGTCGCTGTATCTGTACACGTGGCGCACCGCGCGGCGCATCGAAGCCGCCATGCCGCCGCACGGCCGCTTTGTCGACGTGCCCGGCGCGCGGCTGCACGTGGTGGAGCGCGGCCAGGGCCCGGCGGTGCTGCTGGTGCATGGCCTGTCCGGCCAGCTTGAGAATTTTGGCTACGGCATGATCGGGCCGCTTGCCGAGCATTTCCGCGTGATCGCCGTCGACCGCCCCGGCGCGGGCCACTCCATACGCACGCCGGGCAGCGCCGCGGACCTGCCGGCGCAGGCCGCAGCGCTCGCCGCGCTGTGCGACAAGCTTGGCCTGGAGCGTCCGCTGGTGGTGGGCCATTCGCTCGGTGGCGCGATTGCGCTGGCACTGGCCATCCACCACCCCGAGCGCGTGGGCGGGCTGGCACTGATCGCGCCGCTCACGCACCCGCCCAAGGCGATCTCGCCGGTGTTCCAGGCCATGACCGTGCCCAGCACGTGGCTGCGCCGGCTGATGGCATGGACGCTGGTGGTGCCGATGTCGATTCGGCGCCGCGAAGCCGTGATGGACATCGTGTTCGGCCCGGACCCGGTGCCGGACGACTTCCCGACGCGCGGAGGCGGGCTGCTGGCGCTGCGGCCCCGCCACTTCCTGGCCGCGTCCGAAGACCTGATCGGCGCCGCGCAGAGCCTGCCGGCGCTGCTGCACCGCTACGGCACGCTGCGCGTGCCGGTCAGTGTCCTCTACGGCCGCGAAGACCGCATCCTGGATTTTGCCGAGCATGGCGAAGCGCTCGCCGCCAAGGTTCCGGGCGCCACGCTGACATTGGTCAGCGGCGGGCATATGCTGCCGGTGACCGCCATCGACACCAGCGTCGATTTCGTCCGCGACGCCGCCGCCCGGCTGCAAGTCCCCGCGCCGGCCCAGGCGCAGGTCGCCTGATCCACGGAGCCCCGCCCATGGCCACCACCACCGCTTCCAACCCCTACAAGCACAATGTCTTCGCCGCGTTCCAGGCCGTTCGCAAGCTGATGGCGAACGGCAACGACACGGAGCAGGTGTTCCGCATCATGCGCGCGCTCAACGGGCCGTCCATGCCCCGCAACTTCAAGCGGCTGCTGAGCACGCCCGACGGGCGGCGCATGGTCTACCAGCGCATCGAGCTGGCGGAGCGCCTGTCCGATCCCGCCTACGTGGCCAGGTTCGCACCGGGCACGGTGGGCGCGGCCTATCGCGCGTTCCTGGAACAGACCGGCTACAGCGCTGACGGGCTGGCCAAGGTCTCGAACCTGGACCAGGAACCGTTGATCGAGGACGCCTACATGTGGTTCGGCCGGCGTACCCGCGACATCCACGACATCTGGCATGTGCTCACCGGCTACCGGGCCGATGAAAGCCTTGGCGAAGCCGCACTGGTGGCATTCAGCTATGCGCAGACCGGCGGCAAGGGCTGGGCCTTCATCGCCATCGCGGCGTCGCTGAAAAGCCTGCGCGTGAGCGGCAGGCTGGCCTTTGCGCGGGCCGTGCTGGAGGGCTACCGGCTGGGCCGGCGCGCCCGCTGGCTGTTGGGCGAGGACTATGAAAAGCTGCTGCACGAACCCATCGGCGCGGCCCGCGCGCGGCTTGGCATTGCCGAACCCCAGCGCTACCTGGCCTGCAATCCCGATCCCCTGCAGGAGTGGACGGCCTGAAGCGCTGCTGCGTGCCCCAAAAAAAAGCGACCACGGCCGGGTCGCTTTTTTGATGGTGCGCAGCGCGATCAGACGATGCGGCAGGCTTCGTCGAACGACAGGCGCGGGCCGCGCGGGAACAGCTTGTCGGCCTCGCCGTAGCCCAGGTTGCACAGGAAGTTGACCTGCCACTTGCCATCGGGGAAGAAGGCTGCGTTGACCTTGTCGGCATCGAAGCCGCCCATCGGGCCGCAGTCCAGGCCCAGCGCGCGCGCCGCCAGGATGAAGTAGCCGCCTTGCAGCGAGCTGTTCATCAGCGCGTCGCGGGCGATCTTCTCGTCGTTGCCGGCGTACCAGGAACGGGCGTCGGCATGCGGGAACAGCTTGGGCAGCTGGTCGTGGAAGGCGGTGTCGAAGGCGATGATGGCCGTCACCGGCGCCGAACGGGTCTTGTCGACGTTGCCGGCCGACACGCAGTCCACCAGGCGCGCCTTCTCGGCAGCGCTCTTGACGAACACGATGCGCGCCGGGCTGCTGTTGGCAGCGGTCGGGCCGAACTTCATCGCTTCATAGATCTGGTGCAGCACGGCGTCGTCCACGTGGCGGTCCTGCCACACGTTGTGCGTGCGGGCTTCGGTGAACAGCTGCGCCAGCGCGGCGTTGTCGATCTGGGACATGCGCTTCTTTCCTGTACGGGATTTGAGGGAAGGGGCGATTGTACCCAACGCTTTGTGCGCGCCACGACAGCGCCTTTGAGCAACCCGTTCAATTCCCTTGCATATCGGCGCGGGCCGGCACCGGCGCACTGCCCCTGCGGGTCAGCCACAGCACGCCGGCCAGGATCAGCCCGCCGCCCACGGCCTGCGCCGTGCCGATATGCTCGCCCAGCAGCAGCGCCGCCAGCAACACGGTGACCACCGGCTCCAGCGTCGACAGCATCGACGCCTGCGCCGCGCCCAGTCGCTGCAGGCCGGCGAAGAAGGTCAGGATCGCCAGCACCGTCGACAGCAGCGCGATGCCCGCCAGCGCCAGCCAGCCGCCGGCAGTGGCCGGGAACTGCGGCGGCGCGCCCGCCCCCATCCGCAGCAGGCCGACGGCGCCGTAGACCAGCGCCGCCGCGGTGCAGATCACCGTGGTGGTGGCAATCGGGTTGACGCCAGCGGTCACGCGCGCGCCGACGATGATATAGACCGAGTAGATCACCGCCGCCGCCAGCCCCAGCGCGATCCCCAGCGGCGAGCCCTCGCCGCCGCCGACGGTCAGGCCGGCGCCGACCGAGCACAGCACCAGCGCGATCACCGCGGCGGTGGTCAGCCGCTCCTTCAGGAAGATGGCCGCCAGGATCGTCACGAACAGCGGGTACAGGTATAGCAACAGCGCCACCAGGCTGGCCTGCGCATGGTTGAGTGCGCTGAAGAAGCAGAACGACTGGCCGACATAGCCGATGCCGCCCATCGCCGCCAGCGCCAGCACGCGGCGCCACGGCGGCAGGCCGATGCCGCGCGTGCGCATCACCCAGGCCAGTGCCGCGGCGGCCAGCACGAAGCGCACCAGCAGCAGCCCGTAGACATTCGCGCCGGCCGCGTAGGCAAAGCGCGCGAAGATCGCCATGGCGCCAAAGGCGCTGGCCGACAACGCGATCAGCAGCACGCCGGCCAGCTTGTCGCGGGCATGGTCCGGGGCGGTTTGGGCGGAAGCGGTCATCGGGCGGGCGGGAAGTCGGCGATCCCGCATTCTACTTGGCGCCGTCTGCAGCAACCGGGCCGCCAGCGCGGGCCGCGGCCCTCGTTTACAATGTCGCCACCATGTTTAATCCCTCACGAGAAGAAGTCCGCCGGTTCTTCTGCGATGCCTGGCAGAAGCAGCTCACAGGCGGCGTGCTGACCCCGCTGGAAGCCATCGCTGTAGACTGGATCGGCGAGCACCCCGAGTACCACGGCCTGCTGCGCGACACCGAAGGTGCGCTGTCGCAGGACTACACACCCGAGCAAGGCCAGACCAACCCCTTCCTGCACCTGTCGATGCACCTGTCGATCTCCGAGCAGGTCTCGGTCGACCAGCCGCGCGGCATCCGCCAGGCCTATGAGGCGCTGGCACGCCGCCTGGATTCCCCGCACGAAGCGCAGCACCAGGTGATGGAATGCCTGGGCGAAATGCTGTGGCAGGCACAGCGCACCGGCCAGCCGCCCGACGGCGACCACTATGTCGATTGCGTCAAGCGCCGCGCCAACCGCTAAGTCCGGTACGCGTCACGCATCAAGTGCAGCGTACAATTCGTCACAACCCTCCGATGGGTGCGTGGTAGTCTTTGCGGGTCCGCATTTTCCCTAGCCGCGTTGCCGTCACATAGCGGCGCGGTGCCCGCAAGCCATGTCCCGTATTGCCCTCCCCCGCCGGCGCCGGCTCGCGCCCGCCGGCCGCGCCGTTGCCCCGCTCTGCCTGTCGCTGATGCTGGCCTGGCCCCTCGCCGGCCACGCCGGCGTGGCGCTGTTGCAGCCGCCGCGCGTGATCGACGGCAACCAGCCGCTCACACTGACGCTGGTGGTCAGCGCCGACGACGCCACGCGCCGCTACCGTATTCCCGACACGCTCGAAGTGACCGCCTCGGGCGACCTGCAGGCGCCGGTGCGGCTGGTGCTGTGGCGCGAAGTCTCGGGCCCGGCCGTGGTCAACCTGCGCCGCGGCGAGCACCGCGCGATCCGCTACACGGTGGCGCTGCCGCCGGCCCTGCGCGGCCAGGTGCGGCTGGATGCCACCGGCATCGACGCCGCGCCGGTGCTGTTGACGCTGAACCGCCTGCCGCGGCCCGGTGAATCCGCCACCGCTGAGCCGCCGGTTGCCGGCAAGGCGCTGGCAGCGAACGGCTTGGAGCCGGCCACCGAAGCCGCCGTACCGGTGACCCCGGTCACCACCGCCGACGCTGCCGCACCCGCTCCGGCCGACCTGCGCGACAGCGCCCGGCTATCGTTCCATGACCCGATGTATTTCATGGTCGGCGCGCATGACGGGGCCAACGCCAAGTTCCAGCTGAGCTTCAAGTACCGCCTCTTCCAGGGCGAAGATCCGGCGTCGAAGCGTCTGTTCGACAACCTCTACGTGGCCTACACCCAGTTCTCGCTATGGGACCTGTCCGAGCAGTCCAAGCCGTTCCGCGACACCAACTACCGGCCCAGCCTGTTCTATTACCTGTCGGATACCGGCGTGCGCAACAACGCCATCAGCCGGCTGTCGCTGGCGGCCGGCCTGGAGCATGAATCCAATGGCCGCAACGGCGACGACTCGCGCAGCATCAATACGGTCTTCGTCAAGCCGACCTTCTACTTTGGCGACCAGAACGACTGGCACTGGCGCGTCGCGCCCAAGCTCTACGCCTACGTGGAAAAGGGCGACAACCCCGACATCGCCCACTACCGCGGTTTCATGGACCTGGGCATTGCCTACGGGCGCCCGGACTCATGGGAGCTCTCCGCCACGCTGCGCAAGGGCACGCGCAAGTGGTACGGCAGCGTCGACGCGCAGCTGACCTACCCGATGGCGCGGCTGATCCCCGGCACCGCGGGCTACCTGATGGCGGGCTACTTCGTCGGCTATGGCGAGAGCCTGCTGGACTACAACCACAAGCTGCCGTGGCAGTTCCGCATCGGCTACGCGCTGTCCCGCTGAACCCACTCAGCCGGCCAGCGGCTTGCCGCTGGCCTTGAGCCGCGCATTGGCCACCGCGGCGGCAAACTGGCCGTGGCCATGCCAGCCGGTGGCGCGGCCCAGCTTCTTGCCGTTCCGGAAGAACATGAACACCGGGATGCCATGCAGGCCAAAGCGCCGGCCCAGCCCGGGATGCGCGTAGACGTTGGCATGCAGCCAGCGCAGTTCCAGCGCGCGGATCGGTTCGGGGTTGGCCAGCATGGCCTTCTTGGCCATCTCGCAGTTGAAGCAGTCCTCCCCCCAGAAGAACACGCACACCAGCGCATCACCCGCAGCGGCGATGGCGGCGTCGATGCTGCCGTCATCGACCTCGCGCATGCCGAATGCCTCGAAGCCGCGGTGGTCGAGGTGGGGGGCCGGGAATGTCGCCGGGCCGGCGCCTGGTTCAGTGGTCATGCTCGCTCCAGAATGACAAACGCCCGGGCCAGCCGGCACCGGGCGTCAGGTCGCGATCCAGGACGGCACGCCGCCGCCCCAGGCGGCCTTATTTCGGTGCCGCCACCGTCACCAGAGCCGGCCGCAGCACGCGCTCGGCAATGGTGTAGCCGCGCTGGAGCACGGTCACCACGGTATTGGGTTCCTGGTCCGCCGGCACCATCGAGATGGCCTGGTGGCGGTGCGGGTCGAATTTTTCGCCCACCGGGTTGAGTTCAACGATCTTGCCGCGCTCAAAGGCGGCGGCCAGCTGGCGCGCGGTCAGCTCGACGCCTTCGCGCAGCTTGGCGATATCGCCCGAGCCGTCGGCCAGCGCGGCCTGCAGGCTGTCCATCACCGGCAGCAGGTTGTCGGCGAAGTTCTCGATGGCGAACTTGTGCGCCTTGGCGACATCTTCCTGCGCCCGGCGGCGGATGTTCTCGCCCTCGGCAACGGCGCGCATATACAGGTCGTAATGCTCGCGCGCCTTGGCTTCCAGGGCGGCCAGCTGGGCCGCCACGTCGTCCACGGCAGCGGTTTCCGGCGCGCCGGCCTCCTGGCTGGCGTTGGCCGCCTCATCGCCAGCGGGCGTAGGCGTCTGGGTGGTTGGCGTCTGCTTCTGTTCTTCCATGTCGATCCGTATCAATGCATTGTCGCGGCCCGCCGTGGGCCTGGCCGCGGGTGGTAAATCGGCGCGTGTTCCGTGCAGGTGGTGGCAAGGCGCAGGTTTTCAAGAGTGGCGCTGGCGTGACGCGGAAACACACGGTTACAAAGGCCAGGCATATGCAATCGACGCCTTATTGCTTTGCTGCATCGCAATCACTAAGATTCTCAGTAATAAAAATGACAAAAATGCCGGGGGTTGTGGAGATGGTTCATCTTTGTGCCTCTTCCGGAAGGTTGGCCATGCATAAGCTGCCAGTCGTGACACTCTGCCTTGTGGCCGCATTGGCGGTCATGACCGTCTTTATCTGCCTTTCCGGCGCATTCACCCCGCGCGATACGGAGTATGGCAGCGGCAAGGCGGTGTTCAAGCACTACATCGTCCCTATCGTCAGCCAGGAAGTCACGCAGGAATAAGCGCCACCTGACCCTGGTCCAAGCGCGCGGCGGCAGCGGGGGCTTCCCGGTGCCGCCGCGTTGTCATTTCAGCTCTTCAGGTGGTCGATGCGGCGCCGGTCCCGCTTGGTCGGGCGCCCCTGGATCTGCGCGGACGGCTCCGGCTGCAGGCGCCGGCGCTCGGCGTCGGCCAGCCGGCGCGACTGGCTTTCGGCACTTTCCTCGTACAGCGTCTGCGCCACCGGCGCCGGCCCGCGCGCCGGGGCAATGCCTTTCACCACCAGTTCCCAGCGCTGCTGGTGCGCTTCCAGCACCACCATGTCGCCGGGCTTCACCTCGCGCGAGTTCTTGCATGGCTGGCCGTTGACGGTCACCTTGCTGCGCTCCACCGCTTCGGCCGCGAGCGAGCGCGTCTTGAAGAAGCGCGCGCACCACAGCCATTTGTCGATGCGCTGGCGCGCATCCGGCTCAAAGTCGACATTCATGCCGCCGCTCCCCGGGTCTGGGCGCGCGTGCGCCGTGCTTCCAGTTCATGCGGATGCGGCGTGGCCAGCGGCCAGCCCTGCAGGTGCTGCAGCGCGATCTCGGCCATGGCCGCGACCCACGGATCGGCGTCATTCAGGCACGGGATGAAGTGGAAATCCTTCCCGCCCGCGACCTTGAACTCGGTCTGCCCTTCCATGGCGATTTCCTCCAGGGTCTCGATGCAGTCGGCCGGAAAGCCGGGACAGAAGACATCGACCCGGCCCGCGCCGACCTTGCCCAGCTCGGCCAGCGTCGGCGCGGTGTACGGCTGCAGCCATTCCGCCTTGCCGAAACGAGACTGGAACGTCACCTGGTACTGGCCCGGCTGCAGGCCCAGCGCCTCGCCCAGCAGCCGGCCGGTCTTCAGGCATTCGCAGTGATAGGGGTCGCCCAGCTCCAGCGTGCGCCGCGGCACACCGTGGAACGACAGGATCAGCTTGTCGCCGCGGGCAAAGTCCGGCATGCCGTGGCGCGCCCAGTAGGCGCCGACCTGCTGGTGCAGCGCCGAGATATAGGCCGGATGGTCATGGAAATGCTTGACCAGCCGCAGCTCGGGCTGGTTGCGCCACTGGCCCAGCACCCGGAACACCTCGTCGAAGGCCGTGGCCGTGGTGGTGCCGGAGTATTGCGGATACATCGGCAGCACCAGCACCTGCTCGCAGCCCTGCCGGCGCAGCGCCTCCAGCACCGAGGCGATCGACGGGTTGCCGTAGCGCATTGCGCACGCGACCGTCACTTCATGGCCGTGCTGGTTCATCAGCCGCTGCAGCGCATGGGCCTGGCGCTCGCTGTAGACCAGCAGCGGCGAGCCCGTCATATGGGCCTCGCGCAGCCAGATCGATTCGTATTTCAGCGCCGAGGCGCGCGAACGCAGCGGCAGGATCACCCCATGCAGCAGCGGCAGCCAGGCCGCGCGCGGGATCTCGACCACGCGCGGGTCGGACAGGAACTCCTTCAGGTAGCGCCCCACCGCCTTGGGCGTGGGAGCGTCCGGGGTGCCCAGGTTGACCAGCAGGATCGCCGTGCGCGGCGCGTGGCCGTGCTGGTAGGCCGGTTCGGGAGAAAACGTCATGTCGCTTCCGGGTTGACACGGTGCCGGGATGGCGCCGGTGCGGCGCACCGGCGATTGCCGCGCTCGGCAGGAATGGGGCCGCTTGTCAGACCAGCCAGTCTTTGCACTAGTTCTGGCTCAGGGCGCTGGACAGCAGGCGCGCGGTGATGTCGACGATGGGGATCACGCGCTCATACGCCATGCGCGTGGGGCCGATCACGCCGAGCGTGCCGACGATCTGGCCGTCGACCTCGTACGGGGCGGTGATGACCGCCATGTCTTCGATCGGCACCAGCCGGCTTTCGCCGCCGATAAAGATCTGCACGCCCTGCGCATGGCTGGACACATCCAGCAGCTGCAGCAGGCTGGTCTTGTGCTCGAACACGTCGAACAGGCGCCGCAGCTTGTCCATGCTGGAGGCCAGGTCTTCCACTTCCAGCAGCTTGCGCTCGCCACTGATGAAGACGTGGTCGTCGTCCTCGTCCTCGGCGACGCTGCCGGCCTCGACCGCGGCCTGCATCAGCTGCGACATGTCGCGGCGCAGGTCCTGCAGTTCCACCCGCAGGTGGCCGCGCACCGCGTCGAAGCTCATGCCGGCATAGTGCGAGTTGAAGAAGTTGGCCGCCTCGATCAGCTGGGCCGGCGTGTACGACAGCTCGGTCTGGATGATGCGGTTCTGCACGTCGCCCTCGGGGCTGACGATGATCAGCAGGATGCGCTTGTCCGACAGCCGCATGAATTCGATCTGCCGGAACGCCTGCGCGCGGCGCGGCGTCATCACCACGCCGGCAAAGTGCGACAGGTTGGACAGCGTGCGCGCCGCCGCCGTGATCATGCGCTGCGGCCCCAGCTGCTGGCCGCCGAGCTGGTCCTGGATCTGGCCGGTCAGCTCGGCCAGGTCGGCGTTGCGCTCCAGCGGCTTGGCCGTCAGCATCGAATCGACGAACAGCCGGTAGCCGCGCGGGGTCGGGATACGGCCGGCCGAGGTGTGCGGACTGGCAATAAAGCCCATTTCCTCCAGATCGGACATCACATTGCGAATCGTCGCAGGCGACAGGTCCAGCCCCGAGTATTTCGACAAGGTGCGGGAACCGACCGGCTGCCCTTCGGCAATATAG
The DNA here is from genome assembly GCF_000389805.1 of Cupriavidus sp. GA3-3. Taxonomy (NCBI): domain Bacteria; kingdom Pseudomonadati; phylum Pseudomonadota; class Betaproteobacteria; order Burkholderiales; family Burkholderiaceae; genus Cupriavidus; species Cupriavidus sp. GA3-3. The sequence continues at coordinate 150,463 of NZ_KB944478.1, forward strand.
CGCTCGATCAGGGTCTTGAGCAGCGTTTTGGAGCGTTCATCCATGATGCCCCGATTTTACGCAAGTTTTGGACCTTCTGGCGGCCGGCCTGGCCCGCTCGCTGGCGCCTGCTGACAAGCGTCATGGCGGTATGGTCTAATCCACGCATGTCCGCCCCCCCGAAAGCCAGCGCCGTGCGCACTTCGTTCAAGACCGTCGCCCTGGTGGGCCGGTACTCCACTGCCGGCATCGAAGGGCCGCTGGAGGAGATCGCCTCTTATATCCTGCGCAACGGGCAGGACGTGGTGTTCGAGCGCGAAACCTCGCTCGCCACCGGGCTGACCGCCTACCCTGCCCTGTCCGCCGAGGAGATCGGCCGGCAGGCCGACGTGGCCGTGGTGCTGGGCGGCGACGGCACGCTGCTGGGCATCGCCCGCCAGCTCGCCGGCTATGACGTGCCATTGATCGGCGTCAACCACGGGCGGCTGGGCTTCATGACCGACATCGCGCTGGAAGACGCGCACACCGTGCTGCCCGACATGCTCGACGGCCGCTATGAGGCCGAGACCCGCCTGCTGCTGGAATCGCGCGTGGTGCGCGACGACATGAACATCTTCTCCGCGCTGGCCCTGAACGACGTGGTGGTGAACCGCTCGGGCATCTCCGGCATGGTCGAGCTGGCGGTGTCGGTGGACGGCCACTTCATGTACAACCAGCGCTCGGACGGCCTGATCGTGTCGACCACCACCGGGTCCACCGCCTACGCGCTGTCCGCCGGCGGCCCGATCCTGCATCCGACGCTGTCGGGCGTGGTGCTGGTGCCGATTGCCCCGCACGCGCTGTCCAACCGCCCGATCGTGCTGCCGCACGACGCCGAGGTCACCATCGAGGTGGCCAGCGCGCGCGACGCCAGCGTCAACTTCGACATGCAGTCGCTGACCTCGCTGCTGCCGGGCGACCGCATCGTGGTGCGGCGCTCCGAAAAGACCATCAACCTGCTGCACCCGGTCGGCTACAACTACTACGCCACGCTGCGCAAGAAGCTGCACTGGCACGAATACCCGTCCGAGGACAACCGCCTCTGAGCCAGTATCAAGCCGCCCTCCAAGCCTGAGCCCGAACCCATCGGACCGACTACCTTCCACGCCACGATGCTGCGCAGCCTGTCCATCCGCGATTTCGTCATCGTCGATACGCTCGACCTGGACTTCACCACTGGCTTCACCGTCTTCACCGGCGAGACCGGCGCCGGCAAATCCATCCTGATCGATGCCCTGGCGCTGGTGCTGGGCGAACGCGCCGATGCCGGCGTGGTGCGCGAAGGCGCCCCGCGCGCCAGCGTCAGCGCCACCTTCTCGACCCACCCGGCACTGGATGCCTGGCTGGCCGAGCGCGAGCTCAACAGCGAAGCGGAGGACGGCGTGCATACCGTGCTGCTGCGCCGCACGGTCGATGCCGGGGGCCGCAGCAAGGCCTTTATCAACGGCACCGCCGCCACCCTGGCGCAGCTGCGCGAAGTCGGCGACCAGCTGGTCGACATCCACGGCCAGCACGCGCACCAGCTGCTGCTGCGCCCCGATGCGCAGCGGCTGCTGTTCGACGCCCACGCCGGCCTCACCCAGCAGGCCGGCGCGGTGGCCGAGGCCTGGCGCGCCTGGCGTGCCTGCGTGCGCCAGCGCGAGGCGGTGGAACACCAGTCGCGCGAGATGCAGCTCGAACGCGAGCGGCTGGAATGGCAGGTCGGCGAACTGGACAAGCTCAACCCGCAGCCGGGCGAATGGGAAGAGATCCAGTCCGAGTACAACCGGCTGTCGCATGCCGCCGGCCTGATCGACGGCAGCCGCGCCGCGCTGGACGCACTGTCCGAGGCCGACGGCTCGGTGCTGTCGGCGCTGAATACCATCGTGCACAAGCTGCAGCAGCTGGCCGATGTCGACGGCGCGCTGCGCGACGTGCTGGCCGCGCTCGAGCCCGCGCAGATGCAGGCCGAGGAAGCCGCGCACTCGCTCACGCGCTATGTCGACCGGCTCGAACTCGATCCCGAGCGGCTGCAGGCGGTCGACGAACGCATGCAGGCGCTGCACGCCACCGCGCGCAAGTACCGCCTGCCGCCCGAGCAGCTGCCCGACGAGCTGGTGGCCCGCCGCCAGCAGCTGGACGACCTGCAGGCCGCGCAGGACCTGAACAAGGTGATGGCGCGCGAGGCCGCGGCCAAGGCCGCCTACCTGACCCTGGCGCAGCATCTCAGCCACGCCCGCAAGCAGGCCGCGCAGGCGCTGTCCGCCGCGGTCACCGACGCCATGCAGGGCCTGTCGATGGCCGGCGGCAGCTTTGTCGCCGCGCTCAATGCGCTCGACGAAGGCCAGAGCCACGGGCTCGAGCAGGTCGAATTCCTGGTCGCCGGCCATGCCGGCGTGAGCCCGCGGCCGCTGGCCCGGGTGGCCTCCGGCGGCGAGCTGGCGCGCATCAGCCTGGCGATCTCGGTGATCACCAGCGAAGCCTCGCCCACGCCCACGCTGATCTTCGACGAGGTCGATACCGGCATCGGCGGCGCGGTGGCCGAGGTGGTCGGCCGGCGCCTGCAGGAGCTGGGCCGCGCGCGCCAGGTGCTGTGCGTGACGCACCTGCCGCAAGTGGCGGCGCAGGCCGGCACGCACCTGCTGGTGAGCAAGGAAACCACCGATGCGGGCGACGGTTCGGTCACGCGCTCGCGCATCAGGGTGCTGGACCCCGCCGGGCGCGTGGTCGAGACCGCGCGCATGCTGGGCGGCGCCACCGTCACCGCCACCACGCTGCAACATGCGGAAGAAATGCTGGCGCAAGGCATGGCCGGCGGCCAGGGCAGCCAGCCCGCGCGCGGCGCGGGCGGCAAGGATGGCCGGCGCAGCCGCCGCGCCGCCGGCTGACGGCCCCGCCCGCCCCGCACGTGCGCCAATCCATACACTGACAGGAGCTTCACCATGACCCGCCAAGCGCAAGCCGGCCTCCGGCAACGACCGCGCGCATCGCTGCGCGCCGTGCTGGCCATCGTCACCGCCGCATCGGCCGCACTGCTGGCGCTGTCCGCCTGCCAGGCCCAGCCCAAGTCCTCGGCCCCGCCGCCGGGCAGCATCAGCGATGACCGTTCTCTTGGCGACATCATGGTGCGCTTCAAGCCGCCCGCGGTGAACCTGTCGGAGGACGCCGGCAAGCTGCTGGCCGGGATCAAGGGCCCGATCCGCTATGTGGTCAAGCGCCCGATGTCCGGCGGCGTCTGGCTGGTCACCGCGATCTCGCCTTCGGCGGATGCCACCATCGACCAGGCGGTCGAAACCCTGCGCGCCACGCCCCGCATTGAGACCGCCGAGCCCGACCGCGTGCTCAAGCCTAACCGCAACATTCCCACCAGCCGCGACATGCCGCAGAGCTGAGCCCGACTGCAGGACGGTTCTTAAGCCTTCGGTCGCCCTTGCGCAACGACGCTGAATCGTATTCGCTACATAACAAGCCCCCCCGCGCGCTACGCCCCAGGAGGTATGCATGCCGCAACCCGCGCAGTCCGACTTCCGTAGCAGCCCCGTGGCCCGCCGCTGGCGGGCCATCGTCATCGCCGCCGCCGCTGTGTGCGGCGCAATACCGGCCAGCGCGGCTCTGGCTGCCGGCGTCCATGCCGCACCCGCCTACACCGGCCAGATCATCGTGCGCTGGCGTGACGGCGCCGATGGCACAAGCAAGACGCCCGCAGCCGCGGCGGATGCGCTCAAGCAGCTGAGCGCGCGCACCGGCATTGCCGTCACGCCGCGCCGCGCCATGGGCGGCAACCTGCAACTGCTGCAGGTCCCCGACGCACTGGCAGCCGACCCGGAAGGCGCGGCGGCCCGGCTGCGCCAGGACCCGCGCATCGCCGATGCCGTGCCCGACCGCTGGCTGAAGCTGCACGACACCCTGCCCAACGATTCCGAGTTCATCTCGCGCCAGCCTTACCTGATGGGCACCGGCACGGCGGTGGGCGGCGTCAACCTGCCGCGCGCGTGGGACCGCAGCCGCGGCAGCAGCGGCGTGGTGATCGCGGTGGTGGACACCGGCATCCTGCCGCACCCCGACCTGGCGGCGCGCGTGTTGCCTGGCTACGACTTCATCAGCAGCAGCACCATTTCCAATGACGGCGATGGCCGCGACGCCGATGCCACCGATGCCGGCGACAACGTGACAGCGGGTTTCTCGTGCCCGGGTGGATCGCCGGCCCCGACGACCGAGCCCAACAGTTGGCACGGCACCCGTGTCGCCAGCGTGCTGGGCGCGCTGACCAACAACGCGCAGGACATCGCGGGCGTCGACTGGAACGCGCGCATCCTCCCGGTGCGCGTCTCGGGCCGCTGCGGCGCGCTGCTGTCCGATACCGTCGATGCCATGCGCTGGGCCGGCGGCTTGTCGGTACCCAACGTGCCGGCCAATCCGACGCCGGCGCGCGTGGTCAATATCAGCCTCGGCGGTGGCACCTGCAGCAGCATTGAGCAACAGGCCGTCACCGACCTGAACGCGCGCGGCGTGGTGGTGGTGGCCGCCGCCGGCAACGAGCGCGGCGCGGTGGAGGCGCCGGGCGACTGCAGCGGCGTGATCGCGGTCACGGCGCATGCCAACGACGGCGAGAATGCCAGCTATGCCAATGTCGGCCCGCAGGTCGCGATCAGCGCGCCAGGCGGCGGGTGTGGCAACTCGCAGGTAGTCAATGGGCAGTGCACGACCGCGCCCTCGGTCATTCGCACCCTGAACAACGATGGCAAGACTGGCCTGGGCAACTATGTGGTGACGTCATCCGCGGGCACCAGCTTCGCCGCACCGATGGTCTCGGGCGTGGTGGCCATGATGTTCGCGGTCAATGGCTCGCTGACCCCGGCCCAGGTCACCGCGGCGCTGAAGTCTTCGGCACGCCCGCATCCGTCCGGCACCTATTGCACCACCAATCCGGGCGTCTGCGGCGCCGGCCTGCTCGATGCCGACGGCGCACTGGCGGCCGCGGCGGGCATGCCACCGGCGCAGGCTGCGCCGGCACCGGCCTCGGGCAACGGTGGTGGCGGTGGCGGCGGCGCCGTTCCGACCTGGACCGCGGTGCTGCTGGCGCTGTCCGGCCTGCTGGCCTTCGCGCTGCGGCGCCGCATGTAAGCCCGGCGCCTGGTCGGTTCAGGCGTCGTCGCCGCGGGCCGGGCGCCGCGCCAGCCACCACTCCTGCAAGACCCAGCACAGCAGGCCGGCGACGGCGCCGGCCGCGTGCGCGACGCGCACCACGCCAAAACCCCAGGCCGGATCGAACACCACCGGCGCCAGCCACGACTGTTCCACCCAGACCTTGGCCAGCACGCCCAGGCACAGCAGCACGCCGGTGACGCGCGCCAGGCCCGATGCCCGCAACAGCCCGAGCGCGCCCCACAGGGCCAGCCCGTGCAAGGCGCCTGAGAGCCCGCCATACCATGCAATCGCCGGCACGCGCAGCAGCACCACCTGCACGCCGATGCCGCAGGCAATCAGCACCAGCAACAGGGTGCGCGCACGCGCCACGCGCGCGGCGATGGCAAGCACGCCGGTGGCGGCCAGCGCGTCGGCCAGCCAGTGGTGTCCGTCCAGGTGCACCCACATGGCGGTGGCCAGGCGCCACCACTGGCCGTCCAGCCGCACCGCATCGCGCAGGTAGAGGCCGTGCGCATGCCACCACGGCATGAAGGTGAACCAGGCCGACAGCGCCCACACCAGCGCGATCGCCGCCAGCAGCCCCGGCCACGATGCGCCGGCGGGTGCCGGCGGAACTGCCGCGTCAGGCCTCACCGAACACGGCCTGCCACAGCGCGCGCACCTGTCCGGTCTGCTGCGCCACCGACTCGGGCGCGACGCGCGCATGCGCCTGCCCCTCGAGCCGCAGCTGGTGCTGGCGCGCGCGGAACAGCCGGTAGGCATCGCCCACCGCCAGTGCCAGGGTGGCGTCGATCAGGCCCAGCTCGCCCGCTGCGCGCAGCAGCGCGATATTGCCCGCGTTGCGCGTCAGCTGCGGGTGCGCCCGGCTGTGCAGCAGCACCAGGTACTGCACCGTGAATTCGATATCGACCATGCCGCCGCGATCGTGCTTCAGGTCGAACAGGTCGGTCGGGTTGGGATGGCCTTCGGCGACCTTGCGGCGCATCTGCACGATCTCGTCGCGCAGCGCGGCGGCATCGCGGTCCTGGCACAGCACCTCGCCGCGCAGCGCCTCGAAGCGGTCACCGATGGCGGCATCGCCGGCGCAGAAGCGCGCGCGCGTCAGCGCCTGGTGTTCCCACACCCAGGCGGTGTTGTCGCCTTCGCGCAGCTGGTAGCGGCGGAACGCCTCGAAGCTGGTCACCAGCAGGCCGGCCGCGCCGTTGGGGCGCAGCCGAGTGTCGACGTCGAACAGCGCACCGGCGGCGGTATGGCTGGTCAGCCAGGTGATCAGCCGGCGCGCATACGCGGAGTAGACGTCGGGCGCGCGTTCATGGTCATCGTCGTACAGGAAGATGATGTCCAGGTCCGAGGCATAGCCCAGTTCCTTGCCGCCCAGCCGGCCGTAGGCGATCACCGCGAAGCGCGGCGTGTCGCGGTGGCGCGTGGCCAGCTGGCGCCAGACCGTTTCCAGCGTGGCCTCGAGCATGGCATCGGCCAGGTCGGACAGGCGGTCGGCCACCTGCTCCACCGTCAGCATGCCCTGCAGGTCCTGCAGCAGCACGCGGAAGGTCTCGACATGATGCTCGCGCCGCAGGATGTCCATCTGCTGCTCGATCTGGCCTTCGGCGGCCAGCAGCCGCTCATGCAGGCGCTTGCGGAAGGCGGCCCAGTCGGGCGCGCCGGCCAGCGCATCGCTGTCGAGCAGTTCGTCCAGCAGCTGCGGATGCCGCGTCAGGTAGGCCGCGGCCCAGCGCGAGGCATGCAGCGTCTGCGCGACGCGGTCCATCGCCTGCGGGTATTCGGACAGCAACGACAGGTAGGAGGCGCGGCGGCTGATCGCCTCGAGGAAGTCGATAAAGCGCGCGATGGTGCTGTCGGCATCTTCCTGGCGCGCGGCCAGGTCGAGCGCGCGGTTCACCAGCTGGTCGAAGCGCGCGCGGCTGGACTCGGACAGCGCGCGGTAGCGCAGCGACGAGGCGATCGCGCGCAGCCGGTCCAGCAGCCCGGTGCAGTCGGTAAAGCCGGCGGCCTGCAGGCGCTGGCAGGGCGCGGCGTCATCGCCGCAGGCCGCGTCGTCCTGCTTCTGTTCCGGGTTGTCCTGCGCTTGCGCGGCGTTGTCGTCGAACACAATGCCCGGCCACAGCGCTTCGCACGGGGCGGCATCGGGATCCGAGAAGGTGGCCTCGAACTGCTGCGCCACCGGCTCCTGCAGCGCCGCCAGGCGCGCCAGCAGTTGCTGCCAGTCGTCGCAACCCATCATCCGCGCCACCGCCAGCTGTTCGTCGGGCGAAGTCGGCAGGTGGTGGGTCTGGGCGTCGTCGCGGTACTGCAGCCGGTGTTCGAGCTGGCGCAGGAAGCGGTAGGCATCGCCGAGCTGCCCGGCCTGGCCGGCGGGAAGCAGCCCGCGCTCGACCGCCACCGCCAGCACTTCCAGCGTCGGGCGCACGCGCAGTGCCGGGTCCTGGCCGCCGCGGATCAGCTGGAACACCTGCGCCATGAACTCGATCTCGCGGATGCCGCCGCGGCCCAGCTTGATATTGAATGACCGCTGGTTGACGCCGTGCCCCGCCAGCCCGCCGCTGCGCTTGGCGGCCTCGCTGCGGATCTGCGCGTGCAGCGAGCGGATCGCGGCGATCACGCCGTAGTCCAGGTAGCGGCGGAACACGAAGGGCGTGGTCAGCCGCGCCAGCAGGCCGGCGGTGCGCTGCGCGTGCGGCGTGTCGAGCGCCGACACCACGCGGCCCTTGATCCAGGCATAGCGCTCCCACTCGCGCCCCTGCACCACCAGGTATTCCTCCAGCATGCCAAGGCTGCACGCCAGCGGTCCGGCGTCGCCGTTGGGGCGCAGCCGCATGTCGACGCGGAACACATAGCCGTCGGCGGTCACCTCGGCCAGCAGGTTGATCAGCCGGCGGCCGAGACGGATGAAGTACTCGTGGTTGGACAGGCTGCGCGAGCCGCCCTGGGTCTCGCCGTCCTCGTCATAGAGGAAGATCAGGTCGATGTCGGACGAGACATTGAGCTCGCGCCCGCCCAGCTTGCCCATGCCCACCACCACCAACTCCTGCACCTCGCCGCTTTGGGCGCCGACCGGGCGGCCGAAGGTGGCGGCCAGGTCGTCGCCCAGCATCGCCAGGCCGTGCTGGATCGCCAGCTCGGCCAGGTCGGTCATGGCGCCGGTGACCTCGCCCAGCGTGGCCAGGCCGCGCAGGTCGCGCTCGATCACCGCGCACATCACTTCGGCGCGCAGACGGCGCAGGCTGCGCTTGGCGGATTCCTCGGCATCGGCCGAGGGCTCGTGCAGCGCCTGCAGCCGCGCCTGCATCCAGGCGCGCGTCAGCGGCTGGGCGGCTGCGGCAGCCAGGATGGCCGGCAAATCCGGCCGGGCCTGCACCACGCGGCGCGCGTAGTGCGAATACGCAGCCGAGTACAATACGTGGCCGCCCGCGTGGCCAGCCTCGTCAGCCGGCTGCAGCGCCTGCGCCGCGGTGATGGCGAAGGCGCCGGCAGCCATGGTGCCGGCGCCCGGCCCCGGCTGCGGGTCCGCCGGATTGGCCGGATCCGGTGTGGCGCGCGCGCCATGTTGGTCAGCAGCGTCGCCAGCGGCGGAACTCGTCGGTTCAGAGGCAGTCATTCCAGTATTTGAAATGCGAGAAAAGGTGCGGCCCGTGGTTGGTCCCGCGGTTCACCTGCTCGCGTCCTGTTGTCCGCGCAGCGGGCGCGCCATCGTGGCTATTGTCGCTTTGGGTGCGCGCAGCTTGCGCGTTCTTGTTTCAGCCGGCCGGGCACCAGATTGGAGAGCGGCTAGTATTGTCGGATAATCTGCGCATGTCCAGCCGCGCCCCACAACCCGCTGATGGTTCCCCCCCCAATGGCGGCGCGGGCGGGCAGGACGCCGCCTCCACCCTGGCCCCGCCACACCCCGTGAATCCCCCGGCCAACGATGCCACCAGCGCCCGGCGCAACGATTCCGCCCGCGCGCACGCCGGCGCGTTCCTGCGCGCCTGCACGCGCGGCGTGGCGGCAGCCGTGCGCCACCCGTTCTGGCGCGGGCTGGGCCGCGCGCTGGTGCGGCTGGCGCTGGTGCTGGCCGCGCTGGCGCTGGTGGCGGGCCTGCTGATCCGCTTCGTGCTGTGGCCACAGGCGTCCACTGCGCGCCAGTGGCTGGAAGAACGCGGCTCGGTGGCGCTCTCGGCCAAGGTCAGCATCGGCGCGCTCGATACCTACTGGGACGGCTGGCACCCGGCCTTCCGCGCCCGCGGCCTGCGCGCCGTGGACTCCGGACAGCGCGTGCTGCTTGCGGCCGCCACGCTCGACGGCAAGCTGGCGTGGCGCTCGCTGTTCAGCATGAACCTGCAGTTCGTCAGCCTGGGCGCGACCGGCACCGACATCCTGGTGCGGCGCACGCCCGAGGGCCGGCTGCTGGTCGGCGGCATGCTGGTGGACGCGACCGGCGGCCAGCAGGACGACGATCGCTTCCTGGGCTGGCTGATGTCGCAGGGGCGCGTGGCGCTGTCCGACGGCAAGCTGCGCTGGCTGGACGAGAAGGCACGCCTGCCCCAGCTCGATATCGGCGAGATCCGCCTCGACACCCGCCGCGACGGCGCGCGCCACACGGTGACGCTGGAAGCGCGCTCGCCGGCGCTGGGCCCGAGCCCGCTGGTGGTGCAGTCCTCCTTCAGCAACGACTACCTGCACAGCGCCGGCAACTGGCGCTACTGGACCGGGCAGGCCAGCTGGGACCTTGGCCAGCTGCAGCTGCCGGTGCTGCAGCGCTACCTGGCGATGTTCGAGCGCGTCGCCAGCGGCACCTTCAGCACCGACGGCAGCATTGAATTCCGCCAGGGCCGCATCGTGCGCAGCCAGACGCGGCTGCGCGCCAGCGGCGTCGACCTGCAGCTGGCCGGCGCCTCCGCCCCGCTGCGCCTGGCCAATGCGCAGGCCTTCCTGCTACACCGGACCGAGCGCGACGGCAGCAACCTGCTGACCGTCGACACCCTGCTCTGGCAACCCCAGCCCGCCAGCGACGACGAGGGCACCCCCGCCGACAGCACCTGGCGCGAAGGCATGCGCAAGGTCACCCTCGGCTGGGCCTCCGGCAAGGACGGCACCCTGCGCAAGTTCTCGCTCAAGGCGCCCACGCTGGACCTGAACACGCTGCGCGCGGTGTCCAGCTCGATGCCGCTGGACACCGCGGTGCTGCGCCGGCTGCGCGCGCTGCAGCCAGCTGGCCACATCGACAACCTCAACGTGAGCTGGAGCCGCGAGCGCGCCGGCATGCTCGAGCGCGGCGACGGCAAGCTGCGCTACAGCGTGCAGGGCACGCTGCGCGACGTCTCGGTCAACGGCCAGCCGGCCGTGCCCGCGGTGGACGCCAGCGGCCACCCCCGGCTGGGCACGCCTGGCTTTTCGCACCTGTCCGGCACCTTCTCCTTCGATGACCAGCAGGGCAATGCCCGCTTCGAAGGCAACGGCGCGGCACTGGTGCTGCCTGGCCTGTTCGAGGAGCCGCGGCTGCCGTTCGACCAGATCGGCGGCGAAGTGCGCTGGACCCATGCCGGAGGCAAGCTCGCGGTTACGCTGGACGGCGTGCGCTTTGCCAATGCCGATGCGGCCGGCTCGGTGCGCGGCACCTGGCGCGCAGGCGGCGACGGTGTATCCGGCATCGCCGACCTGAGCGGTGAAATGACCCGCGCCCAGGTGGCGCGCGTGCCGCGCTACCTGCCGCTGAGCATTCCGGCCGGCACCCGGCACTACCTGGCCGGTGCGCTGGCGGGTGGCGAAGCTGCCGGCGTGAGCTTCGTGCTGCGCGGCGACCTGGCGCATTTCCCGTTCCATGCCCCGCACGAGAAGGCCGGCGAGTTCCATGTCGAGGTGCCGATCGAACACGTCAGCTACCAGATCGCCCCGCACGAGACCGCCAGCGGCACCACCACCGGCGCGCAGGCGTGGCCAACCTTCACCGACATTTCCGGGCGGGTCGTGTTCGACCGCGGCGGCATGACGTTCCTGGCAAGCCGGGCCACGGTCCACGACATCCCCGGCGTCACGCTGCAGGACGTCAAGGGCCGCATCGATGACCTTGGCCCGCACGGCAAGCTGGTGATCGACGGCGGCGCCAGCGGACCGGTGCAGGGCTTCCTGCGCTACATCAGTGCTTCGCCGGTGCGCGAATGGACCGGGCACGTGGCCGATGCGGCGCAGGCCCACGGCAACGGCGAGCTCAGGCTCAAGCTCGACATGCCGCTGGAACACGCCAATGCCGCCAAGGTGGACGGCCGCTTCCGCTTCCCCGGCAACGATGTCGTGCTCAGCCCGCAGCTGCCGCAACTGGGCCATGCCAACGGCACCATCACATTCAATGAACACGGTTTCGGGCTGGAGAACATGCGGGCCCGCTTCCTCGGTGGCGAGATCCGGCTCGGCGGCGGCACCCAGCCGGACGGCGCCACGCAAGTCACCGCCAGCGGCAGCGTCTCGGCCGCCGGGCTGCGCGAGGCCGCCGCGGGCTCGGCGCTGGCGCCGGTGGCCGCGCGGCTCGAAGGCAGCACCAGCTACAGCGCCGTGATCGCCACGCGCGAGCGCCAGCTGCAGGTGCAGTTGAGCTCCGAACTCAATGGCATGGCGATCGGCCTGCCCGCGCCGCTGGCCAAGGCCGCGGCGCAAGACCTGGCGCTGCGCGCGGACCTGCGCCCGGCCAGCGCCCCGGACCGCGCCGGCACCAGCGAGCTGGTGCTGCAGCTGGGCCATGCGCTGAACGCGCGCTACCTGCTGCGCCGCGACCAGGGCGGCGGCATCGACGTGCTCGCCGGCGCCATCGGCATGCAGCAGGCGCCGCCGCCGCCCGCGGCCGGCGTCAGCGCCGCGGCCACCTTCGACCAGCTCGATATCGATGCATGGCGGGCGGCCTTCGGCGGCGGTGCCGGCAGCGCGGGCCCCGCCGCGGCGCCCTCACCCTTCCTGCCTGGCCGCATTGCGCTGCGCGCGCGCACGCTGCACGCCATGGGCCGCACGCTCGACGAGGTGGTGCTCGACGCCAACCGCGAAGCCGGCGGCTGGAACGCCAGGATCGACTCGCGCCAGGTGGCCGGCGCGGTGCAGTGGCGTCCGGCCGGGCCCTCGGCCACCGGGTCGCTGCAACTGCGCCTGGCGCGCCTGAACGTGCCCGATGCCAGCGACGAGCGCAACGTGGTGGACGCGCTCGCCAGCAGCATCGACGAGCTGCCCGCGATCGACCTGGTGGTCGACCAGTTCATGCTGCGCGGGCACGACTTCGGCAAGCTTGAAGTCAAGGCCCATACCGGCACCAGCTCCGCCGATCCGGTCTGGACCCTGGAAAAACTGCAGATCGAGCAACCCGGCGCCACCCTGACCGGCAGCGGCAGCTGGCGCGTGCCGCGCCAGCTGCGCGCCGACGCCAATGCCGAGCGCCGCACCCTGTTGTCCTTCAGCATCGACGTGCGCGATGCCGGCGCCACGCTGGAACGGTTGGGGCTGGCGCACACGCTGAGCGACGGCAAGGGCAAGCTCGAAGGCCGCGTGGCCTGGCGCGGCTCGCCGCTGTCGATCGACTACCCGACGCTGTCGGGCAAGCTGTCGCTGGACCTGGAGAATGGCCAGATCCTGAGCGTGGAGCCCGGCGCGGCGCGGCTGCTGGGCGTGCTCAGCCTGCAAGGCCTGCTGCGCTTTGCCATGCTGGACTTCCGCACCCTGTCGGGCCGCGGGCTGGTGTTCGACCGCATTGCCGGCACTGGCACGATCGAGAACGGCGTCGGCACGATCCAGGACTTCGAGCTCAGGAGCCCGCAGATCATCGCCAGCATGAGCGGCACCGCCAACCTGCTGCGCGAGACCCAGGACCTGCGCGTGGATGTGGTGCCACGCATCAACGCCACCTCCACCTCGATCGCGGCCGCCTTTATCAACCCGGTGCTGGGAATCGGCACGCTGGCCGCGCAACTGCTGTTTGCCGACGAGTTCTCCAAGGTGTTCACCCAGCACTACCGCATCACCGGCAGCTGGGCCAACCCGCAGATCGGCAAACTGGAGGACAATAAGGCGCAAGCCCCGACCTTCCAGAACCGCGCGGACCCCGCCCTCCCGCGCTGAGGAAAACAACGCCGCCTATGACTGCAACCGCCGCCTCCGCCCCGTTCCGCGTTGCCGCCGTCCAGACCGTGACCGGCACCTCGCTCGATGCCAACCTGGCGCGCGCCGACGCGCTGATCGCCGAGGCCGCAGCCGGCGGCGCGGCACTGGTGCTGCTGCCCGAATACTTCTGCATGATGGGCCGCTCCGAATCCGACAAGGTGGCCGTGCGCGAGCATGACGGCGACGGCCCGGTGCAGCAGTTCCTGGCCGATGCGGCACGCCGCCACGGCATCTGGCTGGTCGGCGGCACGCTGCCGATGTGGTGCGACGACCCGGCGCGCGTGTACAACACCTCGCTCGCCTTCAACCCGCGCGGCGAGCGCGTGGCGCGCTATGACAAGATCCACCTGTTCGGCTTCACCCGCGGCACTGAAAGCTACGACGAGTCGCGCACCATCCTGGCCGGGCGCACGCCGGTCAGCTTCGACGCGCCCTGCGGCCGGGTGGCGATGTCGGTGTGCTACGACCTGCGCTTCCCCGAGCTTTACCGCGGACTGGCCGCCGGCGACGGCACCAGCTTGATTCTGATGCCGGCCGCCTTCACCTACACCACAGGGCAGGCGCACTGGGAGATCCTGCTGCGCGCCCGCGCCATTGAAAACCAATGCTATGTGCTGGCCGCGGCACAGGGCGGCAAGCATGAGAATGGCCGGCGCACGTGGGGCCATTCGATGCTGGTCGATCCGTGGGGCGAGGTGCTGGCAACGCTGCCTGAGGGCGAAGGCGTGGTCGGCGGCGTGATCGATCCCGCGCGCCTGGCCGAGGTCCGGCAGAACCTGCCGGCACTGCGACACCGGGTGCTGTAGCATGTACGCAATCGCGGCAGCCTTCACCGGCTCCCGCCCGGAGAATTTTTTGTCGCGCCGGCCGCAAGCCGGCGCGTCCCCAGGAAGAAAGGACATCTCATGAACGCCGGCGATCTCGGAATCCGCAACCTGGCCACCGCGCAGCAACTGCTGCTGGCACCGTACGGCCTGGACGAGGCCAAGCTCCAGCGCGTGCTGGCCGATATCTTCACGCACAAGGTCGACTATGCCGACCTGTACTTCCAGTACACCCGCAACGAGGCCTGGAGCCTGGAAGAAGGCATCGTCAAGTCGGGCAGCTTCAGCATCGACCAGGGCGTGGGCGTGCGCGCGGTCTCGGGCGACCGCACCGCCTTCGCCTATTCGGACGACATCAGCCTGGCGGCGCTGTCGCAGGCCGCGGCGGCCACGCGCACCATCGGCCGTGCCGGCAACGGCCGCGTCAAGGTGGCCGGCGAGCTGGCCACGCACGCCGGGCGCAACCTGTACGCGCCCAACGACCCGCTCGACTCCATGAGCGCGGCCGAGAAGGTGGCGCTGCTTGAGCGCGTCGAGCGCATGGCGCGCGCCAAGGATCCGCGCGTGGTGCAGGTGATGGCAGGCCTGGCCGGCGAATACGACGTGGTGCTGGTGGCGCGCAGCGACGGCGTGATCGCCGCCGACGTGCGTCCGCTGGTGCGGGTCTCGGTCACGGTGATCGCCGAACACGGCGGGCGCCGCGAGGTCGGCTCTTCCGGCGGTGGCGGCCGCTATGCCTATGGCTACTTCACCGACGAGCTGCTGCAGAAATATGTTGACGAGGCCGTCTCTTCGGCCCTGGTCAACCTGGACGCGCGCCCGGCCCCGGCCGGCTCGATGACCGTGGTGCTGGGCCCGGGCTGGCCCGGCGTGCTGCTGCATGAAGCCGTCGGCCACGGCCTGGAGGGCGACTTCAACCGCAAGGGCTCGTCGGCCTTTGCCGGCCGCATGGGCGAACGCGTCGCGGCCAAGGGCGTGACCGTGGTCGACGACGGCACGCTGGCCAACCGCCGCGGCTCGCTCAACCTGGACGACGAAGGCAACCCGACCCAGTGCACCACGCTGATCGAGGACGGCATCCTGCGCGGCTATATCCAGGACACGCTCAACGCGCGCCTGATGAAGATGCCGGTCACCGGCAACGCGCGCCGCGAAAGCTATGCCGCGCTGCCGATGCCGCGCATGACCAACACCTACATGCTCAACGGCGACAGGGATCCGCAGGAGATCATCGCCAGCGTCAAGCGCGGCCTGTATGCAGTCAACTTCGGCGGCGGCCAGGTGGACATCACCAACGGCAAGTTCGTGTTCTCGGCGAGCGAGGCCTACATGATCGAGGACGGCAAGATCACCTACCCGGTCAAGGGCGCGACGCTGGTCGGCAACGGCCCGGAATCGCTGAAGGATGTCACCATGATCGGCAACGACATGCGCCTGGACTCGGGCGTCGGCGTGTGCGGCAAGGAAGGCCAGAGCGTGCCGGTGGGCGTGGGCCAGCCGACGCTGCGCATCGAGAACATGACGGTGGGCGGCACCGCCTGACCAGTCCGGCGATGACGAAGACGGGACCCTGCGGGGTTCCGTTTTTCACGGGATCGCCCCGGCCTTACGGCCGCACTTCATACACCAGGTTGAACGGCGTCTGCGCCGCGCGGCGGAAACTGCTGATGCTGAAGCCGGCCTGCTCAACCACTGCGCGCATGCGCGCCTCGCCCGCCTGCGCGCCCAGGCACAGGCCGACTTCCTGCGCGCGCGACGCTGGCGTGCAGATGAAGGTGGACGCGGAATAGAACACCCGGCCCAGCGGGTTCAGGTTCTGCTCCAGCGTGTCGTTGGCAAACGGTTCCACGATCATCCAGGCGCCATCGGCACGCAGGGTCTCGCGCACGTGGCGTGCCGCGCCGACCGGATCGCCCATGTCGTGCAGGCAGTCGAATACCGTCACCAGGTCATAGTCCTTGCCGCCGTAGTCCTTGGCGGTGGCCACTTCGAAGCGCACGCGCTCGGTCATGCCGGCGCGGCGCGCGGCTTCGGCCGCATGGCGCACCGAAGGCTCGTGGTAGTCGAAACCGACAAAGCGCGAGGCCGGATACGCCTGCGCCATGATGATGGTCGACGCGCCGTGGCCGCAGCCCACGTCCGCCACCGATGCGCCCGCCTTGAGCCGCGCCTCCATGCCGTCCAGCGCGGGAATCCATTCCGAAACCAGGTGCGCCGCGTAGCCCGGCCGGAAGAAGCGCTCGGTGCCGTGGAACAGCGCGGGATCGTGCTCGTGCCAGCCCAGCCCGCGGCCGTTGCGGAAGATATCGATCACCTTCGGGATAGCGCGGAACTGCGCCACCGCGATCTGGAACGCGCCCGGGATGAATGCGAGGCTGCCCTCCTGCGCCAGCGCATAGGCCTGCTCTTCGTTCAGGCTGAACTGCCCGGTGGCCGGGTCATAGTCGACGTAGCCGCTGGCCGCCTGTGCCGACAGCCATTCGCGCAGGTAGCGCACGTCTGTATGGGTCTTTGCCGCCAGCACTTCGGCGGTCATTGCTTTTTCCGCCATGGCCTTGTACAGGCCGAGTTCATCGCCCACCACCACGGTCGCGGCATGCATCACCGCGCCGATATCGTTGACGAATTTTTCCATGAAGGCATTCAGCCTCGCTTCATCGACGCTCATGATGCACCTCCCCGTGCTCACTGCTCCCCGGTTCCAATATAGCCCCCGGGTATGTCGGGGAAAGCCGAAAAGCAGTGGCGGGACAAGGCTTGGCAAGGCGCCGGGAGATGCGTACGCCAGCGCACCGCGTGGCCTCGTCGACACTTGCCAATTCTGGCAAAAGGCGCTATAAAGATGCTTCGCGGCGCGACAGGCAACTGACGCACGCCCGAAAATTGACCGACCGGCGCGCAATTTCCTGCCTTTCTGCTACGCAGTGCAGCATAAATTCGGCGCTCACGACGATAATCGATTCAAGCTGACCCAAGCCAAAGCCTTTTTCCGCCATGTCCGCTAAGTTTTACTTTTACTTTTTTAGCGATCTCACACCGCTGGCGGATAGGGAGGGACGGCTGTAGGCAGCGCCCCGAATACAAAAAAGACCGCCAGCGACCCTGGCGGTTTTTTTATACCTGTTTGTTTCCCCACCCACTCACGACCTCACAAGAATCCCGGAGCCATCATGCTGAAGAACACCGACGACCTGCGCATTCGCGAACTCAAGGAACTGCTGCCGCCCGCGCACCTGATCCGCGAGTTCGGCTGCTCCGAACAGGCTTCGGACGTGATCTACGGCGCGCGCCAGGCCATGCACCGCATCCTGCACGGCATGGATGACCGCCTGATCGTCATCATCGGCCCGTGCTCGATCCACGATACCCGCGCCGCGCTGGACTACGCCAAGCTGCTCAAGGTCCAGCGCGACCGCTTCGCCGGCGAGCTGGAAGTGGTGATGCGCGTGTACTTCGAGAAGCCGCGCACCACGGTGGGCTGGAAGGGGCTGATCAACGATCCGCACATGGATGGCAGCTTCAAGATCAACGATGGCCTGCGCACCGCGCGCGAACTGCTGCTGAACATCAGCGAGATGGGCGTGCCCACCGGCACCGAGTACCTCGACATGATCAGCCCGCAGTACATCGCCGACCTGGTCAGCTGGGGCGCGATCGGCGCCCGCACCACCGAGTCGCAGGTGCACCGCGAGCTCGCCTCGGGGCTGTCGTGCCCGGTGGGCTTCAAGAACGGCACCGACGGCAACGTCAAGATCGCGGTCGATGCGATCAAGGCCGCGTCGCAGCCGCACCATTTCCTGTCGGTGACCAAGGGCGGCCACTCGGCGATCGTGTCGACCTCGGGCAACGAAGACTGCCATGTGATCCTGCGCGGCGGCAAGGCGCCCAACTACGACGCCGCCAGCGTGCAGGAAGCGTGCGACGCCATCGCCAAGGCCGGCCTGGCCTCGCGCCTGATGATCGATGCCTCGCACGCCAACAGCAGCAAGAAGCATGAGAATCAGATCCCGGTGTGCGAGGAGATCGGCCGCCAGATCGCCAGCGGCGACCAGCGCATCATCGGCGTGATGGTGGAATCGCACCTGGTGGCGGGCCGCCAGGACCACGTTCAGGGCCAGCCGGTCGAGCAGCTGACCTACGGCCAGTCCGTGACCGATGCCTGCATCGGCTGGGACGACTCGGTCAAGGTGCTCGAGGGACTGGCCGAATCGGTGCGCCAGCGCCGGCTGGTGTCGGGCAGCGGCAACTGATAGCGCCGCGGGGCCAGGGCCCCGCGCTCGCGCACACAACAAAAAAGCCGCTTCCAGGGAAGCGGCTTTTTTGCATTGGCGCGGCGGCGGCCGCGCGTTCTTACTTCTTCAGCACCAGGTCGCCAGGCAGCGACTCGATGTAGGCGGCCATGTCCTTCAGCTCCTTGCGGGTGAACGGGCGCGGCTTGCCGTCCTTGTCGGTCACGGCCGGATTGGCGTTGACCTGGCCCGCCATGATGGCATTGGAGCGGCCCACCAGCGGGTTGCCCGACACCTGGTACGACGCCAGCGCGTGGTACAGGTAGTCGGCGTGCTGGCCCGCCAGCTTGGGGTAGTCCGGCGAGATCGGGGCGTTCATGCCCGCGCCGTGGCAGGCCACGCAGGCACCCTTTTCCACCAGCGCCTTGCCGGCGGCAAGGTCGGCGGCCGAGGCCGGCATCGCGGCAGCACCCAGCACGAGTGCGCCGAGCGCGAACGAAAGCGTCTTGAGCGTATTCATGAGGGGTCTCTTACTTGAGGGAATTGTTCTGCGTGCCGGCCTTCTGCTGCGAGTAGTAGGCCGCCACGTTGGCGATGTCCTGCTCGGTCAGCGTCGCGGCGATGCCGCGCATGGTCGGGTGCTTGCGCTCGCCCTTCTGGTACGCCTTGAGCGCGTTCTCGATGTACTTGGCGCTCTGGCCGCCCAGCAGCGGCACTTCATAGATTTCGGGGAATGACGCACGGTAGCCCGGAATGCCGTGGCAGCCGATGCACATTGCAACCTTGTCCTTGGCAGCGTCTCCATTGCCCTTGACTTCCTGTGCCTGCGCAGCCGTTGCAGCCGCGCCCAGCACCACCATCGTGAGGAGCTTTTTCATTGTCTTTGCGGATTGGAAGTTAAACCGTGTGACCTGCCCTGCCGGGCGGAGACGGTTTCAGAATGCTGCTGCGGGGAAAACCAGGGCAGCCGGAGGGATTGCCGAGGTGCAACCCGCCAGACATGTCGCATCCGGTCTGTTGCCGGGATGTGGAACACCATTCTGGAACCACCTCTCGCAATCGCCGCGACCCGGAAGGGCCGCTGGGACTTCTGAACGCGGACTGCCGGATGCTGGGAGAACTGGACGTGGGGGCGCGTCAAACCGCCGCATTGTACCGCAGCCGGCACCTGCCAGTCCAGCAACCGGCCCGGGCCGCCGGCGGCCTGTCAGCGCGCCCCAACACGAACCGCAAAGGTCTTTTATACTGGCTGATCCCGGGAATCTGCACGACCGTTCGCGAATGCTGCCGCCAGCAGCGCGCGGGCGCCCTGCACCGGACCCTGTTTCCATAATGAAAGCGCGCATGACAGCGCGAAGAGACCGCGCCAAGCACGCCAACCCGGCCCTCGATCCGAGGCCGTCACCTCAGGTTGCCTCATGTCAAACATCGCCAACGCTTCCGCCCAAGCTTCCATCGCCCAGCAGGCCCGTTTCGAGGGCACCGACCAGTATGTCGCCACCGACGACCTCAAGCTGGCCGTCAATGCCGCGCGCACGCTGCAGCGCCCGCTGCTGATCAAGGGTGAGCCCGGCACCGGCAAGACCATGCTGGCCGAGGAAGTCGCCGCCGCGCTGGGCATGCCGCTGCTGCAGTGGCATATCAAGTCGACCACCAAGGCGCAGCAGGGCCTGTACGAGTACGACGCGGTGTCGCGCCTGCGCGACTCGCAGCTGGGCGACGACCGCGTCCACGACATCCGCAACTACATCGTCAAGGGCGTGCTGTGGCAGGCCTTTGAAGCCGACGAGCAGGTCGTGCTGCTGATCGACGAGATCGACAAGGCCGACATTGAATTCCCCAACGACCTGCTGCGCGAACTCGACCGCATGGAGTTCTACGTCTACGAGACGCGCGAACTGGTCAAGGCGAAGCACCGCCCGCTGGTGATCATCACCTCGAACAACGAGAAGGAGCTGCCCGACGCCTTCCTGCGCCGCTGCTTCTTCCACTACATCAAGTTCCCCGACGCCGACACCATGCAGCAGATCGTCGACGTGCACTACCCCGGCATCAAGCGCGAGCTGGTGGCGGCCGCGCTGGAATCGTTCTACGAGATGCGCAACCTGCCGGGCCTGAAGAAGAAGCCGTCCACGTCCGAACTGATCGACTGGCTCAAGCTGCTGATGGCCGAGGACATCCCGCCCGAGGCGCTGAAGAGCCCGGACAAGAAGGCCGCGATCCCGCCGCTGCATGGCGCGCTGCTGAAGAACGAGCAGGACGTGCACCTGTTCGAGCGCCTGGTGTTCATGAACCGCGCCAACCGCTGAGGCATTGCCCGCCATGACTGCGTTCGTCAAACCCGTCACCCTGGTGGGCCGGCACGTCACGCTGGAGCCGCTGCGCGCCGAGCATGCCGAGGGCCTGCGCAACGCCTGCGCCGACGGCGAGCTGTGGAAGCTCTGGTACACCAGCGTGCCCGCGCCCGAGCGCATGGAGGCCGAGATCGCGCGGCGCCTGGCGCTGCAGGAACAGGGCTCGATGCTGCCGTTCGCGGTGCGCGATGCCGCCGGCGAGCTGGCGGGCATGACCACCTACATGAATATCGACGCGACCAACCGGCGTGTGGAGATCGGCTCCACCTGGTATGCGCGCCGCGTCCAGCGCACGCCGCTGAACACGGAATGCAAGCTGATGCTGCTGGGCCATGCCTTCGACCATCTCGCCTGCATCGCCGTGGAGTTCCGCACGCACTGGATGAACCAGCAGAGCCGCGCCGCCATCGCGCGCCTGGGCGCCAGGCAGGACGGCGTGCTGCGCAACCACCAGCGCATGCCGGACGGCTCGTTGCGCGACACCGTGGTGTTCTCGATCATCGCCAGCGAATGGCCGGCCGTGCGTCAACACCTGCAATTCCAGCTCGACCGTCCGCGCTGAAGCGGCCGCCGACTGATAGCGAGGCATCATGCTGATCGATTTCTTCTTCTCGCTGCGCCACGCCAAGCTGCCGGTCTCGGTCAAGGAATACCTGACCATGCTGGAAGCGCTCAAGGCGCAGGTCATCTCGCCGTCCATCGACGAGTTCTACTACCTGTCGCGCATGACGCTGGTCAAGGACGAGAAGCACTTCGACAAGTTCGACCAGACCTTCGCCGCCTACTTCAAGGGCGTCGAGAGCCTGGTCGACTGGAAGTCCGACATCCCGCTCGACTGGCTGCAGAAGACGCTGGAGCGCGAACTCTCGCCCGAGGAAAAAGCCAAGATCGAGGCCATGGGCGGCCTCGACAAGCTGATGGAGCGCCTCAAGCAGCTGCTCGAGGAGCAGAAGGAAAAGCACGAGGGCGGCAACAAGTGGATCGGCACCGGCGGCACCTCGCCGTTCGGCCACGGCGGCTACAACCCCGAGGGCATCCGCATCGGCGGCCCGTCCAAGGGCAACCGCACCGCGATCAAGGTGTGGGAGACACGCGCCTACAAGGACTATGACGACCAGGTCGAACTGGGCACGCGCAATATCAAGGTGGCGCTGCGCCGGCTGCGCCGCTTTGCGCGCGAAGGCGCCGACACCGAGCTGGACCTGGACGACACCATCCACTCCACCGCGGCCAACGCCGGCCTGCTCGACATCAAGCTGCGGCCCGAGCGCCACAACAAGGTCAAGGTGCTGATGCTGATGGACGTGGGCGGCTCGATGGACGACCACATCAAGCGCGTGGAAGAGCTGTTCTCGGCCACCAAGACCGAGTTCAAGCACCTGGAGTACTACTACTTCCACAATTGCCTGTACGACTACGTGTGGAAGAACAACCGCCGCCGCCACGCCGAGAAGCTGGCCACGTGGGACCTGCTGCACAAGTACACGCCCGACTACAAGATCATCTTCGTCGGCGACGCCACCATGAGCCCGTACGAGATCCTGCAGCCGGGCGGCTCGGTGGAGTACAACAACACCGAAGCCGGCGCGGTCTGGCTGAACCGGATGACCGAGCAGTTCCCGCACTTCGTCTGGCTCAACCCCGAGCCGGAAGGGCTGTGGCAGTACCGGCAGTCGATCACGGTCATCAACCAGCTGATGAAGGGACGGATGTATCCGGTGACGCTGGCCGGGCTGGAACAGGCGATGAAGGTGTTGTCGAAGTAAGGCAGCGCTGGCTGCTGAAGCGCGTAAGTGGCGGCATCGACATGCCGCCTTTTTTCATGGGTCAGTCCACGGTGATGCCCGCCTGCCGGATGAACCTGCCATAGCGCGCGCGATCCACGTTCTGCCGCTCGGCAAACGCCTGGATGCTCAGCGGCGCCACGGCGCCGCCCAGCTTGTTGACGTTTTCCTGCAGCTGCGCGCCGGCGAGCGTGCGGTTGATCTCGCGGTTCATGCGCTCGACGATGGCCGGCGGCGTGCCGGCGGGCGCATAGACGCCGAAGGTCGAGTCGCCGTCCACGTCCTGCAGGCCGGCCTCGGCCAGCGTCGGCACGTCCGGGTATTGCGCCGCGCGCTTGGCGCTGGCCACCGCCAGCAGCCTGAGCTTGCCGCTGGCCACGTGCTGCAGGCCGGGGCCGGGATCGAACATGAACTGCACCTGCCCTGCCAGCAGGTCGCTCAGGGCCGGGGCCGCGCCCTTGTACGGCACGTGCACGGCGTCCAGCTTGCCGGCGCGTTTGAACATCTCGGCAGCGATATGCGGCGTGCTGCCGTTGCCGGCCGAGCCGTAGCTAAGCCTGCCCGGATGCTCGCGCACATAGGCGATGAACGCTTCCAGCGTCTTCGCCGGCACCGACGGATGCACCAGCAGGTAGACCCGCACCAGCGCCACCGACGCGACCGGGGTCAGATCCTTGATCGGATCGTACGGCATCTTCTTGTAGAGGAAGGGATCGATCGCCACCGCGCCGCCCAAGGTCAGCAGGAAGGTATAGCCATCGGCCGGCGCCTTGGCCACGGCATCGCCGCCGACGATGCCGTTGGCGCCGGGGCGGTTGTCGATCACCACCGGACGCTTCAGCGCCTCGGACAGACCGGGCGAGATGCCGCGCGCCAGCGTATCCGCGGCCCCGCCGGCCGGGAAGTTGACGACCAGCCGGATCGGCTTGTCCGGCCACGGCTGCGCGGCGGCCGGCGCGCTCACGCCAGCCAGCAGGCCCGGCGCGCACAGTGCGGCGCAAAGGGCGCGCGCGATACGGTGGGGGAATCGCATGATGGTTGTCTCCTGCCTTAGGTTTTGCTGCAGCCTGCCGCAGCGCTCTGCGGCGCCACTCAGAACGGATATTGCCGTGGCGTGGTCTGCACCGTGATCCAGCGCAGCTCGGTGAAGGCATCGATCCCGGCCTTGCCGC
The DNA here is from genome assembly GCF_000389805.1 of Cupriavidus sp. GA3-3. NCBI lineage: Bacteria > Pseudomonadati > Pseudomonadota > Betaproteobacteria > Burkholderiales > Burkholderiaceae > Cupriavidus > Cupriavidus sp. GA3-3. The sequence continues at coordinate 174,104 of NZ_KB944478.1, forward strand.
CGAAGCGGCCATAACCACTCGCCTTCACGCCGCCGAACGGCATCTGCGCCTCGTCGTGCACGGTCGGGCCGTTGACGTGGCAGATGCCCGATTCGATGCGGCCGGCGACCCGCATCGCGCGCGCCACATCGCCGCCGAACACGGCCGCCGACAGCCCATAGGCCGAATCATTGGCGCAGGCAATGGCCGCTTCCACGCCATCCACGCGCACCACGGCCTTGACCGGCCCGAACGATTCCTCGCGATAGATCTCCATGTCCGGCGTCACGTAATCCAGCACCGTGGCCCGCATCAGCGTGTCGGCCGCCTTGCCGCCGCAGACCAGCCGCGCGCCCTTGGCCAGCGCGTCGTCGATCATGGCGTTGCAGCGCTCGACGGTGCTCATGTCGACCACCGAGCCCAGCACCGCCGGGCCGGTGCGCGGATCCGCCAGCGGCAAGGCGCCGGCGCGCGCGGCAAAGCGTGCCACGAAGGCGTCCGCGATGCTGGCATCCACCACGATGCGCTCGGTGGACATGCAGATCTGGCCCGAGTTGGCGAAGGCGCCGAAGATGGCACCGTCCACCGCGGTGTCCAGGTCGGCATCGTCCAGCACCACCAGCGGCGCCTTGCCGCCCAGTTCCAGCACCGCGGGCTTCAGGTGGCGCGCGCAGGCCTGCGCGATCAGCCGCCCCACGCGCGTGGAGCCGGTGAAGTTGATGCGGCGCACTGCCGGGTGGGCGATGATGTTCTCGACCACGGCGGCGGCATCGGCCGGGGCGTTGGTGACAAAGTTGACCACTCCCGCCGGGAAGCCCGCCTCCGCCAGCGCATCGACGATCAGGCCATGCGTGGCCGGACAGATCTCCGAACCCTTCAGGATGACCGTATTGCCGCACGCCAGCGCCGTGGCCACGGTGCGCACGCCCAGGATCACCGGTGCGTTCCACGGCGCGATGCCCAGCACCACGCCCGCGCCCTGCCGCACCGCCATGGCCAGGCTGCCCGGCACGTCGGAGGGAATCACCTCGCCGTTGATCTGCGTGGTCAGCGCAGCGGCCTCCTGCAGCATGCCGACGGCAAGTTGCACATTGAAGCCGGCCCACATCGCCGACGCACCGGTCTCTGCCGCCATCGCGGCGGTGAGCGCCCCGGCCTTGCCTTCAAGTGCCTGCGCCGCGCGCATGAGCAAGGCGCGCCGTTCGCCCGGCCCGGTGTCGCGCCAGGCCGGGAAGGCGCGCGCGGCAGCGTCGGCAGCGGCCAGCGCATCGGCGGCGGTGGCTGCCGGCGCCCGCGTGGCCACGCTGTGGTCAAGCGGGTTGCGGCGCTCAAAGGTGGCACCGTTGGCGGCCTGCGTGCGCTCGCCGTTGATCAGCATGGTGATGCTTTGCATCCTGGAGTCTCCTGGAAGGGCTACTTCGTCTGTCGTCTGTCGTCTGGCGCCGCGGCTCAGGCCACCTCGATCTCCACCACGGTCGGCACACGCATCCGCAGGGCTGTCGCCAGCGCTTCGCGCAATGCGGCAGGATGAACCACTCGCGCCGCCTCGCAACCATGCCCGAGCGCAATCGACACGAAATCCAGATCGGGCAAGGCCGTGCCGACCAGCGGATCATCGCTGCCAAAGCCGAAGGTCGGCGCAAACTCCTGCAGGGCGCCGTAGCGCCGGTTGTTGAGCACAATGAACGTGATCGGCAGGCCCAGTTGCGCGGCGCTCCACAGCGCCTGGATCGAATACATGCTGGAGCCGTCGCCGACCAGGCCGATCACCTTGCGCCCCGGCTTGCCCAGCGCGACGCCCACTGCCGCGGGCAGGCCGTAGCCAAGCCCGCCGCTGCACATCGTATAGAAGGTCTCGCTGCGCAGGATGGGCAGGTGGCGATGCATCACCGGGCGCGCGCTGGGCGCTTCCTCGACCACGATGGAATCAGGGTCGCGCAGCTCCGCCAGCGTCTGCAGGACATAGGCGACGCTCATCGGCATGCCGGGCTCGGCGCGCGGTGCCGGCACGCGCGGGCGCGGGGCTTCGCGCCGCGGCGGCGCCGGGCGCGCCAGCAGGTCGGCCACGCCCTGACGGATGCTGCCGACTGCGGCAGTGCCCACCGGGGCCCATGCGGCGATATTCGGATCGTCGATCAGCTGCACCACCTGCGCCCCGGGCGGCGCATGGGGGCCACCCCCCTCGACGTGATAGGTGAAGGCTGCCGCCCCCAGCGCGAACACAAGGTCGTGGCCCGTGAGCAGCCCGACGATCTTCTCGCGCATCGCCGGCAGGAAGCCGGCAAACAGCGGATGGTCTTCCGGAAAGCCGCAGCGCCCCGACATCGGCGCCACCCACACCGCCGCCTGGTGCCGTTCCGCCAGCCGCACCACATCGTCCCAGGCGCCATCGCGGTCCACGGCCGCGCCCACCACGAACGCCGGCCGGCGGCTGGCATCGAGAGCGTCGCCGATCTGCGCCAGCAGTGCCGGCTGCACGCGGCTTTCAGTGCTGACCGTGCGCGGCAGCACCGGCTCGCACGGCCGGGCCCAGTCATCGGCGGGAATCGAGATCAGCACCGGCCCGCGCGGCGGCTGCATGGCGATGTAGTAGCCGCGCGCAATCGCCAGCGGCACGTCTTCGGCCCGCGCCGGCTCGCAACTCCACTTCACGTAGGGCTTGGGCAGCTCGGTGGCCTGGGCCGAGAACAGGAAGGGTTCGAACGGCAGGATCGAGCGCGCCTGCTGCCCGGCAGTGATCACCATCGGGGTGCGGTTCTTGTGGGCGGTGAAGATGCTGCCCATGGCATGGCCGACACCGGCCGCCGAGTGCAGGTTGACGAAGGCCGCATTGCGGGTGGCCTGGGCATAGCCATCGGCCATGCCCACCACCACGGACTCCTGCAGGCCGAGGATGTAGCGGAAGTCGTCGGGAAAATCGAGGAACAGCGGCAGCTCGGTCGAGCCGGGATTGCCGAAGATGGTGGTCATGCCGAACGCGCGCAGCAGGTCCAGCACAGCGGTGCGCACGGTCGTGGGAGTGGCGGAGGCGGAGGCGGCAGGCGTGGCGGAAATGGCCATGGTCGTGGAGGCTCCAGTGCGGAATCAGTGACAAAGCTTGCGGACCAGGATGGACAATCAGGCCTTGCCCAGAAATTGCCGTTTTGGGGCAAAGTCATTACGATTCGGCATGACCCTCGATCTGCGCCAGCTCCTTGCCTTCCTTGCGGTGTGCGAACACGGCAGCCTGGGCCGCGCCGCCGCACAGCTGAACCTCACCCAGCCGGCACTGAGCCGCACCATCCAGCGGCTGGAAGCCCAGCTGGACGCGCCACTGTTCGAACGCTATGCCACCGGCATGGTGCTGACGGCCTACGGCGAGGCCCTGCTGCCGCACGCCAACCTCTTGCGCCACGAGGCCGAGCACGCCACCGAGGCCGTGCGCGCGCTGCGCGGGCTGGCCGCCGGCACCATCCGCGTGGGCACCGTCGCCAGCGTCGCCAGCGTGGTGCTGCCGGAGGCGATCGAGGCGGTGCTGGCACGCTGGCCTGGGCTGCGCGTGCGCATTGTCGAAGGGGTGGGAGATTTCCTGGCCGATGCGCTGCTGCGCCGCGAGATCGACCTGGCCATCGGCATCGCCCTGCCGGAGAACGAGGAAATCTGCGCCGTGGCGGATGTTGGCTGGAGCGACAGCAGCTTCGTGGTCGCCGCCGCCGGACATCCGCTGACGGGCAGAACGGCGCTGCGGCTGGCGGATACCGCCGCTTGCCGCTGGGTCATGCCGCCGCGCGGCACGGCGCCCTTCGACGAACTGCAGCGGCTGTTTGCGCGCGCCGGGCTGCCGCCGCCGGACATCGTCGCCGAAACCCGCTCGATCATTGCGCTCAAGGCGCTGGTGGCACGCGCGGGCTTCCTCAGCTGGATGGCTGCGCCGATGTACGAGGCCGAGCAAAAGGCCGGCATGATCCTGCCGCTGCCCATTGAAGGCGCCCAGGCGCCGCGCCGGCTGGCGGTGTACCGGCGCCGCCAGGGCATCCTGCCGGCGCCGGCGGCGAAGCTGCTGGAGCAGTTGCGCCGGTTGACATCGGACGTGGGCTGAACGTCAGGTGGGCCGCGCCAGGTCGGCCCCTTCCATCACCCATGCGCGGAACGTGCGCAGCGCCGGCAGGTGCTGCTTCTGCTCCGGATAGCACAGGTAATAGCCCTTCTTGGCCAGCACCTGGGCCGGATGCGCCACCACCAGCGCCCCGGTGGCCAGCTCTTCCTCGATCAGGCAGCGCGGGATCAGCGCGATGCCCAGACCCGAAAGCGCGGCCTGCGTGAGCAGCGAGAACTGGTCGAAGCGCGCGCCGCTCCAGGCCTCGCGGGTTGGCACCCCCAGCGTGGCGAACCAGTCGGGCCAGGCTTCGGGCACGGTGGTGTGGTGCAGCAGCGGATAGCGCAGCAAGGCAGCGGGCGTGGGCGCAACGCCGCCGGGCTCGGACGCCAGCAGGCCCGGACGGCACACCGGCAGCACCTCGCGCCCGGTCATGTAGTCGGCCAGGCTGCCGGGCCAGACGCCGTCGCCGAAGCGGATCGCGGCGTCCAGGTCCGGCTCGGAAAAATCGTAGCCCTGCGCGTGCGGCACGAATTCGAGCTTCACCTCCGGATGGCGCGCGAAAAACTGCGGCAGGCGCGGGATCAGCCACTTGGCGCCCAGCGTCGGCATGCTGGCGATATGCAGCACGCCGCCCCGCCCCTGCCGCGCCATCAGCTCGACGGTGGCGGCCTCCAGCTCGTTCAGGCTGGGGCCGATGCGCTCCAGGTAGCGCTCGCCCGCGGTGGTCAGCATCAGGCGCTGGCGCACGCGCTGGAACAGCTCCACGCCCAGGTAAGCCTCCAGGCTGCGCACCTGCTTGCTGACCGCGCCTTGCGTGACATGCAGTTCACGCGCGGCTACGGTAAAACTGTTATGGCGTGCCGCGGCCTCAAAGGCCTGCAACTCGGTCAGCGACGGACATAAGCGTCGCATAAATCACCTCTAATTCACGACCAAATGGAATGAGCTAAGGATTTTATTTCGTTTGCGGCACGCTTGCTCGGGCGCGCAGAATCGTGAAATCCACTTTATTCCTCCCCTCGCCCTGGATCCCCCCATGCAACGTCGCCATCTTCTCCGCCTCCTGGCAACCGCTTCGGCCGCCGCCGCTGCCGGCATCTCCTTCAGCGCCATGGCCCAGGCCGGCTATCCGACCAAGCCGATCACGCTGGTGGTGCCCTTCCCCGCCGGCGGCACCACGGACATCGTCGCGCGCATCGTCGCCGACAAGCTCGGCCAGCAACTGGGCCAGGCCGTGGTGGTGGACAACCGCGGCGGCGCCGGCGGCAGCATCGGCACCGCTTTCCTGTCCAAGGCGGCGCCGGACGGCTACACGCTGGGCATTGCCACGGCCTCGACCCATGGCATCAATCCGGCGGTCTACCCGCGCCTGTCCTACGATGCAACCAAGGACTTCACAACCATCACCAACCTGGCCTCGGTGCCCAACGTGATGAGCATCAACCCGGCGGTCAAGGCCACCGACATGAAGTCCTTCATCGCGCTGGCGCAGTCGCAGCCCAACAAGCTGGCCTATGGCTCGGCGGGCAACGGCAGCGTCTCGCACATGATGGGGGAACTGTTCAAGATGAGCAGCAAGACCGAACTGCTGCACGTGCCCTACAAGGGCGTGGGCCCGGCGCTGAACGACGCGCTGGCCGGCCAGGTGCAGGTGCTGTTCGACAACCTGCCGTCGTCGCTGCCGTTCATTGAAGGCGGCAAGCTGCGTGCGCTCGCCGTGGCAGCGCCCAAGCGCGTGGCCGCGCTGCCCAACGTGCCGACCTTCGCCGAGCTGGGCCTGGGCGAGGTCAACGACGCCGCCTGGTTCGGCCTGATCGCGCCGGCCAACCTGCCGGCGGATATCCAGACCAGGCTCCACACCGCCGCGGTCAAGGTGCTGGCACTGCCGGAAGTGAAGGCCAAGCTCGAGAAGCTGGGCGCGACCCCGGTAGGCGATACGCCGGCGCACTTTGCCGCCCAGATCAAGAGCGAAGTGGCCAAGAACAAGCGCGTGGCCGCCGCCGCCAGGATCTCGCTCGACTGACTTTACGGCAACACCATGACCGACACCGACCGAACCACCGCGGACAGTCCGTTCTACCTGTACCAGCCCGAGGGCGAGCCCGCGGCGCTGTTCCTGGACTCGCCGCACAGCGCGACGACCTACCCGACGGACTTCCGCCCCGACCCCGCGCTGCCGCTGCCGCTGCTGCGCCAGGCCGAAGACACCTTTGTCGACGAGCTCTACGCCGGCGCCCCGGCGCGCGGCATCGCGCTGCTGTGCGCGGGCTTCCCGCGCAGCTACCTGGACGCCAACCGCGCGCTGGAAGAAATCGACGAAGCCCTGCTCGACGCACCCTGGCCCGGCGCCCGGCAGGAGACCGCCAAGACCCGGCTGGGCAAGGGCCTGGTCTGGCGCGTGCTGGACACCGGCGAGGCCATCTACGACCGCAAGCTGAGCGTGGAAGAAGTGCAGGCGCGCATCAACCGCTGCTACCTGCCCTATTATGCGCAGCTGCAGAAGCTGGCCGACCGCGCCGTGGCCAGCCACGGCAGCGCCTGGCATATCAACTGCCATTCGATGCCGAGCCACGCCGCGCCATTCGCCACCGAGTTCCCGGGGCTGGAGCATCCGGATTTCGTGGTCGGCGACCGCGACGGCACCACCTGCGACAAGCGCTTCACCGACCGGGTCGAGGGCGTGCTCAAGGAGATGGGCTACGACGTCTGGCGCAATCACCCGTACAAGGGCGTGGAGATCGTGCGCGTGGTGGGCCAGCCCCAGGCCGGCTGCCACAGCCTGCAGCTGGAGGTCAACCGCAAGCTCTACATGGACGAGGTGGGCCTGACGCATACCGCGGGCTTTGCCAGGCTGCGCCATGACCTGAACCTGCTGCTCGACGAACTGCTGCGCTTTACGCGCTCGATGCCGTCGCGCGTGGCCTGACCCGGGCCGGGGCTGCGCCACGCAGCCCCGCATAAGCTGCGGGTTCACCGCAGTTGTGCGAAACAGGGGATTCCTGCTAGAGCACAAGTCACTTGTTGCACGACATCATGCGTTAGAAGAATGGGTAACAAGATTTAGGAACTTTGTCAGATAGGTTTCCTCTATCATGGCATTCCTTTGCGAACCCATCTTGCCTGCCGGCCCTACGGCGCCGCGGGCAAACCGAAGAACGCACACACCGCTCACACCGTGATCCGACGAATCTCCGAACTGCTCGGCAGCCAGCTCCGCATGGTGGCTGCCGCAGTGGCCGGTGCGATCGCGCTGGCAGGCTGCGCCAATATGCCGGCCGAAGATGCCAGCGCCGGCCCGGCACCTGCCCCGGCACCCGCCGCCGCGCCCGCCCGACCTGCCGCCGCCGCCCCGGCACCCGCCACTCCCACGCCACCCACCAAGACCGTCACCCTGCCCGACCGCGGCCGCGTCAGCCTGTCCGAGTACCGGACCCGCATGCGCGAACAACTGATGAAGACCGAGAACGCCACCAGCGACGTGGCGGACTGCGCCGCCCACGCCAGCTGGGTGGTGCCGCGCTCGGCCAGCTACGATGCATTGAAGATCCCCACCGGCGCGCTCGCCGCGGGACAGGCCACGACCGAGCCATGGAGCGGACGCTTCTCGCCCGGCAAGCAGGCCGTACCGGTCAGCTCGGTGGTCACCTTCGCCGCCACCGCGCACAAGCGCCGCGGCAGCGACGACTGGCAGCCGGTGAAGGTGCGCTGCGGTTATGACGACGGGATGATGCTGGCGTATGAGCTGCTGGACAGCGGCGGCGCCACCATCAGCGAACCGGCTGCCGCGCCGGCCGTGCCTGCTGCTACGCAAGCTTCGGCAAGCAAGAGCCGCAAGGGGGCCAAGGGCAAGAGCACGGCATCGAAGTCAAGCAAGGCGACGGCGTCCAGGTCGTCGAAGTCAACGAGCGCCAAGTCCACCTCCGGCTCGGCCAAGACGACCAGCAAGGCCAGGAAGAAGCAATAGGTGCAAAGCGGGCGCACCGCGTCCGCGCCAACGCCGTTCCGGCCCACCCGGTTTCGTCCGGTTGGGCCGTTTGCGTTGGCTCAGCCCAGGTAGTCCAGGATCGCCTGCAGCATCGCCGTCCCCAGCAGCGCGCTGCGCGCGCCGTTCCAGCCGACCGCCGGATCCGGCAGGTCGGCATTGTCCTTGAACGGCATCTCCAGCGTCAGCGCCAGGCAGCCGAAGGTATGCCCGATGTACTTGGACGCCAGCTTGAGCGCATCCGCGTTGTACTTGCTGGCCGCGTAGCCGTGCACATCCTGGAAATCCGGCGAGACCCGCTTGAAGGCCTCGATAAAGCGCTGCTGCTCGCGCCGGCGCGCCTCGGTAAAGCCCGGCAGCATCTCGCTGCCGGCGACGAAGTTGTACGGCAGTCCCTCGTCGCCATGGATGTCGAAGAACATGTCGCAGCCGCTGGCCTCGATGGCGCGGCGCACGTGGTAGACCTCGGGGCTGGTATCCGGGCTCGGCGCCATCCACTCGCGGTTCAGGTTGGCGCCGGCGGCGTTGGTGCGCAGGTTGCCGCGCGCCGAGCCGTCCGGGTTCATGTTCGGCACGATATGGAACACCGCGCGCTCCAGCAGCTTGCGCGCAACCGGGTCGCCCGCCCACATGCCGGTGCCGGTCAGGCGCTGCAGCACGCCTTCGACAAACCATTCGGCCATGCTCTCGCCCGGGTGCTGGCGCGCGATCATCCAGATGGTCTTCTTGCCGGGGCCGGGCTGGCCCAGCGTGACGCGGGTCATGTCGCGCCCGTCCACGGTGCTGCCCAGGTGCGACAGCCGCGCCAGCGGCGAGCGCTGGCAGCTGGCGAGCAGCGACAGGTGGCGCTCATCCGGATACGGCTCGAAATACGCAAACCAGATGCTGTCGTGCTCGGGCGTGAATTCCACCGTCATCACCTGGCCGTCAAAGCGCGTCGGCACGCGGAACCAGTTGGCGCGGTCGTACGAAGCCACCGCGCGGTAGTCGCGCCATCCGTCCGGGTAGGTGCAGTCGCCGGCGTTCAGGAAGTGCATCCGGCACGCCTGCCCCGCCGCGCCCTGCAGGCGGAAATGGAACCATTGGCGGAAGTCGGCGTGCGAATCGGCGCGGATGCGCAGGCGGATATCGTCGGCGCGGTCGAGCGCCTCGACCTCGATGGCGCCGGAGTCGAATTGCGAAGAGATGTGCAAGGCGGCAGGCATGGCTGGCAGTCTCGTGGCGATGGGTTTCAGTCTTCCAGGCGGCGGCGGAACACCCAGCGGGTGGTATCCGAGGCCGCGGCGTCGAAGGCGTAGCCGTCTTCGGCAAAGCGCTTGAGCTTTTCCGGCTCGGTCACGCGCTGCGTCACGGCGTAGCGCGCCATGGTGCCGCGCGCGCGCTTGGCGTGGAACGAAATGATCTTGTAGCGGCCGCCCTTCCAGTCCTCGAACACCGGCGTGACGATCCTGGCCTGCAGCACCTTGGGCCGCACCACCTTGAAATATTCTTCCGAGGCCAGGTTGACCAGCACCGGCGCGCCTTCCTGCCTAAGCGCGGCCATGTCGGCGTTGATCATCTGCGTGACATCGTCGCCCCAGAACGCGTACAGGTCCTTGCCGGCAACGTTGTCGAGGCGCGTGCCCATCTCCAGCCGGTAGGGCTGCATCCAGTCCAGCGGGCGCAGCACGCCGTACAGGCCGGACAGGATGCGCAGGTGCTTCTGCGCAAAGCCGAGGTCGTCGGCCGACAGCGTTTTCGCGTCGAGGCCGTCGTAGACGTCGCCATTGAAGGCCAGCACCGCCTGCTTGCTGTTGGCCGCGGTGAACTCCGGCGACCAGTCGCCGTAGCGCGTCACATTGAGCACCGCGAGCTTGTCGGAGATGTCCATCAGCGCGCCCACATCCTGCGGCGCCAGCTTGCGCAGGCGCTCGATCAGCGTGGCGGAACGGTCGATAAAGCGCGGCAGCGTATGGGTCTTGAGGCGCGGGGGAGTCTCGTAGTCCAGCGACTTGGCGGGAGACAAAACGATGAGCATGGCAAAATCGCGGCAGTAGCCAAGGACAAACAAGCCAAGATTGTAGCGAATGCGCCTCGACACCACCGCAACCACCCTCTTCGCCAGCCCCGCCGGCGTCACATCAGCGCCGCGCGTGGTGCTGGACTCCAACATCTGGGTGGACCTGCTGGTCTTCCGCGACCCGCATGTGGAGCCGATCCGCACCGCGCTTGAGGCCGGCACCATCGCCCCGGTGATCCGCGCCGACTGCCGCGAGGAACTGCGGCGGGTGCTGGCCTATCCGCAATTTGCCCGCTTTGACATCGATATCGATGCCGCGCTGGCCACCGTCGACCGCCTCGCCAGCCTGGAAGCCGCGCCGCCGCAGGCCGACTACGACGCCATCCGCCTGCCCCGCTGCAAGGACACCGACGACCAGAAGTTCGTTGAGCTGGCGCACTTTGCCGGCGCCGCCTGCCTGGTATCGAAGGACAAGGCCGTGCTCAAGCTGCGCACCCGCCTGCGCCGCAGCAGCGGCGTGGAAGTGATGACGCCGCCGGCCTTCGGCGCCTGGCTGGCCACGCTTGGCGCCGCCAGCGCCGCCGATCCGCTTTAGAATGTCGGCTCCCGGCGCCGCCTACGTGGTGGCGCCGCACGCCTGATCGCATCCCGTCCCCACCGCATCGACACGTTCGCATCATGTCCGCAGACACCACCCACACCCAGTTGACGCCGCTGACCCCGCCGCCCTCGCGCCTGCCCGCAGTCGGCACCACCATCTTCACCGTGATGTCCGCGCTGGCCACCGAGAAGAACGCCGTCAACCTGGGCCAGGGCTTCCCGGACTTCGACTGCGACCCCAGGATCGTCGATGCCGTGACCGCCGCCATGCGCGCCGGCCATAACCAGTACCCGCCGATGGCGGGCGTGCCGCGCCTGCGCCAGGCCATCGCCGCCAAGATCGCCAGCCTCTATGGCCACCAGTACAGCTGGGACACCGAGATCACCGTCACCGCCGGGGCCACCCAGGGCATCCTGACCGCGATCCTGTGCGCGGTGCATCCGGGCGACGAGGTGATCGTGCTGGAGCCGTGCTACGACAGCTACCTGCCCGCGATCGAGCTGGCCGGCGCCACCGCCGTGCCGGTCACGCTGGAAGCGCCGGAATTCCGCGTGCCCTTCGACAAGCTGGCCGCCGCGATCACGCCGCGCACGCGCATGATCCTGATCAACACGCCGCACAACCCCACCGGCACGATCCTGCGCGCGGCCGACATGGACCAGCTGGCGCAGATCCTGGCCGGCACCGACATCCTGCTGCTCTCGGACGAAGTCTACGAGCACATGGTCTACGACGGCCAGCAGCACGCCTCGGTCTCGCGCCATCCTGAGCTTGCGCGCCGCAGCTTCGTGATCTCCAGCTTCGGCAAGACCTATCACGTGACCGGCTGGAAAGTCGGCTACGTGGCCGCGCCGGCCGCGCTGATGGCCGAGTTCCGCAAGGTGCACCAGTTCAACGTGTTCACCGTGAACACGCCGGTGCAGCATGGCCTGGCCGACTACATGGCCGATCCCGCGCCCTACCTGCAGCTGTCGGCGTTCTACCAGGCCAAGCGCGACTTCTTCCGCGCCGGGCTGGCCAACAGCCGCTTCAAGCTGCTGCCGTCGGACGGCACCTACTTCCAGTGCGTCGACTACTCGGCCATTTCCGACCTGAGCGAGGCCGACTTCGCCATGTGGCTGACGCGCGAGATCGGCGTGGCCGCGATCCCGGTCTCGGCCTTCTACACGCAGCCGCGTGAATCGGGCGTGGTGCGTTTCTGCTTTGCCAAGAAGGAAGAGACGCTGGCGCTGGCGCTGGAGCGGCTGGCCAGGCTGTGATGAAAACAAAAACGCCCGCGATGAATTCGCGGGCGTTTTTCACACATGCGGCAGTTCACGCCGCTTCGCTTACTACTTGCTGCGGCTCGCCATCAGCTCAAGATTGGCCTTGCGGTCGGCATTGACCTTCTGCACCGATTCACGCGCCGACAGCGTCTTCAGGTAGTCCTTGACCGGCAGGTCGGCCAGCAGGTCGGTGCCGTAGATGATCTTGGTGCACGACGACACCAGCGGCAGGTGCGCCGCGGCGGCGCAGTCGGCCAGCGTGAAGGTGTCGCCGGCGATATACGGCGAGAACTTCGCCAGCTTGGCGAAGGCGGGGACATAGCGCGTCAGCAGCTTGTGCTGGCGGTCCTTGACGCCATCGCTGACCTTGCCGCCGAAGAATGCCTCGGGGTACAGCTCGCGCGCGGTCAGCTCCAGGTACAGTTCCATGAAGACGACGATCTCGCGCACCTTGGCGGCCTGGTACGGGTCGAGCGGCAGCAGCGGCGTCTGCGGATAGGCCGCCTCGACGTAGTCGACGATGGCTTCGGACTCGCACAGCGGGCCGGATTCGGTGATGATGTAGGGCACCTTGCCCGCGGGCGTGGCCGCCAGGTCGGTCTGGCCGATCCAGGCCAGCACCTCTTCGAACGGCACGTTCTTTTCCAGCAGCGCCAGCTTCACTTTGTTGTAGTAGTTGCTGGCGGCAAAACCGCAGAGCTTCAGCATGTCGTCTCTCTCCGTTATTGGAATGATCCCCGCATCGCACGGTGCGGATGTCGGGTGATTGTGGACCATCCGGGGTCTGCAGTGTACCGGCTGGCCGATCAGCGCACGCCGCCTGCCCCGCCGGACTGTTGCGGAAGGTGCAAAAAACGTACGATCGTGCTAATTTAACCACAACTTTTGGGGCAACTGATGAGCACTTTCACCATCGATACGCTGGGTATCGTCGGCACCGGCGCCATGGGCCGGGGCATCGCGCAGATCGCCGCGCAGGCGGGCCTGACCGTCAACCTGTACGACGCCAACCCGCAAGCCGTGGCCGCCGCGCGCCAGTACCTGCAGGACACGCTGGCCAAGCTCACCGACAAGGGCAAGATCAGCGCCGCCGACGCAGAGGCCACGCTGGCCCGCGTCAAGCCCTGCGGCACGCTGGAAGACCTGGCCGGCTGCGACATGGTGCTGGAAGCCATCGTCGAGAAGCTGGAGGTCAAGCGCGACCTGATCGCCAAGCTCGAAGCGGTCCTGCGTGAAGACGCCGTCATTGCCTCCAACACGTCGTCGCTGTCGATCACCGCGATCGCCGTGGGTTCAAGGCACCCGGGCCGCATCGCCGGCTACCACTTCTTCAACCCGGTGCCGCTGATGAAGGTGGTCGAGGTCATCGACGGCCTGTCGGGCAACCCCGCGGTGGGCGACGCGCTGATGGCGCTGTCGCGCCGCATGGGCCATACGCCGGTGCGCTGCAAGGACATGCCAGGCTTTATCGTCAACCATGCCGGCCGCGGCATGAATATCGAAGGCCTGAAGGTCGCGCAGGAAGGCGTGGCCGGATTTGCCGACATCGACAACATCATGCGCGAGCAGGCCGGCTTCCGCATGGGCCCGTTCGAGCTGATGGACCTGACCGGGCTGGACGTGTCGCACCCGGTGATGGAATCGATCTACAACCAGTTCTACCAGGAACCGCGCTACCGCCCCTCGCCGATCACCGCGATCCGCGCGGTCGGCGGGCTGATCGGCCGCAAGGCGGGTGCTGGTTTCTATTCGTATGCCGATGGCCAGAAGCAGGTGCCGGCAGCCGCCGCGGTGCCGGGCGCACGTCCGTCGAGCGTGTGGGTCAGCCACGCCAGCGAGCGCGGCCACGCCATGGTGACCAAGCTGCTGGGCGCGCTGGGCGTGACCCCGGAAGGCGGCAACAAGCCGTCGGCCGACGCGCTGATCATCGTCACCCCGCTGGGCCTGGACGCCACCACCAGCGCGCTGCAACAGGGCCTGGACCCGGCCCGCACGGTTGCCATCGACACGCTGCTGCCGTTCGAGGCCACCAAGCGCCGCACGCTGATGACCACGCCGGCCACCAGCGCCGCCGCCCGCGATGCCGCGCACGGCCTGTTCGCCAGCGACGGCGTGCCGGTCACGGTGATCCGTGATTCGGCCGGCTTCGTCGCGCAGCGCGTGCTCTGCTGCATCATCAATATCGCCAGCGATATCGCGCAGCAGCGCATCGCCACGCCGTCGGACATCGACCTCGCCGTCAACCTGGGCCTGGGTTATCCCAAGGGCCCGCTGGCGCTGGGCGATGCGGTCGGCCCGCAACTGGTGCTGGAGACGCTGCGCAACATGGAAGCGCTGACCGGCGACATGCGCTACCGCCCGAGCCCGTGGCTGTGGCGCCGTGCCGGCCTGGGCCTGTCGCTGCTGGCCGAAGAGCAGTAAGCCCGCCACCGCCCCACCGACCGAGCCACGCCCATGCCCGCACAGTTGCTTTCCCACCGCGTCGATTCGACCCTGGTGCTGACCATCTCGAACCCCGAGGCACGCAATGCGCTGCACCCGGACATCTACGCGGCCTCGCAGCAGGCGCTGGATCAGGCCGCCGCCGATGACTCGGTGCGCGCGGTCATCATCACCGGCGCCGACGGCATTTTCTGCGCCGGCGGCAACCTGAACCGGCTGCTCGGCAACCGCAGCCAGCCGCAGGAGGTGCAGGCCGCCAGCATCGCCCTGCTGAACGGCTGGGTCGAGTCGCTGCACGCCTTTCCCAAGCCGATCATCGCGGCAGTGGAAGGCGCGGCCGCGGGCGCGGGCTTTTCGGTGGTGCTGGCGTGCGATTTCGTGGTGGCGGCCAGCAATGCCAAGTTCGTGATGGCCTATGTCTCCGTGGGGCTCACGCCCGACGGCGGCGGCTCGTATGAGATCGCACGCGCGCTGCCGCGCCCGCTGGCCAGCGAGCTGATGATGGAAGGCAAACCGGTGGACGCGGCGCGGCTGGCGCAGTTCGGGCTGGTCAACCGCGTCACCGAGCCGGGCCAGGCCCTGGACGAGGCCCTGCGCCTGGCCGCTGGCCTTGCCCGCCAGTCGCCGCACGCCGTGGGCCGCATCAAGGCCCTGATCAACCACGCAGCCACCGCATCGCGCGCCGAACACCTGCTGGCCGAGCGCGACAGCTTCGTCGCCGCGCTGCACCACCCCGACGGCGGCGAAGGCATCAGCGCCTTCCTGGAAAAGCGCAAGCCGCAGTACCTCTGAAGCCGGGCGCCGGACGCCTGGCTTTACCCGAACGGCCAGCCCGCGACAGACGGGCATGCCGCACAATGCAAGGAGACAACGCATGGAACTGCCGCCGCCCTCGCGTCGCCGCATCTACCTGATGCGGCATGGTGCCGTTTCATATTTCGACGAGGCCGGGCGCCCTGCCCTGCCCGAGATGGTGCCGCTGAACGAGACCGGTCGCATGCAGGCGACCGCCGCCGGCCGCGCCTTTGCCGCCGAACAGATCCGCTTCGACCGCGTCATCGTCAGCGGACTGCCGCGCACGGTGGAGACCGCGGAGCGCGTGCTGGCCGAGCTGCCGGAGATGGACGGCATCGTGCCTGAAGTCTGGCCCGCGCTGCAGGAGATCCGCGGCGGCGACCTGTCCGCGATTGCCGACCAGGACCTGCGCGACGCCTTCGTCGGCGCCTTCGAAGGCGAAGTCCCGGAAGACAAGCGCTTCCTCAACGGCGAGACCATCGGCCAGTTCCTCGACCGCGTGCTGCCCGCGCTGGAGCGCCTGCGCGCCGATCCCGACTGGGACACCGCGCTGATGGTGCTGCACGGCGGCACCAACCGCGCCATCCTGTCGCAGGCCATCACCTGCGGGCGGCGCGTGTTCTTCGGCTCGCTGCTGCAGACCGCGGGCTGCATCAATGTGCTCGACATGGGCGACGGCCCGCTCGACTGGGTGGTGCGCATGACCAACTACTCGCCGCCCACGCCCGTGCACAGCGGCACGCGCCACACCACCATGGAAGTGCTGCTGCACCAGTATTTGCGCGGACGCCAGCCGCAGGGCTGAGCGCGCCGCGGACTTGATCGAATCCCAACCGATACCGAACAGAAAACCAACGGAGACAGCATGACCAGCAACGTATCGCACTTCGAGGGCACGCGCCCGGTGGCGGACCAGCAGCGCTTCGACACCGACGCGCTGGAAGCCTGGATGCGCCAGCACGTGGAGGGCTTTGCCGGCCCGCTGACCGTGGAGCAGTTCAAGGGCGGCCAGTCCAACCCGACCTTCAAGCTGGTCACGCCGGGCCAGACCTACGTGATGCGCGCCAAGCCCGGCCCCAAGAGCAAGCTGCTGCCTTCGGCGCACGCGATCGAGCGCGAATACCGCGTGATGGCCGCGCTGGCCGGCAGCGACGTGCCGGTGGCGCGCATGTACGCGCTGTGCGAGGACGAGTCCGTGATCGGCCGCGCCTTCTACATCATGGAGTTCGTCGCCGGCCGCGTGCTGTGGGACCAGTCGCTGCCGGGCATGAGCACCGCCGAGCGCAGCGCCATCTACGACGAGATGAACCGCGTCATCGCCGCGCTGCACACGGTCGACTACAACGCCATCGGCCTGGGCGACTACGGCAAGCCCGGCAACTACTTCCAGCGCCAGATCGAGCGCTGGACCAAGCAGTACAAGCTGTCCGAGACCGAATCGATCCCGTCGATGGACGCGCTGATGGACTGGCTGCCGCAGCATATCCCGCAGGAAGACGCCGACCTGACCTCGATCGTGCACGGCGACTACCGGCTGGACAACCTGATGTTCCACCCGACCGAGCCGCGCGTGCTGGCGGTGCTGGACTGGGAACTGTCCACGCTGGGCCACCCGATGGCCGACTTCAGCTATCACTGCATGAGCTGGCATATCGCCCCGGGCCAGTTCCGCGGCATTGCCGGCGTTGACTTCGCCGCGCTGGGCATCCCCGACGAAGCCAGCTACCGCCGCCTGTACGAGCAGCGCACCGGCCGCCCGATCACGGGCGACTGGAACTTCTATCTGGCCTTCAGCATGTTCCGCATCGCCGGCATCCTGCAGGGGATCATGAAGCGCGTGGTGGACGGCACCGCGTCGTCGGCGCAGGCGCTGGACGCAGGCAAGCGCGCGCGGCCGATGGCGGAGATGGGGTGGCAGTACGCACAGAAGGCGAAGGGCTGACGCGGCAACTGCTGCAGCAAAAGAAGACGGGCGCCGAGGCGCCCGTTTTTCATCTGCATCGCGCGACGCTCAATCCCCCAGCGCCACCCCTTCCCGCCGCGGGTCCGCACCACCGGCCCACACCACCTTGCCGTCAGGCCCCTGCTTGCGCATGATCGCCTGCGTGCCGCTGGTCATCTCGATCTCGGCCACCTGGTGGCCGCGCTGCTGCAGTGCCTGCACCAGGCCCGGCGAGACCAGCCCCTTCTCCACCTCGGTCGGGCCGTTGCGGCTGCCGAAGTTGCCCATGCCGATGGCGGCCTGCACGTCCATGTTCCAGTCCAGCATGCCGACCAGGGTCTTGGACACATACTCGATGATCTGCGAGCCGCCCGGCGAACCGACCGTGGCGACCAGCTGGCCGCTCTCGCGGTCGAACACCAGCGTCGGCGCCATCGACGAGCGCGGGCGCTTGCCCGGCTGCACGCGGTTGGCCACCGGCTTGCCGTTCTCGCTCGGCACGAAGGAGAAATCGGTCAGCTGGTTGTTCAGCATGAAGCCGCGCACCATCAGATGGGAGCCGAAGTACGACTCGATCGTGGTGGTCATTGAAATCGCCCCGCCGCGGCCATCGACCGCAACGATCTGCGAGGTGGAGACGCGCGGCGGTGAACGGTCGGGCGCGTAGGCCATCGCCGTGCCCGGCGGCACCCCCGGCTGGGCCTTGCCCATGCTCTTGTCGCCGATCAGCTCCGCGCGCGTGGCAAGGTAGGACGGGCTGACCAGGCCGGTCACGTTGACTGGCACGAAGTCGGCATCGGCCACGTACAGGCCACGGTCGGCGTAGGCCAGGCGGTCGGCTTCGGAGATCGCGTGGACCGCGTCGGGATTGGCCTCCATCACCGCCGGCGTATTCACGCCCTGCGGCTTGAGCGCGGCCAGCGCGTACTTGGGATTCTTGGTCTCGAGCGCCTGCAACGTGCCCAGGATCTGCGCGATGGCGATGCCGCCCGACGACGGCGGCGGCATGCCGCAGATCTTCCAGCGCTTGTAGTCGGTACAGACCGGCACGCGCTGCTTGGCCCGGTAGCTGCCCAGGTCAGCCAGCGACAGCGAGCCGGCATTGCTGCCGCCGTTGACCTTGGCGACGATATCGCGCGCGATCGGCCCGTTGTAGAGCACGCCGGCACCGCGCCGGGCGACATCGCGCAGGGTCTGCGCCAGCTTCGGGTTCTTCAGCACCGTGCCGGCCGGCTTGGGCTTGCCCTGTGCATCCAGGAAGTACGCGGCCATCTCCGGCGAATTGGCCAGGAACTTGTCGGCAGCCACCTGCGTGTACAGCCGCTGCGAGATCGGGAAGCCCTTCTCGGCCAGGTCGATGGCGGGCTGGAACAGCTTGGCCCACGGCAGGCGGCCGTGCTTCTGGTGTGCCATTTCCAGCGCGCGCATCACGCCGGGCGTGCCGACGGAGCGTCCCCCGATCTGGGCCTCGCTGAACTCCATGGGCTTGCCGTCGGGGCGCAGGAACAGGTTTTCGGTGGCGCCGGCAGGGGCGGTCTCGCGGCCGTCGAAGGCCTGAACGTTCTTGCCGTCCCAGTACATGATGAAGGCACCGCCGCCGATGCCGGTGGCCTGCGGCTCGACCAGCGTCAGCACGGCCTGCATCGCGATGGCGGCGTCGATGGCCGAGCCGCCCTGGCGCAGGATGGCGCGCCCGGCCTCGCTCGCCAACGGGTTGGCCGCGGCAGCCATGTGGCGCTGCGCGTAGACGGTGGACATGCCCGGGCGATACCCGGAGGCAACTTCCGGGGCCGGCGGCATCGCGGCAGGCGGTGTCGTGGCCGACGGCGCGGCCGGTGCTGCGGGCGCGGCGGTCCCTCCGCCCTGGGTACCACAAGCACCGAGCAGCGCAGTCAGGGCAAGGGCCAGCGCGCCGCGCCACGCCATCGAAGAGAGGTCAGGGTGAGCCATGCGATATCTCCTGGGGAAGGATCAAACGATTGTAGTGGCGATCGGAGCATCCTGGGGCAAGAAAGTCTGACTGCCGCCACATGAGGGAGCCACATGCAGTTGCAAAAAAATTCTCCCGGCTTAACCCCGACCTCTCGCCAGCACCGTTTCATCGACAGGCCGTCATGACCGAGAACCCGCCCCGCGGCCGCTCAGGAGAACAATATGCAACTTCGCGCACCGGCCATCATTTCCAGTTTTGCCGCCGCTCTGGTGTTGTCGGCTTGCGGCGGGCATTCGCCGTCGCTTCCCCCGGAAGTGGCCCAGCCTGTGCCGCCGCCCGCGGCCCCGGCGCCCACGCACGACCACGCCGCCAAGGCTGGCCAGGTGGCACCCGCCATGGAAATGCACGCCATCGCCCCGCGCGCCCCGCTGGCGATGCCCTACCACCTTCCACCGCCGGTACCAGCCGAGCGCGAACGCTACGGCGCCATCGAGGAAAACGGCGTCAGGCTGGTGGCGCAGGCGCCGGTATCCACCTTCAGCATCGATGTCGATACCGGCAGCTACAGCAATATGCGCCGCATGCTCAATGCCGGACGCATGCCGCCGGCCGATGCGGTGCGCGTGGAAGAGTTGCTGAACTACTTCCCCTATGACTATGCCCAGCCCGCCGACGGCCGTCCGTTCGCCGTGCATGCCGCGCTGGCGCCCGCGCCCTGGCACCCGGCCAATGTGCTGCTGCGCATCGGCATCAAGGGCAAGGACATGGCCAGCGCCGCGCTGCCGCCCGCCAACCTGGTATTCCTGGTGGATGTGTCGGGATCGATGAATTCGCCGGGCAAGCTGCTGCTGCTGAAGTCCTCGCTCAAGCTGCTGGTGAACAAGCTGCGGCCGCAGGACCGCATCACGCTGGTCACCTATGCCAGCGGCACGCGCGTGGCGCTGCCACCCACGCCGGGCAGCGACAAGACCGCCATCAGCGCCGCCATCGACCAGCTCGTGGCCGGGGGCAGCACCGCCGGCGCCAGCGGCATCGCGCTGGCCTATCAGGCCGCGCAGCAGAGCTTTATCGCCGGCGGCATCAACCGCGTGCTGCTGGCCACCGACGGCGACTTCAATGTGGGCGTGACCGACTTCCGGCAACTCAAGAGCATGGTGGAAGAGAAACGCAAGTCGGGCGTATCGCTGTCCACGCTCGGTTTCGGCACCGGCAACTACAACGAGCAGCTGATGGAGCAGCTGGCCGATGCCGGCGACGGCGCCTATTCGTATATCGACAACCTGATGGAAGGCAACAAGGTGCTGGTCAGCGAGATCAGCTCGACCCTGGCCACCATCGCGCGCGACGTGAAGATCCAGGTGGAATTCAATCCGGCCACGGTGAAGGAGTATCGCCTGATCGGCTATGAGAACCGCATGCTGGCGCGCGAGGACTTCAACAACGACAAGGTCGATGCCGGCGATATCGGCGCGGGCCACACCGTGACGGCGCTGTATGAGCTGACGCTGGCCGGCCAGGCCGGGCTGGTCGATCCGCTGCGCTACCAGCCGGCCGCACCCGCGCCGGGGCGCGACGGCGAGCTCGCGCACATCAAGCTGCGCTACAAGCTGCCTGCCGCCGGCACCAGCCAGTTGATGGACATCACCGTCGTGCGGCAGGCCATCCGTCCGCTGGCGCAAGGCGATGACGACTTCCGCTTTGCCGCGGCGGTGGCCGGTTTCGGTCAGGTGCTGCGCGGCGGCAAGTTCACCGGCGACTGGCGCTACGCCGATGCCCACGCGCTGGCCCAGGGCGCCCGCGGGACCGACCGCTTTGGCTATCGGGGCGAGTTCCTCAAGCTGGTGGACCTGGCACAGAGCCTGGCCACGGCCAGTCCGGCCGGCGCTACCAGCGGCGGGCCGGCCGAGCGTGCGGCACGCTGACACCAGCCCGGGCCGCGAGCCGGCGCAAGGCGGCGCGGCGGACTGTCGCGCCGCCTTGCGCTCTCCTATACTCCGGCGCATGCAGGCACCCGACCCCGTCCCTTCCGCCGCGCCCGGCGCCGCGTTGTCCGCGCTGCCCGACCATGACCTGATGCTGCTGGTGGCGGGCGGCATCATCGAGCAGCCCGTCACCGAGCTGTTCCGCCGCCATAACGCCGGCCTCTACAACTACGTGGCCTGGCTGTGCCAGGGCAACCGCGGCGAAGCGGAAGACATCGCGCAGAAGACCTGGGTCAAGCTGATGACCCGCTGCGGCGACTACCAGCCGGACGCGGCGTTCCGCACCTTCCTGTTCCAGATTGCGCGCAATACCTGGCTCGACCAGGTGCGCAGCGCCGATGCGCGCCAGCGCGAAGCGCTGGACGACCAGCCAGCGGAGATGCCGGCCGACGACCTGTCGCCGGAAGCGGAGCTGCAGTTGCGCCAGCACGCGCACCACGTGCATCGCGCGCTGCTGCAGCTGCCCGTCGCCCAGCGCGAGGTGGTGGTGCTGCGCTTCTTCAGCGACATGAGCGTCGAAGAGATTGCGCAGATGCTCGGCGAGAAGTTCGAGACGGTGAGGAGCCGGCTGCGCTATGCGTTTGCGCGCCTGCGCGCAAACCTGGCCGGCAGCGTGCCGGGCTCGCAGGAGACGCCGTCGTGAACGCGGCCAACCGCTTTATCGACGGCAAGGACCGGCTTTCGGCGCTGCTGCGGGAGCTGCCCGCTTACGCGCCGTCCGCTGCGCTGGCGGAGTCGGTGCACGCGGCCGCACGTGCGGCACAACAGGAGGAGGATCGCCAGCGGGCCGGCGCGGCGGTCCTGCCCTTCGCCGCGCCGCCAACGCTGGCCATGGCGGTGCAGGAAGAAGCCGCGCGCCTGCAGGCGGCGCAGGCCGCGCGACGCGATGCGCTGCTTGCACGCGTGGCGTCAGGCGAGCCCGCAGCGGAGATCCTGGGTGCCCCGGTCGGTGCCGCTGCCAGCGCGTGGCTGCAGGCACAGGCAGCTGAGGCGGCAACACCACGGGCCACAGGGACCGCAACGCAATCCATGGCAGCGCGCGCCGCGCGCGCGCGGCGGTGGTGGCGCTCGCTCGGGCTAGTGGCCAGCGTCGCGGCAGTGGCCGGGCTGACCACCAGCATCGTGCTGCGGCAGATCGATGATGGCGCACTGCTGCCGGCGTCGGCGCCTGAACAGGTGTCCGCCCCGGCCGCTGCACCCGCCGCAGAGATGGCGGCAGCGCCCGCACCGCAAGCTGCGGCGGAGCCCGGGACGGCCACGCCGGCAAATCCGCCGCCAGCCGCGAAGGCTGCCCCGGCCCCGCAGCGGGAAGAGCGGCCTGCCCCGGCGCACGCCGGGCAGCGCAGCCGCGCGTCGGCAACGGCCGGGGGCACGGCGCCACGCGAGGCCGCCACGCAAGCACCGCCGCAAGCGACCGAAAGCTTGTCCGCCCAGGCGCCGGCCGTGGCCGCCGCACCGGCCGCTCCCGCGTATCCGGCCATGGCAGAAGCAGTCCCGCAGCCGGCAATGCCGGCACCCGCGGCACCGCCGGCGGCCGCGCCGCGGGCAGATTTTGCACGCAAGGCAGGGCCACCGATGGCGGCCGCGCGCGCCCCTGCGGCGCACACCGCATCCAGCATGGTCGTGTCGATCCAGGACGACCCCGCCGCCACGGCTGCGCGCATGCCGGCGGCGGCATCGGTCACGCTGCTGGCGGCCGAACCGGACAGTGAGGCAATCAGGGAATGGGCAGGACGGCTCTGGCAGTCGATGCCGGCGGCGCAACGCCCGCCGGTGCCATTTGCCGTGCAGGCCGACCGCACGCTGGCCCCAGGCCAGGTGCGCATCGAACTGCGGCACGGCGCGCCGCAATGAGCGCGCCGGTGTTCTGGCGAGTGCGGGTCAGCGTGTGGTGAACGACCAGCTCAGGTCCACCGGCTGCGAACCCAGCCGGCCGGTAACCCTCACGCTGTAGCGCTGCTGGCTGGCCAGCGGCGCCACCGGCGTGCAGATCGCCAGGCCGCGTGCGGCGCTGGAGAGGCCCGACGAACGGCTGTCGACCTTGAGGCAGCTCACATTGTTGCCTTGCGCGTCGGTGATGACGAAGTTGTCGGCATCGAACTGCAGCGAGGTGTTGATGGCCTGCAGCGAAACCGGATAGCCCACGGTCTTGCCCTCATAGCCTGGGGCGGGGTTGGGGCTTTCGGTGTTGACCCAGCTGGCCGGCACGTCGGCCTGGCCGTTGTACGGGTAGGCCACCATCTGGCTGTCGCTGCCGCCCTTCGATGCATCGGCCAGGTCGATGGTCTGGTAGTAGCTGGCCGAGGTGCCGCTGCCATCAGGGCCCACGCGCTCGGCAAAGCCGCTGCCGGCCGAGCCGTAGCTGCCCAGCAGCGCGGCGCGGTGGAACGGCGCGTTGACTAGGTCCGACACCAGCGCGTCCTTGGGCGACATCGACAGCTGCGCATTGGCAACCGAAGTCCAGCGGTTGGCACCGGCCACGACTTCCGCGGTGGCATTGGTCGGATAGGCGGCCTGGATGCGCTCGTTGGGCGTGGCGCCGGTATAGCCCGGCTTGCCGCTGGTCTCGTCGTGCGTCAGCGTGGCGTTGGCCAGCATGTAGGCAGTGTGGTTCTGCGCCACGGTATTGAGCGGATCGCGTGCCGCCAGCGGCGGCAGGCCCACCTGCTCGCGCCGATAGTTGGCGTAGCACAGGCCGGCGGTGCGCGGCTCTTCCAGCACGCGGTAATTGCTGACTGCACTGCCGCGCGCCGGCAGCAGCGAGACGCCGCCGCCCGCCGCGGGTGCCGGCGCCGTGCCGCTGACGGTATAGCAGGCACCTGCGGTGGATGGCGTGGTCGAGCCAGAGCCGGACGGCGCGCTGGCCTGCCCGTTCGCTTGCGATGCGTTCGACGAAGTACCGCCGCCGCCATCGCCATCGCCACCACCGCCGCCACATGCGGACAGTGCCAGCGCCGCAGCAGCGCAAAGGGTGGTCAGGGCGAGCGTGGTGCGCCGCGCGCGTCGCGGCGGCATGGGTTGGTGATCAGCAAGCAAGCGTTTCCCGGTCATCGTTCTGAATCGTCGTGGTCATCGGAGGAAGGAACCTGCCCCGGGGGATCCGCAGGCGCGGACAGCCGGCGCGGCAACCATCGCCAGCACCGTGTGGACACGGGCTCGCGGCGGCGGCGCCGGGGGCAGAAAGACCGGACGATGGTATGGGCGCGGACCGGCAGGGTCTAGCCCATGAACAATTCCTTACGTGTGACCCGCGCGCGCCGCACCGGGGCGCCGCGGGGATCGCTTGCGGTGCCCGCCGTGCGGGCGCGAGGGCACTTAGCTGGCGGCGGCCACGTCGGCCATGCCGGTGCCGAGCGCGGCCATCACCGCCATCAGCTGCTCGCGCAGCCAGCGGTTGGCACCGTCGTTTTCGCCGCCCGCATGCCAGTACAGGTGCAGTTCCAGCGACGGCACCTTGAACGGCAGCGACAGCAGGCGGTTGGCATAGGGCTCATTGGCGATGCGCGCATAGCGCAGCGGCAGCGTGGCCAGCAGGTCGGTGCAGCTGACCACGCGGCACGCGGCCGCGTAGTGCTGGCAACGCAGGCGCACGCGCCGCGTCAGGCCCATGCGATGCAGGGCCTGGTCTTCCAGCCCGGCGCCGCGGCGGCGCGACGACACGTGCACATGCTCGGCCGCGAGGTAGCGCTCAAGCGTCAGTTCCTTCTTCACCAGCGGATGGTCGCGCCGCGCCAGCACCACCATCGGATCGGCCATGAACGGCGCGTGGTGGATGGCGGGCGAGACCGGCAGCAGGATGTCCAGCGCGGCGTCCAGCGTGCCGGCCAGCAGCTCGGATTCCATCTCGCGGCGGTCGAAGCGGATCGCGGCAATCTCCACCTGCGGCGCCATTGCCGTGACACGCGCCATCAGCGGCGGCAGCAGCGTGGATTCCAGCGCGTCGCGCATGCCGATAGTGAAACGCCGCACGGTATTGGTGGGATCGAAGTGCGGCGTATCCTGCAGCGTGCGCGCGAACGATTGCAGCGCGCTGCGCACCTCGGCGGCCAGCGAGCGCGCCAGCGGCGTGGGCGCCATGCCCTGCCCGCGCCGCTCGAACAGCGGGTCGTCGAACAGCGTGCGCAGCCGGCCCAGCGCATGGCTGACCGCGGGCTGCGTCAGGTTGAGCTGGCGCGCGGCCGCGGTGATGCTGCCTTCGCTGTAGATGGCGTCGAACACCACGAAGAGATTCAGGTCGATGCGGGAGAGCTGCATGCCGGGGATTCTGTCACGGAATGCAGGGAATTGATACTGGCAAATCCAGAAAATTCATTTTTCTTATTACCAGCTTTCAGATAGAGTGCATTCCATCGGCCCATGCCGCACTGATGCCGAGGCCTGCCGAGGCCAACGAGGCGCCGCCGCCCACCCCGGCATCCACTGATTCCGTAGCGAGGAGACCACATGGATTTCGAATACAGCCCGAAGGTCAAGGAAATGCAGGCCAAGCTGCTGGCCTTCTTCGACCAGCACATCTACCCGAACGAAAAGCGTTTCGCCGCGGAGATCGACGCCAACCGCCGCGCCGGCAACGCCTGGGTGCCGACCAAGGTGATCGAGGAGCTGAAGCCGCTGGCACGCGCGGCCGGCCTGTGGAACCTGTTCCTGCCGCGCTCGCCGCGCGCCCCGCAGGGCCTGTCGAACCTGGAATACGCCACGCTGTGCGAAATCATGGGCCGGGTGCCCTGGTCGGCCGAGGTCTTCAACTGCGCGGCCCCCGAC
Organism: Cupriavidus sp. GA3-3; assembly: GCF_000389805.1. Taxonomy (NCBI): domain Bacteria; kingdom Pseudomonadati; phylum Pseudomonadota; class Betaproteobacteria; order Burkholderiales; family Burkholderiaceae; genus Cupriavidus; species Cupriavidus sp. GA3-3. Next base: position 199,863 of record NZ_KB944478.1, read on the forward strand.
ACCGGCAACATGGAGACGCTGGAGCGCTATGCCTCCGAGGAACTGAAGGACAAGTGGCTCGAGCCGCTGCTGGCCGGCGAGATCCGCTCGGCCTTCCTGATGACCGAGCCGGCCGTGGCCTCGTCGGACGCGACCAATATCGAATGCCGCATCGAGCGCGACGGCGACCACTATGTGATCAACGGCACCAAGTGGTGGTCGTCGGGCGCGGGCGACCCCCGCTGCAAGGTCTACATCGTGATGGGCAAGACCAATCCCGACGCCGGCCGCCATGAGCAGCAGTCGATGATCGTGGTGCCGGCCGATACCCCGGGCATCACCATCAAGCGCTTCCTGCCGGTGTTCGGCTACGACGACGCGCCGCACGGCCATATGGAGATCGAGCTGAAGAACGTGCGCGTGCCGGCCTCGAACATCCTGCTGGGCGAAGGCCGCGGCTTCGAGATCGCGCAGGGCCGCCTGGGCCCGGGCCGCATCCACCACTGCATGCGCAGCATCGGCGTGGCCGAGCGCGCGCTGGAACTGATGTGCAAGCGCGCGCTGTCGCGCGTAGCCTTCGGCAAGCCGGTGTCCAGCCAGGGCGTGACGCAGGAACGCATCGCCGAAGCCCGCTGCGAGATCGAGATGGCGCGCCTGCTGACGCTCAAGGCCGCGTACATGATGGACACCGTGGGCAACAAGGTGGCCAAGGCCGAGATCGCCATGATCAAGGTGATCGCCCCCAACGTGGCGCTGAAGGTGATCGACTGGGCCATCCAGGTCCATGGCGCCGCCGGCGTCTCCAGCGACTTCCCGCTGGCCAACTGGTGGGCGCACCAGCGCACGCTGCGCCTGGCCGACGGCCCGGACGAGGTGCACCGCAACGCCATCGCCAAGCTGGAGCTGGCCAAGCACATGAACCTGAACCCGGACGACATCAGGATGCCGGTGGCACGCGGGTTCTGACCGCCTGGCAACGCCGCGGGGCTTCGGCCCTGCCGGCAGTATGGAAAACGCGCAGCCAGTCTGCGCGTTTTTTTCTTCTGTGCTTAAATCGCCCGGTTCGCCACGTCGGTGGTTGATGTGGCCATCCCCAACGATCGCATCCAGGAGATCTTTTGCGATGATCGACGTCTACACCTGGGCCACGCCCAACGGCCACAAAGTCCACATCATGCTGGAAGAATGCGGCCTGGAGTACAAGGTCCATCCGATCAACATCGGCGCCGGCGACCAGTTCGGCGAGGACTTCCTGAAGATCAGCCCCAACAACAAGATCCCGGCCATCGTCGACCCCGACGGCCCGGACGGCAAGCCGATCTCGCTGTTCGAATCGGGCGCCATCCTGCTCTACCTGGCCGGCAAGACCGGCAAGTTCCTGCCCGAGGACGTGCGCGGCAAGTACGAGGCGCTGCAGTGGCTGATGTTCCAGATGGGCGGCGTGGGCCCGATGCTGGGCCAGGCGCACCACTTCCGCATGTACGCGCCCGAGAAGATCGAGTACGCGGTCAACCGCTACACCAACGAGGCCAGGCGCCTGTACGGCGTGATCGACACGCAGTTGTCAAAGCACGCCTGCCTGGCCGGCGAGCAGTACACCATCGCCGACATCGCCACCTTCCCGTGGCTGCGCAGCTGGCAGAACCAGGGCGTGGACCTGGACGACTACCCGAACCTGAAGCGCTGGTTCAACGAGATCGCCGAGCGCCCCGCGGTCAAGCGCGGCGTGGAAGTGCTGGCCAGCGCGCGCAAGGCGCTGCAGGACGACAAGGCGCGCGAGGTCCTGTTCGGCGCCACGCAATACAAGCGGCACTGAGCACGGCACTGCCGCGGCCGGGGCGCTGGCCCCGGCTGACCCGCCTGGCATCAGGTCGGCGCCGGCGCGTGGCACGCAATCGCATACCCGTCCGCGCGCCGTCCGCCGCGCGCCGCAACACCAATCTCGACGTCATCGCCCGGCCCGAAGCAGCACAGCAGGCCGGTGCCCGGCAACAGCACGTCGAGCCGGCATGACTCGTGCGGGTCCGGCGCGTAGAGCGTGCCGGGCTGCAGGAAGGCCATGTCCCCACCGGCCCGCACCAGCGCGCCATGCCAATGCAGGCCGATGGCGCCGCGGTAGCACAGCGCCCAGCGCAGCCCGCGCGCCTGCAGCCGCTGCGCCCAGTCATCGCCCGACTGGTCCAGCTGGATGAACTCCGGCCGCATGCCCTGCTCCGGCTGCGGGCCCTCGGCCCGCACCACCTCTGCCGGCAACACGTGCATGCCCGCCACCCCCTCGGCGCCATTGGCCCCGACCGCGGCAATGCCGCCCAGCGCGCAGTGCCACCCCGCAGGCAGCGCCACCGGCCGCGATGCATCGGCCGGCCCTTGCGGCACGGTGCGCACCAGGATGGTGTCGACCATCGCCTGCACCTGCATCGGTACGCCTGGCGCCGGCGCAAACAGCTCGCCGCCGCCCATCAGCAGGCAGCCGCGCCCGGGCGACCACAGCCGCAGGCCCCCGCGCAGGCAGCCCCACCATTCATGGCGGTCCGCGGCAAATTCAGCCTGGGTCTCGCCGGCGCAGAGAAAGACGTAGTCGCAGGTGCTGCCGAGGCCGGCTGCAGCGGCAAGCAAGCGTGACTGGAACCCGGGAATGAAGTCCGACGGCGCGTGGCGGTCGGCATGGAGGGCGCGCATCCGCGCCTCGAACAGCGTGAAGATCTGCATGGCAATCCCCCTGCAGGGCGACAGGCCGCAAGGCGGCTGTCCGCGCAGTGCGGCGCACGCATGACAGCGTTGCGCGCAGCATTGCGCAGTGGCCCGTTTGGCTCGGCCATGCAGGCCGTCCGGTTGATGCCATCGTGTCGCGCCATTTTGCCTGGCGCACCCCTCAATTTGCGGGTCGGACACCGATAGTGAGGAAGAGGATAAGTTGTCGTGGCCTCAAGGTCAAACCCTTAGCCTCAGACCACTCCGAACCTTTCACGACCCCATGACTTCTCGAAATCTCAGACTATTCGGATTGCATCTTGCCTGGCTACGCAAGCAGCGGGGCTGGTCCCAGGAAACCCTGTCGCTTGAGAGCGGGCTGTCGCGCTCATACCTGAGCGGCATCGAAAGCGGCAAGCGCAACCTGGCGCTCGCCAACATCTGCAGGCTGGCCGAGACGCTCGCCGTGCCAACCCCGGAGATGCTCGACTTCAGCCGCCATGACGCCAGCCAGCTGCAGGTGGAACAATCGCGCGCGCCCTTCGGCAACCGCCAGCGCGCGGCGATCGAGGCCACCGTGCGCCATATGGCGGAGCTGACCGAGCCCGAGCTGAACCTGGTGGCCGCGGTGGCGCGGGCGCTGGCGGGCAAGGGCAGCTTCCGCCCGTCGCTGACTCACGCCACCAACGCCGCATCCGATGCCAAGGGCGACAGCGCAGACTAGACGCCCAGCATGCCCTGCCGTTCGATAAAGCGGATCACCTCGTCCAGGCCCTGCCCGGACTTGACGCTGCCCATCACGAACGGCCGGGCGCCGCGCATCTTGCGCGCATCGCTCTCCATCACTTCCAGCGATGCCCCGACGTATGGCGCCAGGTCCGTCTTGTTGATCACCAGCAAGTCGGACTTGGTAATGCCCGGCCCACCCTTTCTCGGAATCTTCTCACCGCCGGCTACGTCGATGACGTAGATCGTCAAATCAGAAAGTTCTGGGCTGAAGGTGGCAGCGAGGTTGTCGCCGCCGGACTCGATGAAGACCACGTCAGCATCCGGGAAGCGCGCCAGCATGCGGTCCACCGCCTCCAGGTTAATCGAGGCGTCCTCGCGGATCGCGGTGTGCGGACATCCGCCCGTTTCCACGCCCATGATGCGTTCCGCCGGCAACGCGCCGGAGACCGTCAGGAGACGCTGGTCTTCCTTCGTGTAGATGTCGTTGGTGATGGCAACCAGGTCGTAGCGGTCGCGCATCGCCTTGCACAGCATTTCCAGCAGCGTGGTCTTGCCGGAGCCAACCGGGCCGCCGACGCCGACGCGCAGCGGAGGGTTCTTCTTGGTACGGGCCTGGGTCATGGTGCGATATGGGTTCAGGATCGGAACAGCCGGGAGTACTGCGTTTCGTGGCGCGCGGAAAGCAGGCCCAGCATCGGGGAAAAGGTGGAAAGTTGCGGCGGCGTGGTGTCGGCGCGGCGCGTGGCTTCATCGACTGTGTCGAGCACCGCGCAGTGCAGGCGCCGCAGCATGTGCTGCCCCGCCACCTGGCCCAGCGGCACCGCCTTGATCGCCGCGGCGACCTGGTTCTCGGCCCAGTTGAAGCAATAGGCAGCGAGGCCGTCGCGCGCCTCGACCTGCAGCGCCACGCATGCCGCAGTGAACGCAGTCGGCAGGCACACCGGCGACAGCGCCGCCAGCGTCTCGCGCAGCACGGGCGCGCCCCACTCCATCTGCGCAATCAGCCTGGACAGCGACCAGCCCATCTGCTCGGTCTCAAGCCGCAACTCGGAAGTCTCGCGCGTGGCGCGGAACCAGTCGTTCCATGTCCGCACCTGCGCGGCATCGCCCGCTTTCCAGCAGCGATGCAGCAGCAGCCACAGCGGCGCTTCGCATTGCGCCTGCACATGCAGCAGGTTGTCGCGGATCCATCGTTCTGCGCTTGCCGCATCGTGCACGCTGCCACAATCGATCGCAGCTTCCAGGCCTTGCGAATAGCTGAAGCCGCCGATTGGCAGCGATGGCGATGCGAGGTGCAGCAGTGAGATCAACTGGTGGAGTTGCGTCATGGCGCGGACTCCGGTTCAGCGATGGCTTGCTCCCCTCTCCCGCAAGCGGGAGAGGGGAGTATCGGCGAGTTCAGTTCTTCATCGGTTGGCATGGTCCGGCACCCACCTTGCAGGGCAAAATTCAGTGCTTATGTCCACACTTCTCGTCATGCACGTGATCGTGCGAGTGCCCATGATGCTCATGAAACACCGCCTGCGCCGCCGCATAGTCCTCCGCAAACGTCGCATCGTGCCCATGCTTGTGCCCGCCGCCATAAGCCCCGGCCTCCGGCTCGAACGGCAGCTCGGCACGTTCGGCGCGCACGCCCAGCCGTTGCAGCATGTCCGCCAGCACCGCGTCATATTCCAGCCGCAGGTAGTCGCGCCCGATCTCCACCGGCGTATGGCGATTGCCGAGGTGATAGGCCGCGCGCATCAGCGCATGCGGGTCTTCCGCACGCACTTCCAGCACCGCCTCGGCAGCGGCCTGCACTTCCACGAAGCTGCCGTCTTCGGCCACCAACAGGTCGCCGCCGCGCAGCACGGTGCCGCGCGCCAGGAACAGCGCGGCTTCGTCGCCGTTGTCGAGCACCGCGCGCAGGCGGCTCTTGCTGCGTTCGGCGAAGGGCAGGACCAGCTTGGGCGCACGGCGCACCAGCACGGGCGCGATGCCGTGCGGGGCGCTCAGGAGTTTGTCGATCTTCAGCATGGGCGGTGCGGGGCGCGGGCCCCGGCCAGTCAGAACAGGAAATAGCGCTGCGCCATGGGCAGCTCGGTGGCGGGCTCGCAGGTCAGCAACTGGCCGTCAGCAACGACCTGGTAGGTCTCCGGATCGACCGTGACATGCGGTTGCCAGTCATTGTGCACCATGTCGCGCTTGCTTACCGTGCGCGTGCCGCGCACCGCCGACAGCGTCTTGGCCAGTCCGTAGCGCTCGCCGATGCCGGCCGCCAGCGCCGCCTGCGACACAAAGGTCAGCGACGAACGGTGCAGCGCCCCGCCGGCCGAAGCAAACATCGGCCGGTAGTGCACCGGCTGCGGCGTCGGGATCGACGCATTGGGATCGCCCATCGCGGCCGCGGCAATCATGCCGCCCTTCAGGATCAGGCTGGGCTTGACGCCGAAGAACGCCGGACGCCACAACACCAGGTCGGCCCACTTGCCGACTTCAACCGAGCCCACCTCATGAGCGATGCCATGCGTCAGCGCCGGGTTGATGGTGTACTTGGCGACATAGCGCTTGACGCGGAAGTTGTCGTGCCCGCCGCGCGCATCGTTGGGATCGCCCGGCAGCTTGCCGCGCTGCAGCGCCATCTTGTGCGCGGTCTGCCAGGTGCGGATGATGACCTCGCCGACGCGCCCCATCGCCTGCGAGTCGCTGGAGATCATCGAGAACGCGCCCAGGTCATGCAGGATGTCTTCGGCGGCAATGGTCTCGCGGCGGATGCGGCTTTCGGCAAAGGCGATGTCCTCGGCAATCGACGGGTCCAGGTGGTGGCACACCATCAGCATGTCGAGGTGCTCGTCCAGCGTGTTGACCGTGTACGGGCGCGTCGGGTTGGTCGACGACGGCAGCACGTTGGCCTCGCCGCACACCTTGATGATATCGGGCGCATGGCCGCCGCCCGCGCCTTCGGTGTGGTACGTATGGATGGTGCGGCCCTTGAACGCGGCGATGGTCGCTTCAACGAAGCCGGCTTCGTTGAGCGTGTCGGTATGGATCGCCACCTGGGTATCGGTCGCGTCCGCCACCGACAGGCAGGTGTCGATCGCCGCCGGCGTGGTGCCCCAGTCCTCGTGCAGCTTCAGGCCGATGGCGCCCGCTTCCACCTGCTCCAGGAGCGGCCCCTGCTGGCTGGCGTTGCCCTTGCCCAGCAGGCCGATATTCATCGGGTAGGCATCGGCTGCCTGCAGCATGCGCTCCATGTACCACGGCCCCGGCGTCACGGTGGTGGCAAAGGTGCCGGTGGCCGGCCCGGTGCCGCCGCCGATCATGGTGGTGACGCCGCTCATCAGCGCCTCTTCGATCTGCTGCGGGCAAATGAAGTGGATATGGCTGTCGATGCCGCCTGCGGTGACGATCATGCCCTCGCCCGCGATCACCTCGGTGCCTGGCCCGACCACGATGGTGACGCCCGGCTGGATATCCGGATTGCCGGCCTTGCCGATCGCCGCGATGCGCCCGCCCTTCAGGCCGATATCGGCCTTGACGATGCCCCAGTGGTCAACGATCAGCGCATTGGTGATGACGGTGTCGACGCAATCGCTGGCCATGCGCTGGCTCTGCCCCATGCCGTCACGGATCACCTTGCCGCCGCCGAACTTCACTTCCTCGCCATAGATGGTGAAGTCTTTCTCGACTTCGATGATGAGCCCGGTATCGGCCAGCCGCAGGCGGTCGCCGGTGGTCGGGCCGAACATCTCGGCATAGGCCTGCCTGGAGATCTTTGCCATCACAGCGCTCCCATGAGCTTGCCGTTGAAGCCATAGACGATGCGGTCGCCGTCCAGCGCCACCAGTTCCACCGTGCGCGTCTGACCGGGCTCGAAGCGCACCGCGGTGCCGGCGGCAATATTCAGCCGGAAGCCGCGCGCGGTTTCGCGGTCAAAGGCCAGCGCCGCATTGGTCTCGTAGAAATGGAAGTGCGAGCCGACCTGGATCGGCCGGTCGCCGGTATTGGCCACCGTCACGCTGACCGTGGCGCGGCCGGCATTCAGTTCGATCTCGCCGTCGGCGGGCATCAGTTCACCGGGGATCATGGCGATTCTCCTCAGGCCACCAGCAGGCTGGCGCCATACAGCGCCACGCCGGCACCTGCCGCGCGGGCCAGCCAGCCGGCATGGCGGCGCAGCAACGTGCCGGCGCCGATGCCCAGCAGGTGCAGCGCCATGGTGGCGGCCGCAAACCCGCCTACGTATGCGAGTACCGCAGGCAGCGCGCCCGCAGTGGCGGGCAGTTCGGCCCCGTGGGCGTAGCCGTGGAAGATGGCAAAGCCGCCGACCAGCAGCGTACCGGCCCACGCCGGCAGCTTCGCGCGCAGCGCCAGCAGCAACCCGATCACCAGCAACGAGGCCGCGATCATCGGTTCGACTGCGGGCAGCGCCACACCGGACAGGCCGATTGCAGCCCCCACCAGCATCAGCGCCACGAAGGCCAGCGGCAGGCGCAGGGTGTCGGCGGCCGAGCGGGCAATCAATGCGCTCCACACGCCCACCGCCGCCATCGCCAGCAAATGGTCGGCACCGGTGAAGGGGTGCGCCAGGCCGGCCCACAGGCTGGCGCTGACGGTGGCGGCATCGTGGCCGGGATGCGCCAGCGCGGCGCCGGCGGCAACGGTCAGGGAAGTGCCCAGGGCAAGGCGCAGGCAGGCGGTACGGTTCATGTCGGCTCTCGGGTTGGTCTTGTTATCGCGGTCCAGAATCGGAATCGGAATCGGTCATGTTCAGACAATGGGATGGTGGACGGTCACCAGCTTGGTGCCATCCGGAAAGGTGGCCTCCACCTGGATCTCGGGGATCATCTCGGCCACGCCGTCCATCACGTCCTCGCGGCCCAGCACGGTGGTGCCCTCATGCATCAGCTCGGCCACGGTGCGGCCATCGCGCGCGCCTTCCATGATGGCGGCGGTGATCAGCGCCACCGCTTCCGGGTAGTTCAGCTTCAGCCCGCGTGCCTTGCGCCGCTCGGCCAGCAGCGCGGCGGTGAAGATCAGCAGCTTGTCTTTCTCTCGCGGCGTCAGTTCCATCTCTTGTTCCTGGTTTCTTGTGTTCGGTTGTCTCTGTTGGCGGCCTACGTGGCCCACAGCCGCAGCGGCCGCGCTGCGACACCGTGGATCGGCATGCGCAGCGCCTGCCAGCTGTCGACCATGACGTGGCGCACGGCTTCCATCTGCCGGCCCAGCACGCGCAGCAGCAGCATCGACTGGCCGTTGGCGGCCAGGCAAGTCACGCCGGCGCGCAGCTCCGGCGTATAAGGCAGCTGCTCGGCCAGGGCTTCGGCCAGTTCCTGCGTCGCGCCCTCGCCTACCGCCCACAGCGTGCCCAGCACATTGAGTCCATCGAGGCCGGCCACCGCGGTGCGCAGCGGCGACTCGGCTTCAAGATGCGATTGCTCGATCCACAACGCGCGTTCGCCCGTGCCGATGCGGGTATCCAGCCACAGCGCGCCGCGGGTCCACTGCTCGCCGGATGCCTGCCGGCCCAGCACCACCGCATCCCAGCCGATCGCGCTGCCGCCGGGCGCGACGTCGAGCACGGTCGAAATCCGCGCACGGGCGTCGTCGAAGACGATGTTCTCCTGCGGCAGCCAGTCCAGCCGCGCGCCTGCGCCCACCGTCAGGCGCACATGCTGCGCCGCCTCGCGGCCGAGCGACTTGTACCACTTGGTGGCACCCGGCGTGGCCAGCACGGCGTGCGCGCCAGCCTCGACCGTCACGTCGATATCCAGGCTGTCGCCGCCTGCCACGCCAGCCGGCGGATGCAGGATCACCGCGTGGCAGATGCCGCCTTCCGGGTACAGCGGCTTCTGTACCAGCAGCGGCCCCTGGTGGCGCCGCTCGGTCAGCGCGGTGCGTTCGCCGCGCTGCGCAAAGCGCAGCCGCAGGATGGCCTGCCATGCGGCGGGCACGGTGAGCGATGAAGGAAGATCGGGATGGCGCATGGCAAGGACAGCCGGCGGAGGCGCGCGCGCAATGGCGGGAGTTGCAAGCAATCATAGCGCGCTGCCTGGCTTCGCGTAAGCAGCGTATGACCCACAAATCCCGGCGCTGCCGCGCAGCCGCCCTACACGGCGATCAGCTCCCGCACGCCGTCCTGCTCCATGCTGGCGCCGGCACCCCGCGCCACCACTTCGCCGCGGCTCATCACGACATAGTGGTCGGCAATATGCCGCGCGAACTCGTAGTACTGCTCGACCAGCAGCACCGTCATGCCGAACTCGTCGACCAGCAGGCGCAGCGCCCGGCCGATGTCCTGGATGATGGAAGGCTGGATGCCCTCGGTGGGCTCGTCCAGGATCAGCAGGCCCGGCTCGCTCATCAGCGCGCGCCCGATCGCCAGTTGCTGCTGCTGGCCGCCGGACAGGTCGCCGCCGCGGCGCAGGCGCATGGTGCGCAGCACCGGGAACAACTGGTAGATCCGGTCCGGCACGCCGGACGGCCGCGCCCGGCTGGCTGCGCCGATCAGCAGGTTTTCTTCCACCGTCAGCCGCGGGAAGATCTCCCGGCCCTGCGGCACATAGGCCAGCCCGGCGGACACGCGCTCATACGGAGCCTTCTTCTCCAGCGCCTGCCCTTGCCATTGGATGCTGCCGCTGCGCGTGGGCACCACGCCCATCAGGCACTTGAGCAGCGTACTCTTGCCCACGCCGTTGCGGCCCAGCAGCGTGGTCAGCTTGCCGGCGGGCACGTCGAAGCTGACATTGCGCAGGATATGGCTGCCGCCATAGAACTGGTTCAGTGCATTGACCTGCAGCATGCTTATCTTCCCAGGTAGGATTCGATCACGCGCTCATCGCGCTTGACGCTGTCGAGCGTGCCTTCGGCCAGCACGCTGCCCTCGGCCAGCACCGTGACCTGGCCGGCATCGCCCGCGAGCGCGGCGACGAACTCCATGTCGTGCTCGACCACCATCATCGAGCAGCTGCCGCGCAGGCCGTTGAGCAGCGCCGCCAGCTGCATGGTCTCTTCATCGGTCATGCCGGCCACCGGCTCGTCCAGCAACAGCAGCTGCGGCTGCTGCATCAACAGCATGCCGATCTCCAGGCGCTGCTTCTGCCCGTGCGACAGCAGCCCGGCGGGCCGGTAGGCCTCTGCCTCCAGTCCGGTCAGCGCCAGCGTTTCCTCGATGCGGCGATGCCCCTCCGCCGTCAGCCGCGCGCGCAGCGACGACCACCAGCGCTTGTCGGCCTTCATCGCCAGTTCCAGGTTCTCCCACACCGCGTGCTGCTCGAACACCGTGGGCTTCTGGAACTTGCGGCCGATGCCGACCTGCGCGATGCGCGGCTCGGTCATCCGCATCAGGTCGATGGTCTGGCCCAGGAACACGCGCCCGCTGACATTGGCATTGCGCGGCCCGGTCTTGCCGGTGATGACATCCATCATCGTGGTCTTGCCGGCACCGTTGGGACCGATCACGCAGCGCAACTCGCCATGGTCGATCGACAAGGTCAGCTTGTTCAGCGCGCGGAAGCCGTCGAACTGCACCGTCAGGTCTTCCAGGTACAGGATCGGCCCGTGCGAGACATCGATGGTGCCGGGCTCGACGATGCGGCCCAGGCCGGTGGCATCGCCGCTTTCGGCCTGGCCGTGCTGGAGTGCGGCGTTCATGCTTCACCTCCCGTGCGGCCTGCCACGGCAGGCGCGGAAACAGGGTCTGCAGCGGCTGATGGTGCGGCCGCGCGCCGCTCGCGCAGCCGGTTCCACAGCCCGGTCACGCCATCGGGCAGGTACAAGGTCACCAGCACGAACATCGCGCCCAGCAGGAACAGCCAGTATTCGGCAAAGTGGGCTGTGAACAGGGTCTTGGCGCCATTGACCAGGAACGCGCCGATCACCGGTCCGATCAGCGTGCCGCGCCCGCCCACGGCGACCCACACCGCCATCTCGATCGAATTGCCGGGCGACATCTCGCCGGGGTTGATGATGCCCACCTGCGGCACGTACAGCGCCCCCGCGATGCCGCACAGCACCGCCGAAAAGGTCCACACGAAGAGCTTGTAGCCCAGCGGGTTGTAGCCGGAGAACATCACCCGCATCTCGGCATCGCGCACCGCGGTGACCACGCGCCCGAGCTTGGACGTGACGATGTAGCGGCAGGCGATGAAGCCCGCCAGCAGCGCCAGGAAGGTCAGCACGAACAGCGCCGTGCGCGTCTGCGGCGCCGCAATCGCAAAGCCGGCAATGCGCTTGAAGTCCGTGAAGCCGTTGTTGCCGCCGAAACCGGTCTCGTTGCGGAAGAACAGCAGCATCGCCGCATACGTCATCGCCTGCGTGATGATCGACAGGTACACGCCCTTGATGCGCGAGCGGAAGGCGAAGAAGCCGAACAGCCACGCCAGCACGCCTGGCACCAGCACCACCAGCAGCAGCGCATAGCCGAGGTGCTCGGTGCCGTGCCAGAACCACGGCAGCTCCTTCCAGTCGAGGAACACCATGAAGTCCGGCAGTTCGCTCTTGTACACGCCCTCGCGCCCGATCGATCGCATCAGGTACATGCCCATGGCATAGCCGCCCAGCGCGAAGAACAGCCCGTGGCCCAGGCTCAGGATGCCGCAGTAGCCCCACACCAGGTCCAGCGCGATCGCCGCCAGCGCAAAGCACATGATCTTGCCGACCAGCGTCAGCGCATAAGCCGACAGGTGCAGCGGATGCCCCTCCGGCAACACCAGCGCGCACACCGGCACGCCGATGCCGACGATCACCACCAGCGCCGCAAGCACCAGCCAGCCGCGCGGCGAGAACAGTGCCTGCCGCTCCGGCACCGCTAGCCGGAACGCGGTGGCGGAAGAACTCGATTGGACTCGCTGCATCATGCCTCCGCGCTGCGCCCCTTGAGCGCGAAAAGTCCCTGCGGCCGCTTCTGGATAAACAGCACGATCAGCACCAGGACAAAGATCTTGGCCAGCACCGCGCCGTAGAAGGGCTCGATGAACTTGTTGATGATGCCCAGCCCGAAGGCGCCGACGATGGTGCCGGCCAGCTGCCCGACGCCGCCCAGCACCACCACCATGAACGAATCGATGATGTAGGCCTGGCCCAGGTCGGGGCCGACATTGCCGATCTGCGACAGCGCGCAGCCGCCCAGCCCGGCAATGCCGGCGCCAAAGGCAAAGGCGTAGCTGTCGACCTTCCAGGTGCGCACGCCGACGCAGGCCGCCATGGTGCGGTTCTGCGTGGTGGCGCGCACGAACAGCCCCAGCCGCGTGCGGTTCAGCACCGCCCACGCCACCGCCACCACCGCCAGCGCGAACAGGATGATGACGATGCGGTTGTACGGGATCACCAGGCCCGGCATCCATTCGATGCCGCCGCTCATCCACGCCGGGTTGGCCACTTCCACGTTCTGCGCGCCGAACAGCGTGCGCACCGCCTGCATCAGCAGCAGGCTCACGCCGAAGGTGGCCAGCAGCGTTTCCAGCGGGCGGCCGTACAGGTGGCGCAGCACCAGCCGCTCGAGCACGAAGCCCAGCAGCGCGGCGGCCAGGAACGAGGCCGGCAGCGCCGCCGGCAGGTACCAGTCGAACGCACCCGGCGCGTAGGCGCGGAACAGCGACTGCACCACGTAGGTGGCATAGGCGCCGATCATCAGGAATTCACCGTGCGCCATGTTGATGACGCCGATCAGGCCATAAGTGATGGCCAGCCCGAGCGCGGCCAGCAGCAGCACGCTGCCCAGGCTCAGGCCGGCGAACAGGTTGCCGATCAGCTCGGCGCGGCGCTGGTCGCTGCGCAGCGTGTCCAGCGCCTGCTGCGCGGCCAGGCGCACGTCGGCATCGGGCTCGCGGTAGTTGCCGGCGCTGTCGCGCTCCACCAGCGGCGCCAGCTTCTGGCGGCTCTGCGGGTTGCTGTCGCTGCCGAGGATGCGGATGGCTTCAAGCCTCGCGTCATGCGCTGCGGGATCGGCCGGCTCGGCCAGCACCAGGTTGGCCCAGATCACGTCCAGGCTGGTGCGCAGTCCGGCATCGGCCTCGTTCTTGCGGGCGGCCTCGACCGCGGCGCGCGAGGCGCTCTCGGGCTGGTCGCGCAGCGTGGCGATGGCCTGCGCGCGCACCGCGATATCGGGCGACTGCAGCAGCAGGCTGCTGGCGGCGCTGTCGACCAGCGCGCGCAGGCTGTTGTTCAGGGTCAGGGATTCGAGCTCGTCGGCTTTCACCGCGACCGGTTTGCCGGTGACAGCATCGACGGTCTTGTCGCCATCCTGGCGCACCATGCCGATCGACGGCGCATATTGCAGCGCGTCGTCCTGCAAGGCCTTCAGGATCGGGCCGGCCTGTTCCGGCGGGGCCTTGGCCAGCGCGGTCAGCGCCGCGGTCTTGGCATCGAAATCGTCTTCGGCCAGCGGCTTCAGGTCGGCCTGCGTCAGCGCCGCGGCCCACGGCGCAGCCGCCAGCAGCAGCGCCGCCAGCAGGGCGCGCAGCCATGGCAGGATGGAAACGGATAAGGGATTGCGCATAGGTGCTGGCGAATTGCGGAATGAGTGTTTGGGGAGAAGGCAGGTGTCCATGACGAAGCGAGTGCCATCTGGCTGGCAAGCGCCAGCCCTCTCCCCCAGCCCCTCTCCCGCAAGCGGGAGAGGGGAGCCAACCGGCAGCGGGTGGCCCGGCTTACATCACCTTGTCCGGCTTGCCTTCGTTACCCGCGATGAACGGGCTCCACGGCTGCGCGCGCACCGCCTTCGGCGTCTTCCACACCACCGAGAACTGGCCGTCGCCCTTCACTTCGCCGATCATCACCGGCTTGTACAGGTGGTGGTTCTCGCCCATGGTCAGCGTGAAGCCGTCCGGTGCCTTGAAGGTCTGGCCGTACATGGCGGCGCGCACCTTGTTGGTATCGGTGGTGCCGGCCTTCTTCACGGCCTGCGCCCACATATGGATGCCCACGTAGGTGGCTTCCATCGGGTCGTTGGTCACACGCTTGTCGCCGCCGGGCAGGTTGTTGGCCTTGACCCATGCCGCCCACTGCTTGCGAAAGGCGTCGTTCTCGGGGTTCTTGACCGACATGAAGTAGTTCCATGCGGCCAGGTGGCCCACCAGTGGCTTGGTATCGATGCCGCGCAGTTCCTCCTCACCCACCGAGAACGCCACCACCGGCACGTCCTTGGCCTTCAGCCCGGCGTTGCCAAGTTCCTTGTAGAACGGCACGTTGGAGTCGCCGTTGATGGTGGAGATCACCGCGGTCTTGCCGCCCTGCGAGAACTTCTTGATATTGGCGACGATGGTCTGGTAGTCGCTGTGGCCAAACGGGGTGTAGACCTCTTCGATGTCCTTGTCGGCCACGCCCTTGCTCTTCAGGAACGCGCGCAGGATCTTGTTGGTGGTGCGCGGGTAGACGTAGTCCGTGCCCAGCAGGAAGAAGCGCTTGGCGCCGCCGCCTTCCTTGCTCATCAGGTATTCCACCGCCGGAATGGCCTGCTGGTTGGGCGCTGCACCGGTGTAGAAGACGTTCTTCGACATCTCTTCGCCTTCATACTGCACCGGGTAGAACAGCAGCGAGTTCAGCTCTTCGTAGACCGGCAGCACGGATTTGCGCGACACCGAGGTCCAGCAGCCGAAGGTCACCGCGACCTTGTCCTTGGTGATCAGCTGGCGCGCCTTTTCCGCGAACAGCGGCCAGTTCGAGGCGGGATCCACCACCACCGGCTCCAGCTTGCGCCCCAGCACGCCGCCGCTCTTGTTGATCTCGTCGATGGTCATCAGCGCCACGTCCTTCAGCGACGTCTCCGAAATGGCCATGGTGCCGGACAGCGAGTGCAGGATACCGACCTTGATCGGTTCCTTGGACTGCGCCATGGCCAGCGGGCTGGTACCGATCATTGCCGCGGCGGCTATCGCCGACAGCTTCAGCATGTCACGTCGTTGCATTTGCAGCTCCCGTTTATGGTGTTAGTCAGGGACTACGCTCCCCGGGTGATGCTTCTGCAACTAGCGTGCCATGGAGGCAGGCCGCCTGATACCCACCGCACCCCCGGCAGATGGCGTGCTGGCGCGGCGCGCAGGCGCTGCCGCCGCCCGCGATCGCGCATCCGCACCAGAGCAGTGCGGGCGGCGCACGCACCACTCCCGTGCATCTGCGCAATTCCGTGCGGGCGGCATGCGCAAGGCACCAGGCGATGCGCGTCCCCGCACCAAGGCCGGGCACCACGCCCCAAGGCAGGCGACGGGCAAAAAAAACGGGGCCCCTTGCAGGGCCCCGCTCTCGATGCCAGGACGTTGGTCCTTACATCACCATCATGTTGGCATTCAGGTTGTGCATGATCCACAGCGAACCCGCCACCACGATCACCAGGATCAGCGCCGTGAACAGCAGCGCGATCACGTTGCTGCGCTGCTCGGACGACGTGTCCAGGTGCAGGAAGTACTTCAGGTGGACCAGGATCTGGACCGCGGCCATGCCGAGGATGATCCAGAGGATGGTGCCCTTGTCCATGCTGCCGTCCATCACGAGCTTGAACGGGATCACGGTCAGGATCACGGCCAGGATGAAGCCGATTGCGTACGACTTGAAGCTGGCGTGGGTGTCATGACCCGCGTGCGAGTCGTGCGAGTCGTGGGCGCCGTGCGCCGCCGGTGCGTTGTGTTGTGCCATCACAGATGTCCCATCAGGTAGACCACGGTAAACACGCCGATCCAGACCACGTCCAGGAAGTGCCAGAACAGCGACAGGCACATCAGGCGCTTGCTCAGGGTCGGGGTGATGCCCTTCTTCGACAGTTGCCACATCAGCACGATCATCCACAGCATGCCGCTGGCGACGTGCAGGCCGTGGGTGCCGACCAGCGTGAAGAACGACGACAGGAAAGCGCTGCGGCCCGGGCCGGCGCCTTCGGCGATCAGGTGATGGAATTCGTTGATTTCCATCGCCATGAACGCCGCGCCCAGCAGGAACGTGACGCCGAGCCACACCTGCACGCGGCTCAGGCTGCGGTTCTGCAGCGAGATCATCGCCATGCCGTACGTGATCGAGGAGAACAGCAGGATGAAGGTCTCCACCAGCACGTAGTTGAGCTCGAACAGCTCCTTCGCCGACGGGCCGCCTGCCAGTTCGCCGCGCAGCACGGCGAAGGCCGCGAACAGTCCGGCGAAGATGATGCAGTCGCTCATCAGATAGATCCAGAAGCCATACACCGTATTGGCACTGGTATCGTGGTGCGCATGGTCATGGCCATGCGCGTCGGCTTTGGCCGGTGCGCCGGCCTGCGCGGGGATGCGGTCTAGGACTTGAGTCGACATGGTTCTCAGGCTTGCGAAGCAATGCGCTGCAGATGGCGCGTTTCGATCTGCTCGACCTCGGTGGCCGGCACGTAGTAGTCGATATGGTCGTCGTTGCTGCGGTGGATAAACGCCCACACCATGCCCACCAGGCCAACGATGGCCATCCACCAGATATGCCAGGTCAGGGCAAAGCCGAACACCAGGCTGAAGGCGCCGATGATGAAGCCCGCGCCCGTGTTCTTGGGCATGTGGATCTTCTCGTAGCCTTCGGTCGGCAGCGTCTCGCCACGGGCCTTCATGTCGGAGAACGCGTCCAGGTCACGCACCACCGGGGTGTGCGCGAAGTTGTAGAACGGCGGCGGCGACGAGGTGGCCCACTCCAGGGTACGGCCGCCCCACGGGTCGCCGGTCACGTCGGCCAGCTTCTTGCGGTCGCGGATCGACACCACGATCTGCAGCACCTGGAAGAAGATGCCCAGCGCCACGAACACCACGCCCACGACGGCCAGGTACAGCCACGGCGTCCAGGCCGGGTTGTCGGTGTGGTTCAGGCGGCGGGTCATGCCCATCAGGCCCAGCACGTACAGCGGCATGAAGGCGAAGTAGAAGCCGACCAGCCAGCACCAGAAGGCGCACTTGCCCAGGCGCTCGTTCAGCGTGAAGCCGAACGCCTTCGGCCACCAGTAGGTGATGCCGGCCAGGTAGCCGAACAGCACGCCGCCGATGATCACGTTGTGGAAGTGGGCGATCAGGAACAGGCTGTTGTGCAGCACGAAGTCAGCGGCCGGCACGGCCATCAGCACGCCGGTCATGCCGCCGATCACGAAGGTGATCATGAAGCCCAGCGTCCACAGCACCGGCGAGGTCATCTGGACCCGGCCGCGGTACATGGTGAACAGCCAGTTGAAGATCTTCACCCCGGTCGGGATGGAGATGATCATGGTGGTGATGCCGAAGAACGCGTTGACGTTGGCGCCCGAGCCCATCGTGAAGAAGTGGTGCAGCCACACGATGAACGACAGCACCATGATCGCGGCGGTCGCGTACACCATGCCCTTGTAGCCGAACAGCTTCTTGCCCGAGAACGTGGCGATCACTTCAGAGAAGATGCCGAACGCCGGCAGGATCAGGATGTACACCTCGGGGTGGCCCCAGATCCAGATCAGGTTCACGTACATCATGGCGTTGCCGCCACCGTCGTTCGTGAAGAAGTGGGTACCGACGTAGCGGTCCAGGCCCAGCAGCGCCAGGGTCACGGTCAGCACCGGGAAAGCGGCCACGATCAGCACGTTGGTGCACAGCGCGGTCCAGGTGAACACCGGCATGCGCATCAGCGTCATGCCCGGCGCGCGCATGCGCAGGATCGTCACCAGGAAGTTCACGCCGGTCAGCAAGGTGCCCAGGCCCGAGATCTGCAAGCTCCAGAGGTAGTAGTCCACCCCCACACCCGGGCTGAAGTCCAGTCCCGACAGCGGCGGGTAGGCCAGCCAGCCGGTCTTGGCGAATTCACCGACGCCCAGCGAGACATTGACCAGCATGGCGCCCGACACGAACAGCCAGAACGACAGCGTGTTCAGGAACGGGAACGCCACGTCGCGCGCGCCGATCTGCAGCGGCACGACCAGATTCATCAGGCCGGTCATCAGCGGCATGGCCACGAAGAAGATCATGATCACGCCGTGGGCGGTGAAGATCTGGTCGTAATGCTCGGGCGGCAGCACGCCGGTCGCGCCATTGGTGGCGAGCGCCAGCTGGGTGCGCATCATGACCGCGTCGGCGAAGCCGCGCAGCAGCATGATCAGGGCGACCAGGCAGTACATCACGCCGATCTTCTTGTGGTCGACCGAGGTGAACCACTCGTTCCAGAGGTAGCCCCACTTCTTGAAATAGGTGATCGCGCCTAGCAGCGCGGCACCGCCCAGGGCGACGCCGGCCAGAACGACCATGATGATCGGCTCATGAAACGGAATCGCCGACAAACTCAACTTGCCAAACATCATTGCTCCTAGGATTGCGCGCCCAGCGCCTTCACAGGCGTGGTCATCGACAGCTGCTCTTCACCGAGGGTGTTGCGCGACGTGCAGATCGGGCCGCCCTTGAACCCGTCGGCGGCGAGCGCCGTGCCGCTGTGGTCCATGTACTTGTGCAGGATGTTGTGGAAGAGCTTGTCTTCCACCTTGCCGTAGTACGTGACCGGCTCCTTCTCGCTGGGTTGTGCCAGCGTCTTGTAGCCTTCAACCCCCAGTTCGGTGGACGAGGCGCGAACCTTGGCGACCCACTGGTCGAACTCGTAGTTCGACATGGCGACCGCCTTGAACTTCATGCCCGAGAAGCCGCCGCCGCTGTAGTTGGCGGATACGCCGTCGTAAGAGCCGGCTTCGTTGGCGATCAGGTGGAGCTTGGTCTCCATCCCTGCCATGGCGTACACCTGGCTGCCCAGTTGCGGGATGAAGAACGAATTCATGATCGAATCCGAGGTGATCTTGAAGTTCACCGGGGTGTCGACCGGAAAGGCGATCTGGTTGACCGTGGCGATCTTCAGTTCCGGATAGATGAACAGCCACTTCCAGTTCAGCGCCACCACCTCGACGGTGACGGGCTTCTTGCTGGATTCAAGCGGCTTGTACGGGTCCAGGTCGTGCGAGGACTTCCAGGTGATGATGCCCAGCGCAATGATGATCAGGCAGGGGATCAGCCACACCACCACTTCGATCGCCGTGGAGTGCGACCAGTCCGGCTCATAGCGCGCCGAGGTATTGGACGCGCGGTACTTCCAGGCGAACACCAGCGTGAGCACGATCACCGGCAGCACCACCAGCAGCATGAGCCAGGTTGCAATCAGGATGATGTTCTTGATGTCGACGCCGACCTGCCCTTTCGGGTCGAGCAGCGTCATGTTGCAGCCGGCGAGCAGGAGCAGGCCAAGGCAAGGCAGGAACCGCGTCCAACGCGGCAGTATGGGTTTCTTCATGTCACGACTGGTTTGGTTACACCGCGCTTCGGGCAAAAGCGCGGCTAAACCGCCTGATGCTCGCGCAAGAGGCGTGGGGCTGAGGGAAAACCGGAAGGACGTGTCCTTAGCTGGCGTTGCGGTCGGGCGGCGGATCGAACGCCGGGGGACCATGCGGCCTTGCAACGCCATGAACACGGAAGGACAACTGACTGCGTGCGCTGCAGGCCCTGTAGGACCTTGCCGGCGCTGCGGCACCTGGCCGAAACCGCGAACGGTCCCGGCTCAGTACGGCGGCCGGGTAGCGTTGGAATACGAGGTTTTTGCACTTCCCGACGGACTTGCCTTCATGGCAAGCGCGGTTTTCGGCCGGGGAGCGCAACACGTAAAACATCGTGGGCGCGACTGTACCGCAACGCAACATTAGGGGTAAACCCAACGGCACAGAACACACTGTTCAGCAGAACGGACAATCGACGCGCAAATCCGCGAAGCAGCATTTGACCGGCATCAACGTCACAAATCGGTTCCTAAAAATGCAGAAAGCCGCGCATCAGGCGGCCTCCAGGGGTGCGACATGCCTGTGTGGCATATTGTCGCACCGCGTCAAAACTGCGTATCCGTCACCCGTAGCGGCGCGTGATCGACTCGGCGACACAGACCGGACGGTCGCTGCCTTCGCGCTCCACCGTGACTTCCCAGGTCGACTGTGCGCCAACCAGTTCGGGCGACTTCGGCAGCGGATCGAGACGCTCGACCTTCAGCAGCTTGATGCGCGCGCGCAGCTTGCTGCCCACCGGCACGGGTGCCGTGAAGCGCACGCGGTTCAGGCCGTAGTTGACGCCGATCTTCGACGGCATGTGCAGCGCGTTGTGCATGAACTTGGGCAGCAGCGACAGCGTCAGGAAGCCGTGCGCGATCGGGCCGCCATAGGGCGACTCCTTCTTCGCGCGCTCCACGTCGATGTGAATCCACTGGTGGTCGCCGGTGGCATCGGCAAACTGGTTGACCTGCTGCTGGGTCACCTCGATCCAGTCGCTGACCGCGACCTCCTGGCCCTGCAGGCCTTCCAGTTCTTCCAGCGATGCGATGGTACGCATGTTGATAGTCTCCTCGTGACGATAAAGTGTTCTTAAGCGGGGCGGCGGCCGTACATGCCCATGCCCTTGACGGTGCAGACCAGTTCGCCGCGCTGGTTGGTGGCTTCCCACTGGGTGTGGACCACGCCGCGGTCCGGCTTGGACTGCGACGGCCGGCTATCGAGCACATTCAGCACGACGGTGAGCGTGTCGCCGGCGTAGACGGGCTTGAGCCAGCGGATCTCGTCCACGCCAGGCGAGCCCATGCTGGCCGACTTGCCGGTGGTGCTCAGCACCAGCAGCCGCATCATGATCGAGCACGTCATCCAGCCGCTCGAGATCACGCCGCCATAGATGCTCCTGGCAGCGGCTTCCTTGTCGATATGGAACGGCTGCGGATCGTACTGGCGGGCAAA
This sequence comes from Cupriavidus sp. GA3-3, assembly GCF_000389805.1. NCBI lineage: Bacteria > Pseudomonadati > Pseudomonadota > Betaproteobacteria > Burkholderiales > Burkholderiaceae > Cupriavidus > Cupriavidus sp. GA3-3. The sequence goes on from NZ_KB944478.1 coordinate 220,942, forward strand.
GGCCAGGATCTCTTCCTCGGTGACGAGGTACGAACCCAGTTCGCGGCGGCTGCCGACTTCAAAGTCCTCGAAATACAGCATCGGTTGTCTCTCTGTAGTGATTGGCGCCATGGCACTAAGTTTGCTCAGGCAATGATCGCATGGCCGCCGGGGGCCGGCGTCCGTATTTGCCGAACCCGCCCCTAACGGTCCCCAAAGAAAAAAACCGCGCCTGGACTACAGCGCGGTTTTGATTGGACTGGCAGGATCAGGCAGCTTCCTGGAACCCCGGCTGGGCGGCGAACCTGCCCAGGTGGTGATCCACGTCGCCGAAGGTGGTGTTGATCAGCGTCAGCCGCTTGAACATGTGCGCGGCCGGCAGTTCGTTGGTCACGCCCATGCCGCCGTGGATCTGCACTGCCTCCTGGCCAACCGTGCGCGCTGCCTGCCCCACGCGCGCCTTGGCGGCGGAGACATAGCGGCGGCGCTCTTCCGGCGTTACTTCTTCGAAGCGTGCCGCGGCCAGCAGCGTGATCGAGCGCGACTGCTCGGCGTGGATGAACATCTCCACCATGCGGTGCTGCAGAGCCTGGAAGCGCGCGATCGGCACGCCGAACTGCTGGCGCGTCTTGGCGTATTCCAGCGTGGCGGCATTGAGCGTATCCATCACGCCCACGGCCTCGGCGCACAGCAGCACGGCAGCGTAGTCGGCCACTTGCTCGATCACCGGGAAGGCCTTGCCGGCTTCGCCCAGCAGTTGCGCGGGGGCATCCTGGAAGGTGATGTCGGCCGCGCGCAGGTTGTCGATGGTGCGGTAGTCCTTGATGCTGACGCCGGCGCCCCTGGCATCCACCAGGAACAGCGAGATGCCGTCCTGGTCGGCTTCGGCACCGCTGCTGCGGGCCGACACGATCAGCTTGTCGGCCTGGCCGCCGTGCAGCACCACGGTCTTGCGGCCGTTGAGCTTGCCGTCGCGGGCGGTGACGCGCACGTTGTTCAGTTCATAGCGCGCCTGCGGCTCGTTGAAGGCCACGGCCAGCTTCAGTTCGCCGCCGGCGACCTGTTCCAGCAGTGCATCCTGGCCACCGGCCAGGCCCAGGGCGTAGGCGCCCACCACCGTGGCCAGGTACGGCTCCACGATCAGGCCTCGGCCCAGCTCCTGCTGCACCACCATCATGTCCAGGGCCTTGCCCGCGAAACCGCCCTGCGCTTCCGGCACCGGCAGCGCGGTCAGGCCAAGCTCGACCAGCGAGCCCCAGGCGGCGTCGCCATAGCCGGCGGCGCTTTCGTAGTTCTGCTTGCGGGACTCGAAGCCGTAGTCCTTGTCGATGAAACGGCGGACGGCGTCGGCCAGCTGCTTCTGTTCGTCGCTGAGATTGAAGTTCATGTTGCGTGTCTCCTCACAGCCCCAGAATCATCTGGCTGATGATGTTCTTCTGAATTTCGTTGGACCCGCCATAGATGGAGGTCTTGCGATAGTTGAAGTAGTACGCGGCCAGCGGCGCGGCGTCGTCGTAGCCGGTCACGGCGTGCTCGGTCTCGCACTCCAGGTAGGCGGTGTCGAACGGCTGCGCGTACGGGCCGACGGCCTCGACCATCAGCTCGGTCAGCAGCTGCTGGATCTCGGTGCCCTTGATCTTGAGCATCGAGGCCTCGGGGCCGGGGCCCTTGCCTGCCGCTTCGCTCGAGACCACGCGCAGCACGGTGATTTCCAGCGCCATCAGCTCGATTTCCAGCGCGGCCACCTTGGCGCCGAACACCGGGTCTTCCAGCAGCGGCTTGCCGTTCTTCTGCTGCTGGCGCGCCACGCGCTTGAGGAAGCCCAGCTCGCGCTTGGAGTTGCCCACGCGGGCGATCCCGGTGCGCTCGTGGCCCAGCAGGTACTTGGCGTAGGTCCAGCCCTTGTTCTCTTCGCCGACGCGGTTCTCGACCGGCACCTCGACGTTGTCAAAGAAGACTTCGTTCACCTCATGCTCTTCGTCGAGCATGATGATCGGGCGCACGGTGATGCCCGGGGTCTTCATGTCGATCAGCAGGAACGAGATGCCCTCCTGCTTCTTGGCTTCGGGGTCGGTGCGCACCAGGCAGAAGATCATGTCGGCGTGCTGGCCGAGCGTGGTCCAGGTCTTCTGGCCGTTGACGATGTAGTGCTTGCCGTCCGAAGTCAGCTCGGCACGGGTCTTCAGCGAGGCCAGGTCCGAGCCCGAGCCCGGCTCCGAATAGCCCTGGCACCACCAGTCGGTGCAGTCCAGGATGCGCGGCAGGTAGTACGACTTTTGCTCTTCGCTGCCGTACTTCATGATCACCGGCGCGACCATCGCCACGCCGAACGGCAGCACGCCGGGCGCGCCGACGCGAGCGTTCTCTTCATCCCAGATATGGCGCTGGGTGGCGTTCCAGCCGGTGCCGCCGTACTGGACGGGCCAGTGCGGTGCCGACCAGCCCTTGCCGGCCAGGGTCTTGTGCCAGCGCACCAGGTCGTCGCGGTTCGGACGGCGGTGGTTGAGAATCTTGCTGCGGATGTCCGCCGGCAAGTTGGCTTCGAGCCAGCTACGCACTTCCTCGCGGAAGGCGTTGTCGGACGCCGAGTAGTTGAGATCCATGCCCGTCTCCAGTGGTGCCGGCTTGGCGTGGGGCCGCCGGCGGTTTGTTCTGCCTGCACGTCAAGCGCCGACAGCAAACGGGCACAAGACGCAATTCAGTGAGCCGTCTGCTTCAGCGCATCCGGCACCACGAGCGGGAAAGTCTCGATGCCCTCTTCGGCCAGCGCCTGCACCTCCTCCGCCGAGGCCGAACCGCGAATGCCGCGTTCCGGCGCCTCGTCATAGTGCATGCGCCTTGCCTCTTCGGCAAAGCGATCGCCAACATCCTCGGTCTGTGCCAGCACCTGCTTCACTGCCTTCATATAGAGCGCTTGCAGTGTCACCGGTGCGGCAGCCGGCTGCGCCGGCCTGGCGCTGCCTTCGCGCGCGGTCGCGCCCGACAGGTTCAGGCGCGGCGCGCTGGGCAGCCGCGTCACGGCGTGGTCGCCACAGACCGGGCATTGGACGAGGTCACGCGAGATTTGCGACTGCGCATCTTCTTCCGAGGCAAACCAGCCCTCGAAACCATGGTCATGCGCGCAGCGCAGGTCGAGCACCTTCATGATCTTTCCAGCCCGTCAAAAGCTATATTATCCGCGAATCGAAATTTTGTGAACGGTCGTGCTAAATTTTTTAGAACGACCGTTCGGGAACAACCGCATGGCGCAGAATCCACGCGGCTCACTACTCACTATACGGCGTAATGCGGCAGCGGCTGTTCGCCCGGTTGCCAGGCACCCGAGATCACTTTTTCCAGCCAGAATGCGCCGATGATGGTCTTTACGTCGGTGATGCGGCCGCTGCGGACCCAATCGATCACCTGCCCCACCGGCGTGATGAAGGTCTCGATGAACTCGCCGTCGTCGAGCTGCGCCTCGCCATGCGTCAGGTCGCGCGCCAGGAAGATGTCGATGAACTCGGTGGAATACGAGATAACCGGGTGGATGCGCGTCAGGTAGTCCCAGCGCGCCGCGCTGTAGCCGGTCTCCTCCAGCAGTTCGCGTTCGCCGCAGCGCTGCGCGCCCTCTTCCGGATCAAGCTTGCCGGCGGGGAATTCCAGCATCACTTCGCCGATCGGATAGCGGAACTGGCGCTCCATCAGCACGGTGCCGTCGCTGAACAGCGGGATCATCATCACCGCGCCCGGATGGACCACGTACTCGCGCCCGGTCTGCTTGCCGTCCGGCAGCCTGACGATATCTTGCTTGAGGGTGAGGAACTTGCCGCGATGGACCGTGGCCGAGGCGACGCACACTTCCTTCAGTGCGTCGTCGTTCCCGGCGGGTTCAGCGGTAGGCGGGGTGCCGCGTTGGATCTTGTCGGTCATGGACGCTCCGGATCAGGCAGGGCCCGGCGCCGACAAGACCGGCTTCAGGCCGTGCGGTGTTTGACGAGGTATTGCCAGGTGAAGCCCGGGAAGGCAAACACCAGCATCATGCACGCGGTAATGGCATAAAACTGCCAGCCCTGCGGGAAGGCGTTGCCAAGGCTGGCCTCCACCGCAAAGCCGGCGGCGCCCGCCACCGCGAACCATACGATCAGTTCCAGCAGGCGCAGCCACAGCGGCTTGCGCGCCCGCCGCAGCGGGATCAGCACGAACAGGCGCTGGTTCACAAACGGCAGGTTCGCACTGATCAGTGCCAGCAGGATGACAAACCAGCCGCTTGCGGATGCGCTCATGGCGTGTGGCGGATCAGGAACCCAGGGTCGAGCGGATGGCCTGGTAGCACAGGTTCATCAGCGCGGCCGGGAAAATACCCAGCAGGATCACCGCGGCGCCGTTCACGCTCAGCATCGAGCGCAGGCCAAAGGTTGCTTCCAGCTCTTCTTCAGCAGCGGGCGCATCGAAGTACATCAGCTTGACGATACGCAGGTAATAGAACGCGCCGATCAGCGAGAACAGCACGGCCACCACGGCCAGCCAGGTCATGCCCGACTTGACCACCGCATCCAGCACGGCCAGCTTGGCATAGAAGCCCACGGTCGGCGGAATGCCGGCCAGCGAGAACATCATCACCAGCATCAGGAACGCGAACCACGGGTTGCGGCGCGACATGCCCCTCAGGTCTTCCAGGGTCTCGGCCTCGAAACCCTTGTTCGTGCGCAGCAGGATGATGCCGAAAGTTCCCAGCGTGGTCAGCAGGTAGGTCACCGAGTAGAACATCGCCGAGCTGTACGCATCGGCGGCGCCGTCAGCCTTGTTGGCGACCACGCCCGACAGCAGGCCCAGCAGCACGAAGCCCATGTGCGAGATGGTCGAGTACGCCAGCATCCGCTTCAGGTTGCTCTGCACGATGGCGGTCAGGTTGCCGATGGCCAGCGAGATGATCGACAGCACCACCAGCATCATCTGCCAGTCATTGGCCAGCGGCAGCAGGCCTTCCACCAGCACGCGGATAAACAGCGCAAAAGCAGCAACCTTCGGGCCGCCGGCGATCAGCAGCGTCACCGCGGTCGGCGAACCCTGGTAGATGTCCGGGATCCACATGTGGAACGGCGCGGCACCCAGCTTGAACGACAGGCCGGCGACGATAAAGACCACGCCAAAGGCCAGCATGGTGGTGTTGACGCGGCCCGACTCGACCACGCGGAACACTTCGCCCAGGTTCAGCGAACCGGTGGCGCCATACATCATCGAGATGCCGTACAGCAGGAAGCCCGAAGCCAGCGCGCCCAGCACGAAGTACTTCATCGCCGATTCCGAAGTCACGCGCGATTCGCGGCGCAGTGCCACCAGTGCGTACGACGACAGCGACAGCAGCTCCAGGCCCAGGTACAGGGTCAGGAAGTTGTTGCCGGTGATCATCACGATCTGGCCGCCCAGCGTGAACAGCGCGAGCTGGTAGAACTCGCCGGCAAACATGTCGCGATCCGCCAGATAGCGGCGCGTGTAGACCAGCGTCACGAACAGGCCGGCAGAGCAGAACGCGGACAGCACGTTTGCCATCGGATCGATCACGACCAGGTTGGCGAACGCGTAGTGCGTCTCGCCGGCGGCGGCATTCAGGCCGAACCAGACGGTCAGCGCCAGCGTGGCCAGCAGCGACAGCGGATATGCCACGCTTTGCTTGCCCTTGCCACGTGCAAGGTCGATCCAGTTGACCGCGCCGATGGCGATCGCCAGGAAAATAATCGGCGCCACGGGGCCGAGTGTCGAGGACGTTTGCATGTTGATTTCTCTCCCCGATTACAGCTTGGACTGTGCCGCGTGGGACAGCAGGTTCACCACGGACGCGTGCATCACGTCGGTAAAGGGCTTCGGGTGCAGGCCCATGTACAGCGTCATGATGGCCAGCAGGCCGAGCATGACGAACTCACGCTTGTTCAGGTCGACCAGCTCGCGCACGTGCTGGTGGACGATGTCGCCGAAGATCACGCGCTTGACCATCCACAGCGAGTAGGCGGCGCCGAAGATCAGGGCGGTGGCGGCCAGCAGGCCGATCCAGAAGTCGAACTTGACCGCGCCCAGGATCACCATGAATTCGCCGACGAAGCCCGAGGTGGCCGGCAGGCCGCAGTTGGCCATCGCGAAGAACACTGCCAGCGCGGCGAACTTGGGCATGGTGTTGACCACGCCGCCGTAGTCGGCGATCTGGCGCGAGTGCACGCGGTCGTACAGCACGCCGATGCAAAGGAACATCGCGCCGGAGATAAAGCCGTGCGAGATCATCTGCACGATGCCGCCTTCCACGCCGATGTCGCTGAAGATGAAGAAGCCCAGCGTGACGAAGCCCATGTGGGCGATCGACGAGTACGCCACCAGCTTCTTCATGTCGGCCTGCACCAGGGCCACCAGGCCGATGTAGATCACCGCGATCAGCGAGATGGTGATGATGAACGGGGCCAGGTAGTGGCTGGCGTCAGGCGCGATCGGCAGCGAGAACCGCAGGAAACCGTAGGCGCCCAGCTTCAGCATGATGGCGGCCAGCACCACCGAACCGCCGGTCGGCGCTTCCACGTGGGCGTCCGGCAGCCAGGTGTGTACCGGCCACATCGGCACCTTGACCGCGAAGGCGACGAAGAAGGCGATGAACAGCGCGATCTGCTCGTTCATCGACAGCTTGGCCTGGTGCCATTGCAGGATGTCGAAGGTACCGGTCTTGTTGTACAGGTACAGCAGCGCGATCAGCGTCAGCAGCGAGCCCGCCAGCGTGTACAGGAAGAACTTGAACGCGGCATAGACGCGGTTCGGGCCGCCCCAGACACCGATGATGATGTACATCGGGATCAGCGTGGCTTCGAAGAACACGTAGAACAGCATGCCGTCCAGCGTGCAGAACACGCCGACCATCAGGCCCGACAGGATCAGGAACGAGGCCATGTATTCGGCCACACGCTCGGTGATCACTTCCCAGGCCGAGATCACCACGATCACCGTGATGAAGGCGGTCAGCACCACGAACCACATCGAGATGCCGTCAACACCCAGCAGGTAGTTGATATTGAAGCGTTCGATCCAGCTCGCCTTTTCGACGAACTGCATGGCCGCGCTGGCGCGGTCGAAGCCGAAGACCAGCGGCAGCGTGACGACAAAGCTGGCGATCGAGCCGAACAGCGACATCCACCGGACAAAGCCAGGGCTGCGGTCCGAGCCGAAGGCCAGGATCAGCAGGCCGAAAAAGACAGGCAGCCAGATTGAGAAAGACAGAACCATTTCTATGTTTTCCTTACTTGGTGCCTATCACTTGGTGCCGATCACGCCCGTGACCGTCAGCGTCAGCAGCACCAGCATGCCGACGATCATCGCGAACGCGTAGTGGTAGATATAGCCCGACTGCAGGTAGCGGCTTGCCGAAGCAAACGAAGCCACCAGGCGCGCCGCGCCGTTGACGAACAGGCCGTCGATCACGCTCTGGTCGCCGCCCTTCCACAGGCCGGTACCGAGCAGGCGTGCGCCGCGGGCGAACACGGCCTGGTTGATGGCGTCCATGTAGTACTTGTTGTCCAGCAGCTTGTAGAGACCCGAGAAGCGGTTCGCGATGGCTTCAGGGATATCCGGGCGCTTCATATAGAAGAACCAGGACAGCACCACACCGGCGACGGCCAGCCACAGCACGGGCGTGGTCAGCGAGTGGATCGCCATTGCCACCCAGCCGTGGAACGCTTCCTTGAGCTCGGCCATGGCGTGGTGGTTCTCGCCGACGAAGATCACATCCTTGAACGCGATGCCGTTCTTGAAGAAGTTGCCGAACAGCATCGGCTCGATCGCGATCGCACCGACGATCACCGACGGGATCGCCAGCAGCACCAGCGGCAGCGTCACCACCCACGGCGACTCGTGCGGCTTCTCGCCGGCGGCCAGGCCATGGTGGTGGTCGTGCGAGACCTCTTCGTCCTCATGGTCGCCTTCATGATGCTGGTGGGCATGGTTCTGGCCCCAGCGCTCCTTGCCATGGAAGACCAGGAAGTACATGCGGAACGAGTAGAACGCGGTGACGAACACGCCCGCCAGCACGGCGAAGTAGGCAAAGCCCGAACCGGCGATATGCGACTCGGCCACGGCCTCGATGATCGAGTCCTTGGAGTAGAAGCCCGCGAAGAACGGCGTGCCGATCAGCGCCAGCGAACCCACCAGCGAGGTGATCCAGGTGAGCGGCATGTACTTGCGCAGGCCGCCCATGTTGCGGATGTCCTGGTCGTGGTGCATGCCGATGATGACCGAGCCCGCGCCCAGGAACAGCAGTGCCTTGAAGAACGCGTGCGTCATCAGGTGGAACACGGCCACCGAGTATGCCGAAGCGCCCAGCGCCACGGTCATGTAGCCCAGCTGCGACAGGGTCGAGTAAGCGACCACGCGCTTGATGTCATTCTGGATGATGCCCAGGAAGCCCATGAACAGCGCCGTGATGGCACCGATCACCAGCACGAAGGACAGCGCCGTATCCGACAGCTCGAACAGCGGCGACATGCGTGCCACCATGAAGATGCCGGCGGTCACCATCGTTGCCGCGTGGATCAGCGCCGAGATCGGGGTCGGGCCTTCCATCGAGTCAGGCAGCCAGACGTGCAGCGGGAACTGCGCCGACTTGCCCATCGCGCCGATGAACAGGCAGATGCAGGCCACGGTGATCATGAGCCAGTCGGTGCCCGGGAAGATCACGGTCGCCAGCTGGTCGCGCGCGGCGAATACTTCGGTGTAGTTCATGCTGCCGGCATAGGCCAGCAGCAGGCCGATGCCCAGGATAAAGCCGAAGTCGCCGACGCGGTTGACCAGGAACGCCTTCAGGTTGGCGAAGATCGCCGTCGGGCGGGTGTACCAGAAGCCGATCAGCAGGTACGACACCAGGCCCACCGCTTCCCAGCCGAAGAACAGCTGCAGGAAGTTGTTGCTCATCACCAGCATCAGCATCGAGAAGGTGAACAGCGAGATGTAGGCGAAGAAGCGGTTGTAGCCGGGGTCCCCGTCCATGTAGCCGACGGTGTAGATGTGCACCATCAGCGAGACAAAGGTAACCACCACCATCATCATCGCGGTCAGCGAGTCGACCAGGAAGCCGACCTCCATCTTCAGGCTGCCGATGGCCATCCACTCATAGACGGTGCCGTTGTAGCCGGCGCCGTTCATGACGTCGAGCAGCACCATCACCGACAGCACGCAGGCAATGGCCACGCCCAGAATCGTCGAGGTGTGGGCCACCATCCGGCCGCCGCGCGACTCCGAGGAAAACAGGTCAAAGAACTTGGTACCGAACAGGCCGGCGATCGCGGAGCCGACTAGCGGCGCCAGCGGGATCGCAAGCAGCAGGTTGGGGTTGAGCGTGGTTGCCATAGGACGCTTAGTGGTGTGCGGTCGGTGAGTCTTGGGTATCTGCGTAGTGCGCCACGGATCAGCCCTTGAGGGTGTCCATGTCGTCCACGTTGATCGTATCCAGGTTGCGGAACAGCACAACCAGGATGGCGAGACCGATTGCCGACTCGGCGGCGGCCACCGTGAGGATGAAGAAAACGAAAACCTGACCAGCCAGGTCGCCCAGGTAATGCGAGAAGGCGACGAAGTTGATGTTCACCGCAAGCAGCATCAGTTCGATCGCCATCAGCAGCACGATCACGTTCTTGCGGTTCAGGAAGATGCCGACGATGCTGATCGCAAACAGGATCGCACCGAGCACGAGGAAATGAGCGAGAGAGAGCACAGCGATTTCTCCGGGCTTTAGTTCTTATTGGCGGCAGCCGCGGCTTCCGTCTGCTGGGTCTGGCCTTCGGACTGCATCGGCACCAGGCGCACGCGCTCGTCGCGGCGGGTGCGCAGCTGCGCCGACACGTCCTGGGCCTTGACGTCCTTGCGGCGGCGCAGGGTCAGCGCCACGGCGGCGATGATCGCCACCAGCAGGATGATGCCGGCCACTTCGAAGGCGTAGATATAGTCGGTGTAGATCAGCTTGCCGAGCGCGGCGGTGTTCGAGTAGCCCGGGTCCTGCGAACCGTTGGTGGCCACCGGCGTGGTGGTGCCGATAAAGTTGCGCACCAGCACGATCGCCATCTCGGCGATGATCAGCGCGCCCACCACCGAGGCCATCGGCACGTAGGTCCAGAAGTCCCGCCGCAGGTGCTCGATGTCGATGTCGATCATCATCACCACGAACAGGAACAGCACCATCACCGCGCCGACATAGACCAGCACCAGCAGGATGGCGAGGAATTCCGCCTTGAGCAGCATCCAGATCGCCGCCGCCGTGAAGAACGACAGCACGAGGAACAGTGCGGAATGCACCGGGTTCTTCGCAGTGATGACTTTCAGTGCGGAGAGCACCAGCACCAGCGCAAAGACGTAGAAGATGGTGGTCGTGAGTTCCATGGTCCCTATCGGATCCTCTCTGGGCCGTCCGGCACAAGCCACCCCCTCGGGTGGCCCGCTCCTGCGGCATCCTTGCATTGGCCCCTTGCATTGCAGGGACCGCATTCAATTCGGTGGCGGCGGCTGCCAGGTCTGCTGCTTGCGGCAGCCGCGAACCGGTCGTTACTTCTGTCGCTGCTTCGGCTTAGCGATACTTTGCGTCGGCAGCCTTCGCTGCGGCGATCTGCGGCTCGTAGCGGTCGCCCACTGCCAGCAGCATGTCCTTGGTGAAGTACAGGTCGCCGCGCTTCTCGCCGTGGTACTCCAGGATCTGCGTTTCCACGATGGCGTCGACCGGGCAGGCCTCTTCGCAGAAACCGCAGAAGATGCACTTGGTCAGGTCGATGTCATAGCGGGTCGTGCGGCGCGTGCCGTCGGCGCGCGCGTCGGACTCGATCGTGATGGCCAGCGCCGGGCACACCGCCTCGCACAGCTTGCAGGCGATGCAGCGCTCTTCCCCGTTGGGGTAGCGGCGCAGCGCGTGCAGGCCACGGAAGCGCGGCGAGATCGGCGTTTTCTCTTCCGGGAACTGGACGGTAATCTTGCGCGCGAAGAGATAGCGGCCGGTCAGGGCCATGCCCTTGAAGAGTTCCTTCAGGAGCAGGCTGTTGAAGAAGTCCTTGATGGCGAGCAGCATGATGCTTCCTAGTATTTCCACACGGCGCGCGCCCCGGCGCGCACCGTCGTTTGGCCGTTCAGTGCCAGATGTTCCAGGGCGACTTGATCCAGATCGCCACGATGATCAGCCACGCCACCGTCAGGGGGATGAACACCTTCCAGCCCAGGCGCATGATCTGGTCATAGCGGTAGCGCGGGAACGAGGCACGGATCCAGATGAAGACGGACAGCAGCAGGAATACCTTGATCACCAGCCAGAAGAAGCCCGGGATCGCGTTGGTCAGCACGCTGTCGATCGGGGGCGCCCAGCCGCCCAGGAACATCAGCGCGGTCATCGTCGAGATGATGATCATGTTGATGTACTCGGCCAGGAAGAACAGCGCGAAGCCCATGCCCGAATACTCGATCATGTGGCCGGCCACGATTTCCGACTCGCCTTCCACCACGTCGAACGGGTGGCGGTTGGTTTCGGCCACGCCCGAGATGAAGTAGACGCCGAACATCGGCAGCAGCGGCAGCCAGTTCCACGACAGGATGTTGATGCCCATGTCGGCAAAGTAGCCGGTGTTCTGGCCGTTGACGATGGCCGACAGGTTCAGGCTGCCGGCAACCATCAGCACCGTCACCAGCGCAAAGCCCATGGCGATTTCATACGACACCATCTGGGCCGCGGCACGCATGGCGCCGATGAAGGCGTACTTGGAGTTCGAGGCCCAGCCTGCCAGGATCACGCCGTACACGCCCACCGAGCTGATCGCCATCACGTACAGCAGGCCGGCGTTCACATCCGCCAGCACCACTTCAGCCTGGAACGGAATCACGGCCCAGACCGCCACGGCGGGCATCAGCACCATCAGCGGGGCAATCAGGTACATGCCCCGGCTGACCTGCGTGGGCATCATGACTTCCTTGAGCAGCAGCTTCAGCACGTCGGCAATCGGCTGCAGCAGGCCCAGCGGACCCACGCGGTTCGGGCCGATACGGACGTGCATCCAGCCGATCAGCTTGCGCTCCCACAGGATCAGGTAAGCCACGCACAGCAGCAGCGGCACCACGATGATCACGGCGCGAATCAGGATCCACAGCGGCGTCCAGTAGGCTCCCAGCAGGCCCTGTCCTTGCGAGGTAATCCAGTCAATCATGTCTTGTTCTCGCTCTTGTTCTTACGCCGTGGCCACGGTGCCGGTGGCCGGCGCCAGGTCAATGGCCTTCTCTACGGTGACCGTGCCGTACATCGCGCCCAGGCTCATGGCCGCCGGCGTCGCCGCCGGCACGCGCACGGTGTTGGCCGGGAGCGTGGCTTCGAGCACGGCCGGCAGCACCACGCTGCCCTGCCCTTGCGTTACCCGCACCGGATCGCCGGACTGGATGCCAAGGCTGGCGAACAGGTCGGCCGGCAGCGCGATCTGCATGGCGCGGCGCGCGGCAGCGCTCAGCTGCAGCGACTCGGCGCGGCGCACGATGGGATCGGCGTGGTAGATCGGCACATCGGCAATGCGTTCGATGCCGTTGGCGGCAGCGGCGGCCACGCGGATCGGCGCATCGGTGGCGTTGTCCAGCTGCACGTCGACCGGGGCCGACAGCACTTCGGCACGCACCGATTCGGCGGTTTCGTAGTCGAAGCCAGCCACGTCCAGCAGGTTGCCCAGCACGCGCAGCACCTTCCAGCCCGGACGCGATTCGCCCAGCGCGCGCACCACGCCGTTGAAGCTCTGCGGCTTGCCTTCGCAGTTGACGAAGGTGCCGGCGGTTTCCGTGAACGGCGTCACCGGCAGGATCACGTCGGCGTACTGCATGGCCGCTTCCGAACGGAACGGCGACAGCACCACCACCGTGCCGGCCTGGGCCAGCGCGGCCAGCGCCTTGCGCGGGTCGGCGGCGTCGAACTCGGGTTCGGTGTTCAGCAGGATGTAGGCCTTGCGCGGCGTGTCCAGCATCGCCTGCGCATTGGCACCGCCCTGCCTGGGCAGCGCGCCGGCGACATAGCCGCCGACGGTGTTGGCGGCTTCGGTCAGGAAGCCCAGCGTCGCACCGGTTTCGGTGGCGATCCACTGTGCCAGCGCGTGCAGCGCCGAGAACTGCGGATGGCGCACGGCCTCGTTGCCGAGGAACACCGCACGGCGCTCGCCCGACAGCAGCGCTTCCGCCACCTTGCCAGCGGCTTCGCCACCGTCGAAACCTTCAGTGCCGGCCGGGGCAGCGACGCCCTTGGCGGCAGCCACGGCACGGGCCACGCCGGCGAGCGCCGCGGTCCAGCCGGACGGCGCCACGTCGATGCGGGCGGCCAGCGGCATCAGCAGGTCTTCACCGCCGGCACCCAGCACCGCCACGCGGGCACCCTTCTTGGTGGCCTGGCGCAGGCGCGAGGCCAGCAGCGGATGATCCTTGCGCAGCGACGAGCCGATCACCAGCACGCGTTGCAGCGTGGTCACGTCGGCCACCGGCATGCCAAGCCACGGCGCGCCCTTGAGCGCGGCCGAGAAGTCGGACTGGCGCAGGCGGAAGTCGACGTTGTCGCTGCCCAGGCCGCGCACCAGCTTGCCCAGCAGGAACAGCTCTTCGAGCGTGCTGTGCGGGCTGGCCAGCGCGGCGATCTGGTCGGCGCCATGATCGCGCTTGATGCTGGCGAGGCCGTTGGCCACGTATTCCAGCGCGGTCTGCCAGTCGGTTTCCATCCATTCGCCGCCCTGCTTCAGCAGCGGGCGGGTCAGGCGGTCGGCGCTGTTCAGGCCTTCATACGAGAAGCGGTCCTTGTCGGAGATCCAGCACTCGTTGATGTCTTCGTTTTCCAGCGGCAGCACGCGCATCACGCGCTGGTTCTTGGTCTGCACCACCAGGTTCGCGCCCAGGCCGTCGTGCGGCGACACCGACTTGCGGCGCGCCAGTTCCCAGGTACGGGCCGAGTAGCGGAACGGCTTGCTGGTCAGCGCGCCGACCGGGCACAGGTCGATCATGTTGCCCGACAGTTCCGAGTCGACGGTCTTGCCGACGAAGGTGGTGATTTCCGAATGCTCGCCGCGGCCCAGCATGCCCAGCTCCATCACGCCGGCCACTTCCTGGCCGAAGCGCACGCAGCGGGTGCAGTGGATGCAGCGGGTCATCTCCTCCATGGAGATCAGCGGGCCCACGTTCTTGTGGAACACCACGCGCTTCTCTTCCTTGTAGCGCGACTCCGAGGCACCGTAGCCCACGGCCAGGTCCTGCAGCTGGCATTCGCCGCCCTGATCGCAGATCGGGCAGTCGAGCGGGTGGTTGATCAGCAGGAATTCCATCACGGACTTCTGCGCCTTGACCGCCTTCTCCGAATTGGTGAAGACCTTCATGCCGGGGGTCACCGGCGTGGCGCAGGCAGGCAGCGCCTTCGGGGCCTTTTCGACCTCGACCAGGCACATGCGGCAGTTGGCCGCGATGGACAGTTTGCGGTGGTAGCAGAAGTGCGGGATGTAGGTGCCCAGCTTGCGGGCTGCTTCCATCACCAGGCTGCCTTCAGCAACCTCAACCTTCTTGCCGTCGATCTCTAGTTCAACCATGTTCTGCCACGCTTAGATGTAGGCCGGAACCATGCACTGCTTGTGTTCGACGTGATATTCGAACTCTTTCCAGTAGTGCTTGAGCATGCCGCGGACCGGCATCGCCGCGGCATCGCCGAGCGCGCAGATGGTGCGGCCCATGATGTTTTCCGCGACGTTGTTGAGCAGGTCCAGGTCTTCCTGGCGCCCCTCTCCGTGTTCGATGCGATTGACCATGCGGTAGAGCCAGCCGGTGCCTTCACGGCACGGCGTGCACTGGCCGCACGATTCCTCAAAATAGAAGTACGACAGGCGCAGCAGCGAGCGGACCATGCAGCGCGTCTCGTCCATCACGATCACAGCGCCCGAGCCCAGCATCGAGCCGGCCTTGGCGATCGAGTCGTAGTCCATGTCGGACGCCATCATCAGGTCGCCCGGCACCACCGGCGCGGACGAACCGCCCGGGATCACCGCCTTGATGCGCTTGCCGCCGCGCATGCCGCCGGCGAGCTCCAGCAGCTTGGCGAACGGCGTTCCCAGCGGGATCTCGTAATTGCCGGGACGTTCGACGTCACCCGAGATCGAGAAGATCTTGGTGCCGCCGTTGTTCGGCTTGCCCAGCTTCAGGTAGTTCTCGGGGCCGACGGCCAGCAGGAACGGCACCGCGGCAAACGTTTCCGTGTTGTTGATGGTGGTCGGCTTGCCGTACAGGCCAAAGCTGGCCGGGAAAGGCGGCTTGAAACGCGGCTGGCCCTTCTTGCCTTCCAGCGATTCGAGCAGCGCAGTTTCCTCGCCGCAGATATAGGCGCCGTAGCCGTGGTGCGCGTGCAGCTGGAAATCGAAGCCCGAACCCAGGATGTTGTCGCCCAGGAAGCCGGCAGCGCGCGCCTCTTCGAGTGCTTCCTCGAAGATCTTGTACTCGTTCCAGATCTCGCCGTGGATGTAGTTGTAGCCCACGGTGATGCCCATCGCATACGCGCCGATGGCCATGCCTTCGATCAGCGAGTGCGGGTTGTAGCGGATGATGTCGCGGTCCTTGAACGTGCCGGGCTCGCCTTCATCGGTGTTGCAGACCAGGTATTTCTGCCCCGGGAACGTGCGCGGCATGAAGCTCCACTTCAGGCCGGTCGGGAAGCCCGCACCGCCGCGGCCCCGCAGGCCCGAGGCCTTGACGTCGGCGATCACCTGCTCGGGCGGGATCTTCTCGGTCAGAATGCGCTTCAGTTGCTGGTAGCCGCCACGCTTGACGTAGTCTTCCAGGTGCCAATTCTTGCCGTCCAGGCCGGCCAGGATCAGCGGCTGGATATGGCGGTCGTGCAGACTGGTCATGTTACTTGCCCCCCTTGGCAGCTTCGGCTTTCAGCTCGTCGACGAGCGCGTCGAGCTTGTCGTCGCTCATGAAGCTGCACATGCGGGTGTTGTTGACGATCATCACCGGCGCGTCGCCGCAAGCGCCCATGCACTCGCCCTCTTTCAGGGTGAAGCAGCCGTCAGCGGTGGTCTCGTTGTAGTCGATCCCGAGCTTGCGCTTCAGGTACTCGCCGGCCCGCTCGCCGCCCGACAGGGCGCACGGCAGGTTGGTGCAGACGGCGAGCTTGAATTTGCCCACCGGCTTGGTGTCATACATGTTGTAGAAGGTCGCCACCTCTTCCACCCACACGGGCGGCATCTCGAGATAGCTGGCGACGAACTGCATGACTTCGGGGGAAACCCAGCCCACCTCGCCCTGCGCCACGGCAAGCGCCGCCATCACGGCCGACTGCTTCTGGTCGGCCGGATACTTCGCGATCGCGCGATCGATTTCCTTGAGAGCTTCTGCTGATAGCATGGTCATTGCAGTAAAACGGCGTCAGGCAGCGCCACCGGGCGTTCCCTTCCGCAGGTTTGCAGCCGTCGCTGCCCGTTCCGCCGGCAGGCCTGAGGCCGTACCGGTCCGCCGCGGGTCTTCCGCCCGCTCCCCCTGGGGAGCGCCGCGGAAAGCGCCCGGATCGTCGTCCGGGCCGGCGGTCCGTGATTAGCGGTCGATCTCGCCGAAGACGATGTCTTGCGTGCCGATGATCGTTACCGCGTCAGCAATCATGTGTCCCTTGGCCATTTCGTCGAGCGCGGCCAGGTGAGGGAAACCAGGTGCACGGATCTTCAGGCGGTACGGCTTGTTGGCCCCGTCCGAGATCGCGTAGATGCCAAATTCGCCCTTCGGATGCTCCACCGCTGCATACGCTTCGCCTTCCGGCACGTGCATGCCTTCGGTGAACAGCTTGAAGTGGTGGATCAGTTCTTCCATGTTGGACTTCATGTCCACGCGCGAGGGCGGCGCCACCTTGTGGTTGTCGGTGATCACCGGACCCGGGTTGCGGCGCAGCCATTCCACGCACTGCCTGATGATGCGGTTGGACTGGCGCATCTCTTCCACGCGCACCAGGTAGCGCGCGTAGCAGTCGCCGCCCACGCCCACCGGCACGTCGAAGTCCAGCTTGTCGTACACCTCGTACGGCTGCTTCTTGCGCAGGTCCCACTCGATGCCGGAGCCACGCAGCATCGGGCCGGTAAAGCCCATCTGCAGCGCACGTTCCGGGCTGACCACGCCGATATCCACCAGGCGCTGCTTCCAGATCCGGTTGTCGGTCAGCAGCGTCTCGTATTCGTCGACGTACTTCGGGAACCGGTTGGTGAAGTCCTCGATGAAGTCCAGCAGCGAGCCCGAACGCGCCTCGTTCATGGCCTTGATGGCGCGCTCGTTGTGTACCTTGGAGGCACGATATTGCGGCATCGTGTCAGGCAGGTCGCGGTAGACGCCGCCCGGACGGTAGTAGGCCGCGTGCATGCGCGCGCCCGACACCGCCTCGTACATGTCGAACATGTCCTCGCGCTCGCGGAAGGCGTACAGAAACACCGCCATCGCGCCCACGTCCAGCGCGTGCGAGCCGATCCACATCAGGTGGTTCAGCAGGCGGGTGATCTCGTCGAACATCACGCGGATGTACTGCGCGCGCACCGGCACTTCCAGGCCCAGCAGGCGCTCGATCGCCATCACGTAGGCGTGCTCGTTGACCATCATCGACACATAGTCGAGTCGGTCCATGTACGGCACGCTCTGGATCCAGGTCTTCTGCTCGGCCAGCTTCTCGGTGGCACGGTGCAGCAGGCCGATATGGGGGTCGGCGCGCTGGATGACTTCGCCGTCCAGCTCCAGCACCAGGCGCAGCACGCCGTGCGCAGCCGGGTGTTGCGGGCCGAAGTTCAGGGTGTAGTTCTTGATGTCTGCCATGGCGCGTTATCAGTGCAAGCCGCCGTAGTTGTCCTCGCGGATCACGCGCGGGGTGATTTCGCGCGGCTCGATCGTGACCGGCTGGTAGATGACCCGCTTCTGCTCCGGGTCGTAGCGCATCTCGACGAAGCCCGAGACCGGGAAATCCTTGCGGAACGGATGGCCGACGAAACCGTAGTCGGTCAGGATGCGGCGCAGGTCCGGATGGCCGTCGAACACGATGCCGTAGAAATCGAAGGCTTCACGCTCGAACCAGTTGACGCCGTTCCACACGTCGATCAGCGACGGCAGCACCGGGAAATCATCGTCCGGGGCGAACACGCGCACGCGCAGGCGCCAGTTGTGGGTGATCGACAGCAGCTGCGAAACCGCGGCAAAGCGCAGGCCGTCCCAGGCACCGTCGCCGTACTCGGAATAGTCCACGCCGCACAGGTCGATCAGCTGCTCGAAGCGCAGCGACGGATCGTCGCGCAGGATGCGGGCAACTTCGAGGTAGTCGTCGGCCTTGACGATCAGCGTCAGTTCGCCGGTCGCCTCGATCAGGTTCTGCACGCGCTTGCCGAGAGCTTTCTCGAGCGCGGCCTTCAGGATGTCAAGCTTCGCCATTTCAGCCCTTGCGCGCGATGGTGTTGGTGCGCTTGATCTTGTTCTGCAGCTGGATCACGCCGTAGATCAGCGCCTCGGCCGTCGGCGGGCAGCCCGGCACGTAGATATCCACCGGCACGATGCGGTCGCAGCCACGCACCACCGAGTACGAGTAGTGGTAGTAACCGCCGCCATTGGCGCACGAGCCCATCGAGATCACCCAGCGCGGTTCTGCCATCTGGTCGTAGACCTTGCGCAGCGCGGGGGCCATCTTGTTGCACAGCGTGCCGGCCACGATCATCACGTCCGACTGGCGCGGCGACGGGCGGAAAATCACGCCGAAGCGGTCCATGTCGTAGCGCGCGGCGCCGGCATGCATCATTTCCACGGCACAGCAGGCCAGGCCGAAAGTCATCGGCCACAGCGACCCGGTGCGGGTCCAGTTGATCAGCTTGTCAGCGGTAGTCGTGACAAAGCCTTCGTTGAGAACGCCTTCGATTGCCATTTCACATCACTCCCAATCGAGCGCGCCCTTTTTCCAGATGTAGACGAAGCCCACGATGAATTCCAGCAGAAACACGCCCATGGCGATGAAACCCGGCCAGCCGATATCCCTCAGGGCGACACCCCACGGAAACAGGAAGGCGGTTTCGAGGTCGAACAGGATAAACAGGATGGCGATGAGGTAGTAGCGCACATCGAACTTCATGCGCGCGTCCTCGAACGCTTCGAAGCCGCACTCGTACGGCGACAGCTTCGCGGGATCGGGCTTGTTCGGACCGAGGATCCGACCGATCGACATCAGCGCCACGCCAAGCACGACACCGAAGATGATGAAGATGAGAACGGGGAAGTAGGCTTCGAGATTCAAGGTACGGCCAGCCTTATCTGGAATGTTGTCAACAGCACCAGCTGAAGCGGCGTCCTGTTGCCCACCCCAGGCGCTAAGCCATGAGCCTCATGGCGCGCCGCCTTGCGGACTGCCGGAGCCCCACGCTCGGGTGCATTGCCCGGCCAGGGACTCCGATCAAGTTGTTTGGTGCCGACGGCGAGACTCGAACTCGCACAGCTTTCGCCACTACCCCCTCAAGATAGCGTGTCTACCAATTTCACCACGTCGGCTGGGGGAGAAACAATATTGCCTGGCGCCGGGTTTTCAGGCCCTTCAGGTCCGTTGCAGAGGCTTTCGTCTTTGCTCGGAACCCATCGCTGGGGAATCGTTTCAAGCCTTGCATTCTAACCCAGATTTCTTGCTTTGTTCAACGCACAACTGCAAAAAAACTCAGGAATCCGCCGCAAGGCTTACGGATTATTTCGGTACAGCGGGAGCTGCCGGCGCTGATGCATCAGCGGCCGCTGCCGGGGCTGCAGCGGGAGCCGAAGCACCTGCCACTGCGGGCGCCGAAGCCGGCGCCGCGCCCATCACGCCCAGCGATGCAGCCGGCTTGTAGTTGCCCAGCAGCGTCAGCGCCAGCGTGCAGACGAAGAACAGCGTGGCCAGCACGGCGGTGGTGCGCGACAGGAAGTTTGCCGAGCCGGTGGCACCGAACAGGCTGCCCGAGGCACCCGAACCGAATGCCGCGCCGACATCGGCGCCCTTGCCATGCTGGATCAGCACCAGGCCAATCACGCCCAGCGCCGACAACACCTGCAGCACCACCAACAAAGTCTTGAAGATTGCCATTTGATTTAGATAAGCCTTACTGGCTGGTTACTTGCCTGATCGGTCGATCGGAACGGCCGGCATTCAGGCGTTGCCGATCGCGAGAAAATCTGCCGACTTCAGCGAGGCGCCGCCAATCAGGCCCCCGTCGATATCGGTCATGGAAAACAGTTCGGCCGCATTGTCCGGCTTGACGCTGCCGCCGTACAGGATGGCCATGCGCTCGGCCACGCCCGCGTCGCGCGCGGCAACCTGGCCGCGCAAGAACGCGTGCACCGCCTGCGCCTGCTCGCTGGTGGCGGTCTTGCCGGTGCCGATCGCCCAGACCGGCTCATAGGCCAGCACCACGCGGCTCAGCTGCTCCACCGTCAGCGCGTCCAGCACGGCCTGCAGCTGCCTGCCGACCACCGCTTCGGTTTCGCCCGCCTCGCGCTGGGCCAGTGTTTCACCCACGCAGACTACCGGGACGATGCCGAATTCCAGCGCGCGCAGCGCCTTGGCCGCGACGGTCTGGTCGGTTTCGCCATGATAGGTGCGGCGCTCCGAGTGGCCGACCAGCACATAAGTGCAGCCAAACTCACCCACCATCGATGCCGAGACTTCACCGGTGAAGGCGCCGCGCGCCTCTGCCGACACATCTTGTGCGCCCCAGGCCACTTGCGAGCCATTCAGCAACGCCTGGCATTGTGCAAGATAGGGGAACGGCGCGCAGACCGCCAGCGTCGCCTTGGCCGCGCCAGCCTTGATGTCCTCCAGCAGCGCCGCGTTTGCAGCCAGGCTGCCATGCATCTTCCAATTGCCGATGACGAGCTTTTGTCTCACGAAGTGCCCCTCCCAAATCAAACCCGCTATTATAGCTTGTGGCGGGGGCACGGCGCTACCGCCGCCCGATGGCGGCGGGCGGCAGCATTGGCCACATGCAACGCTCGATGTGCCTTACCAGGTCAGCACGATCTTGCCGATATGCTCGCTCGACTCCATCAGGCGATGCGCATCGGCCGCCTGCGCGGCCGGGAACACCTCGTGGATCACCGGCTTGATCCTGCCGGCGGCCAGCAGCGGCCACACCTGCTCGTGCAGTGCCGCGGCGATCTTGCCCTTGAACGATGCCGGGCGCGGACGCAGCGTGGAGCCGGTCACGGTGATGCGCCGGCGCAGGATATCGCCCAGCGGGATCTCGGCCTTGGCGCCACCCAGCAGCGCAATGATGACGATGCGGCCATCGTCGGCGATGCACTTCAGCTCGCGCGCCAGGTACGGGCCGGCAACCATGTCGAGGATCACATCGACACCGTTGCCGCCGGTCAGCGCCGACACCTCGGCGACGAAGTCCTGCGTCTTGTAGTTGATCGCGCGATCGGCGCCCAGGTCTTCGCAGGCCTTGCATTTCTCATCGGTGCCGGCGGTGACGAACACCTTGTAGCCCAGCGCCTTGGCGATCTGGATCGCGGTCGTACCGATGCCGCTGGAGCCGCCCTGGATCAGCAGGGTCTCATCCTTGCCGCGCGGGCCCTGGCCCAGGCAGCCGCGGTCGAACACATTGCTCCAGACGGTGAAGAAGGTCTCGGGCAGCGCCGCGGCCTCGATATCGCTCAGGCCTTGCGGCGCGGGCAGGACCTGTGCCAGCGGCGCCGTGCACAGCTGTGCGTAGCCGCCGCCCTGCACCAGCGCGCAGACGCGGTCGCCCACCTTCAGGCCGAAGCGGTTGTCGGCATGCGACAGGTCGCCGCCCACCACCACGCCCGCCACTTCCAGGCCGGGCAGGTCCGAAGCACCCGGCGGCACGGGGTAGTTGCCGGTGCGCTGGAATACGTCCGGACGGTTGACGCCGGCGGCAGCCACGCGGATCAGGACCTCGCCCGGTCCCGCAACCGGGTCGGGACGCTCGGTCAGCTGGAGGACTTCGGGGGCACCGTATTCGCGGATCTCGATGGCTTGCATGCTGCTCTGCTCCTTGTACTTGTCTTGGCGCGGGTCGACGATGCGTCGCGCCAGGGTCGGTGTGAGCCTTGGCTCGATAGGGTTGCCGGCAGTGTAAACAAAAAAACGGCTGGACATCGTCCAGCCGTTTTTTTGGCGGCGCCACCTTGCGGCGGCACCTGCGGGCAATCCTGCCCCGCTGGCTTTACTGCTGTTCCGAGCCTTCGGCCGGAGCCGCCGGCGCGGCGGCTTCGCCGGCGTTGATCGGGCTGATGCTGCCGCCCTCTTCGGTCAGCGCGGCCTTCAGCGACAGGCGCAGGCGGCCCTTCTCGTCAGCCTGGATCAGCTTGACGCGGACCTGCTGGCCTTCCTTCAGCCAGTCCTTGATGTCCTTGACACGCTCGTTGACGATTTCCGAGATGTGCAGCAGGCCATCCTTGCCCGGCAGGATGTTGACGATGGCGCCGAAGTCCAGCAGCTTCAGCACGGTACCGGCGTAAATCTTGCCCACTTCGGCTTCCGCGGTGATGCCCTCGATGCGGCGCTTGGCTTCGGCCATGCCGTCGGTCGAGGTCGACGCGATCGTGATCGTGCCGTCTTCCTGGATGTCGATGGTGGTGCCGGTTTCCTTGGTCAGCGCCTGGATGGTCGAGCCGCCCTTGCCGATCACTTCGCGGATCTTGTCCGGATGGATCTTCATGGTGATCATGCGCGGAGCGTGCGCCGACAGTTCGGTGCGGGCGTGGCCCATCGCTTCCTGCATCTTGTGCAGGATGTGCAGGCGGCCTTCACGGGCCTGCGCCAGCGCGACCTGCATGATCTCCTTGGTGATGCCCTGGACCTTGATGTCCATCTGCAGCGCGGTGATGCCGTTGTCGGTACCCGCCACCTTGAAGTCCATGTCGCCCAGGTGATCTTCATCGCCCAGGATGTCGGTCAGCACGGCAAACTTGTTGCCTTCCAGGATCAGGCCCATGGCCACGCCGGCCACGTGTGCCTTGACCGGAACGCCGGCGTCCATCAGCGCCAGGCAGCCGCCGCAGACCGAAGCCATCGACGACGAGCCGTTGGATTCGGTGATTTCCGAAACCAGGCGGATGGTGTAGGCGAATTCATCGTCCTTCGGCAGCACCGGGATCAGTGCGCGCTTGGCCAGGCGGCCGTGGCCGATTTCACGGCGCTTCGGGCTGCCCACGCGGCCGGTTTCACCGGTGGCGAACGGGGGCATGTTGTAGTGGAGCATGAAGCGGTCGCGGTATTCGCCGGCCAGTGCGTCGATGATCTGCTCGTCGCTCTTGGTGCCGAGCGTGGCCACCACCAGCGCCTGCGTTTCACCACGGGTGAACAGCGCCGAGCCGTGCGCGCGCGGCAGCACCGACGAGCGGATCTCGATCGGGCGCACCGTGCGGGTGTCGCGGCCGTCGATACGCGGCTCGCCGGCCAGCACCTGGCCGCGCACGATCTTGGCTTCGAGGTCGAACATGATGTTGCCGACTTCCACCTTGTCGGCTTCCACGCCGGCGGCTGCCAGCGCGGCCGCCACGTTGGCGTTTACTTCCTTCAGCTTCTGGCTGCGGGCCGACTTCTGGCGCAGCTGGTAGGCTTCCTGCAGCAGCGGCAGCGCAACTTCGGTGACCTTGGCGATCAGCGGCTCGTTCTTGGCGGCCGGGGCCCAGTCCCACTCGGGCTTGCCGCCTTCGCGCACCAGCTCATGGATGGCGTTGATCGCGATCTGCATTTGCTCATGGCCATAGACCACGGCGCCCAGCATGACGTCTTCCGACAGCTGGTTGGCTTCCGATTCCACCATCAGCACGGCGCGCTCGGTACCGGCGACCACCAGGTCCAGGTCCGAGGTGGCGAGCTGCGAGCGGGTCGGGTTGAGCAGGTACTGGCCATCCTTGTAGCCCACGCGCGCGGCGCCAACCGGGCCGTTGAACGGGATGCCCGACACGGCCAGCGCGGCCGACGCGCCGATCAGCGCGGGAATGTCAGCGGGCACTTCCGGGTTCAGCGACACCACGTGGATCACCACCTGGACGTCGTTGTAGAAGCCTTCCGGGAACAGCGGGCGCAGCGGACGGTCGATCAGGCGCGAGGTCAGGGTCTCGTTTTCCGACGGACGGCCTTCACGCTTGAAGAAGCCGCCGGGGATCTTGCCGGCCGCGTAGGTCTTCTCGATGTAGTCGACGGTCAGCGGGAAGAAGTCCTGGCCCGGCTTCGGGTTCTTGGCGGCGACCACGGTCGCCAGCACCACGGTGTCTTCCACATCGACCAGCACGGCACCGCCGGCCTGGCGGGCGATTTCGCCGGTTTCCATGCGGACCGTGTGCTGGCCCCACTGGAATTCCTTGACGATCTTGTTGAACATGGACATGTGCATTCCTTGGCTTGCGTGCAGGCCGCGCAATCACGCAATAACACGCGCACGGCCTGCGACGCCTGCGTTCTCAGCCGCAGGCAAACTGCCGGGTCGCCGGTCGCAGTCGCAGGGAAGTGCTATGCCATTCCAGCACGGCACCGGCGTTGCCGATGCCGTGCTGGAATGACACAAAGCCCTGTTTCCTTGGCCGGTCCGGGGTATTGAAAACAAAAAAAGAACAACTTACTCCGTTGCGCAGCTTGCTGCAACGGGCGCCCGGTGAATCAGAATGTCCGCCGGGCGGCGTGAAGCGAAAATCACTCCATCAACTGCCTGCATCTCTGGGCAAGGCCGATTCACCCCGCCAGAAATGCAAAATGCCTGCCCCAGCATTGCTGAAGCAGGCATCGAGGCCTCACGCGAAACCGTGCAAACCCTGGAATCGCGCTGCCATCGGGCGCAACCTTACTTGCGCAGGCCCAGCTTTTCGATCAGGGCGCGGTAACGGTCGGCGTCGTTGGACTTGAGGTAGTCCAGCAGGCGGCGACGGCGGCTCACCATGCGCAGCAGACCGCGGCGGCTGTGGTGATCCTTCATGTTGGCCTTGAAGTGCGGGGTCAGTTCGTTGATGCGGGTGGTCAGCAGGGCCACTTGCACTTCGGGGCTGCCAGTGTCGTTGGCGCCACGTGCGAACTGCTTGATGACTTCGGACTTGTTGATATCGGCAACTGCCATGATGATTTCCTTTCACTTGCGAACGCTACAGCGCGGGATGCGCCGCATGCGTCGTGCCATGTCTTGACTGGCTACCGCCGCCACCGGGCCAACGGCCAGGCAACGACAGCCGCGGATTATAGCCGAAAAGCTACGGCAGGAATACCGGGCGGCCCGTGCGGGCGCGCTGGCGCTCAGGGGCGCTCCATCCGGCACGTGGTGGGCAGCGTGGTCTGCGCGGCCTTGAGCTTGCGCACGGTACGGAAGCCATAACCCGAGCCCTCGTTGTCGAAGCGCACTGCCCCGCCCTGGCGCTCCATCACCGACACGTACAGCGGCTGCAGCACCTGGTGGTCGTCGGCGCGCACGGTGGCCTCGTGGAACTGGTTGACGTAGCGCATGTTCTCGAGCGCGCCCGCCACCTTGACCGCATCGGTGGAACCGGCCTGCTCGATCGCGCGCGCCAGCATTTCCACCATCATCTGCATGCGCAGGTGGACGTAGTCGTCCTTCGGCTCCGGATAGCGCGCGCGGAACTGCTGGTAGAACGCGTCCGACGCCGCCCCGCCCACATTCGGGTGCCACTCGGCCACCGCCAGCACGCGGCCCACGCCAGCATCGCCCATCGCCGCGGGCGCGCCCAGGCCATTGCCATAGAAGGTGTAGAACTTGGCCTGCAGTCCGCCTTCGCGTGCGGCCTTGACCATCAGCGTCAGGTCGTTGCCCCAGTTGCCGGTGATGACCGCGTCCGCCCCGCTCGCCTTGATCTTGGCGATATAGGGCGCAAAGTCCTTGATCTTGCCGATCGGGTGGAACTCGTCGCCCACGATCTGGATATCCGGCCGGCGCGCCGCCAGCATCTCGCGAGCCGAGCGCGACACCTGGTGGCCGAAGCTGTAGTCCTGGTCGATCAGGTACACCTTGCGCACCGACTGGTCCTGGCGGATCACCTCGGTCAGCGCCTGCATGCGCATGTCGGCACTGGCGTCAAAGCGGAAATGCCAGAAGCTGCAGTTCTCGTTGGTCAGGCTGGGATCGACCGCCGAGTAGTTCAGGAACAGCACGCGCGCGTCGGGCTGGCGCGCATTGTGGCGGTTGATGGCCGACACCAGCGCGCCGGCCACGGCCGAGCTGTTGCCCTGCAGGACAAAGGGAATGCGCTTGTCGGTCAGGGCCCGCAACTGGATCAGGCTCTCGTCGACATTGCCCTTGCTGTCAAAGGTGACCAGCTCCATGGGCCGCGCACCCTCGGCGGTCTTCACGCCGCCGCGCGCATTGATGCGCTCGATTGCCAGGCGCAGGTTGCGCGTCACGGCTTCGCCCGCGTTGGCAAACGGGCCGGACAACCCGTCGATCATGCCCAGCCGGATCGGCTCTTGAGCCGACGCGCCCGCCGCTGCCGCCAGCAACAACCCGCCCAGCCATCCACGCCACCGTGCCGCAACCTTCATGTTCTCTCCCGGAAAGCGCAGGATAGTACGGCAGCGACCGGTTGCGGGCAAATGCCACCGGGCCCGATCATTGACTGCCGTTTCCGCGAGGAAAGCGCCAGGTTGCGGGAAGATCCACTGAAAAGCAGCGCCCGGCGCACACAAGCGCGGAGGCCGCACTACACTTGCGGTATTCACCATCCACGCATCGACCGAGGTTCGCCATGAATTCTGTCATCGCCAACGGCGCGCGCCGGCTCATGCTGGCGCTGGGCGCCGCCATGCTGTCTGCCTGCACCACGCTGATGCCGGTACCGGAAGGCACCAGGCTGGTGGGCCAGCCGCAGGCCGCAGTACAGGCTGCGTTCGGGCCGCCCACCGATGTGTTCCAGCTGCGCGACGGTACCTCGCGCTGGATCTACACCAAGCAGCCGCTGGGCCAGTACGCCTATGGTGCCGACTTCGACCGCAACGGCAACCTGACCCGCTTCAGCAATGTGCTGTCCACGCTGGAACTGTACAAGGCGCAGGTCGGCACCTGGACCAAGCAGGATGTGGCCGAGCATTTCGGCATGACGCGCCTGCCGGTCGAGTACTACCCGCTGATGCGGCGCGAGGTCTGGTCCTACCGCTTCCGCCATGAAGACGTGTGGCCGTCGCTGTACCACTTCTATTTCGACGACGCCGGCATCCTGCGCCAGACCCAGATCACGCCCGACCCGATGTACGACCCCGACGAGCGCCGCCGCTGAGCCATGAAAAAAGCCCGCCATCCCCGGGTCGGGAATGGCGGGCCTGGTCCGGACGCTCAGGCCGGGTAAGCCTTCCGCCGTCTACGCAGGGGCCTGGGTCAGATCTGCGGATTGATCTTTTGCACAGCCTTGTCGTGCAGCTTGTTCAGCGCGGCCAGGTAGGCCTTGGCCGAGGCGGCGACGATATCCGGGTCGGTGCCCACGCCGTTGACGATGCGGCCGGCCTTGGACAGGCGCACGGTGACTTCGCCCTGGGCCTCGGTGCCGCCGGTGATGGCATTCACCGAATAGAGCACCATCTCTGCGCCGCTGGACACGCGTGATTCAATCGCATGCAGGGTGGCGTCGACCGGACCGTTGCCCTCGCCCTCACCGCTCTGCTCCTGGCCGTCCATGCTGAACACCACGCGCGCATGCGGGCGCTCACCGGTCTCGGAGCGCTGCGACAGCGAGATAAAGCGGAAGTGCTCGTTGGCATCGTGCTGGGCCTCGTTCGAGACGATGGCGACGATGTCCTCGTCGAAGATCTCGGCCTTCTGGTCGGCCAATTCCTTGAAGCGGGTGAAGGCGGCGTTGACTTCGGTTTCGCTTTCAAGCTCGATGCCAAGCTCCTGCAGGCGCTGCTTGAAGGCATTGCGGCCCGACAGCTTGCCCAGCACGATCTTGTTGGCGCTCCAGCCCACATCCTCCGCACGCATGATCTCGTAGGTGTCGCGCGCCTTGAGCACGCCATCCTGGTGGATGCCCGAGGCATGCGCGAAGGCATTGGCACCCACGACGGCCTTGTTCGGCTGCACCACGAAACCGGTGATCTGCGACACCAGCTTCGAGGCCGGCACGATCTGCGTGGTATCCACGCCGATATCGAGGTCGAAATAGTCGCGGCGGGTCTTCACCGCCATCACCACTTCTTCCAGGCTGGTGTTGCCGGCGCGCTCGCCCAGGCCGTTGATGGTGCATTCGATCTGGCGCGCGCCCGCCATCTTGACGGCGGCCAGCGAGTTGGCCACGGCCATGCCCAGGTCGTTATGGCAGTGCACCGACCAGATCGCCTTGTCCGAGTTGGGAATGCGCTCGCGCACCGAGCGGATCAGCTCGGCGTAGCCTTCCGGCACGGCATAGCCCACGGTATCCGGCAGGTTGATGGTGGTCGCACCCTCGGCGATCACGCCTTCCAGCACGCGGCACAGGAAGTCCATGTCCGAGCGGCTGCCGTCTTCCGGCGAGAACTCGATATCGTCGGTGAACTGGCGCGCAAAGCGCACCGCCAGGCGGGCCTGCTGGTACACCTCGTCCGGCGTCATGCGCAGCTTCTTCTCCATGTGCAGCGCGGAGGTGGCGATGAAGGTGTGGATGCGGAACGAGTTGGCCGGCTTGAGCGCCTCGGCGGCGCGGGCAATGTCCTTGTCGTTGGCACGGGCCAGCGAGCAGATGGTCGAGTCCTTGACCACCTGCGCGATCGAGCGGATGGCCTCGAAGTCGCCGTTGGAGCTCGCCGCGAAACCGGCCTCGATCACATCGACCTTCAGGCGTTCCAGCTGGCGTGCGATGCGGATCTTTTCCTCGCGGGTCATCGAGGCGCCGGGCGACTGCTCGCCGTCACGCAAGGTGGTGTCGAAAATGATGAGTTTGTCAGACATTTTGTGGAGCTCCTGATTGCTTGTCGTGTGCTGTCCCCGGCATGCTGCGTCCGGGGCCTACCGCCTGTTCCGCGCTCCACGGCTGTGGAATGCAAAACGCCCCGGCGTGCATGGAGCAGGCCGGGGCGTTGGAAAAATTCCTTGCGGATTTCGCGCTAAGGGGTAAGTCCGTCCTTAGCGCGCGCGCGTCCCGACCTGATGGCCTAGTAGGCCACCTAGGGTGGTGCGGGCGATTAGAACTTGGCGCGAAATCATGCCAGCGACTATAGCCGAGTTGGCGCGCCCGTGCAATACAGGGTTTAGCCCATATTGCCCGGACCCGCCAGCGGCACGGATCAGCCCTTGGGCGGAATGCGCAGCTTCTGGCCCGGATAGATCTTGTCCGGGTGGCTCAGCATCGGCTTGTTGGCCTCGAAGATCTTGTTGTACTCGGCACCGTTGCCGTAAGCAGCCTGGGAGATCGCCCACAGCGTGTCGCCCTTGACCACGGTATGCCAGCTCGATTCCGCGGATTCGACGTTGACGGACATCTTGTCCTCGACCTTGTCCACGCCCTCGACATTGCCGGCGCACAGGATGATCTTCTCGCGCGTGGCCTGGTCCGGTGCCACGCCGAACACGGTGACCAGCCCCTGCGAGCCGTCCACCTGCACCATCAGCCCGGTGGCATCCAGGCCCATCTTCCTGATGTAGCCCTCGATCGCATCGCCCGCGGCGCGATTGGCGGCATCGACCTTCTCCGCCGACGCATCCGCCGCGGCGGCCTCTTGCGCGGCCTTGGCCTCGCCCGTGCCGAACAGCTTTTCTCCCGCTTCCTTGATGAAGTCGAACATGCCCATGACATCCTCCTGACGGTGAGTGGAAAACACTGCAGAGTGCCACGCCTTGATGGCCGCGGCATGAAAACAATTGTGAATCCGGAAATGCATGAAGGGCGCCTGAGCGCCCTTCTGCCTGAAACGTCTAAGAAGCCTTGCCGCCGTTCTCGCGCTGCTTCTTCTCGATGGCCGGCTTGCCGTGCATCGCCCGCCAGGCCCATAGCACATAGCCCGAGATCGCATAGGCCACGAACAGGCCGAACAGCGCCACCGGCGGATCGGTGGACACCACCACGAACAGCACCAGGACCAGCACCATCATGCCGAACGGCACGCGGTAGCGAACGTCAAGCGCCTTGCCGCTGTAGAACGGCGCGTTGGACACCATCGACAGGCCGGCGTACAGCGTGATGCCGAACGCCACCCACGGCATCCACAGCTCCTTGACCGGCAGCTTGTTGTCGATCACCAGCCAGACGAAGCCCGCGACCAGCGCGGCGGCGGCCGGGCTGGGCAGGCCCTGGAAGAAGCGCTTGTCTACCACGCCGATGTTGGCGTTGAAGCGCGCCAGGCGCAGCGCAGCGCAGGTGCAGTAGACAAAGGCTGCGATCCACCCCCACTTGCCCAGGTCATGCAGGATCCACTCATACATCACCAGCGCCGGCGCAACCCCGAAAGAGGTCATGTCCGACAGCGAGTCATACTGCTCGCCAAACGCACTCTGCGTATTGGTGATGCGCGCCACGCGCCCGTCCATGCCGTCCAGCACCATCGCCGCGAAGATGGCGATGGCCGCCGCATCGAAGCGCATGTTCATGGCCTGGACGATGGCGAAGAAACCCGCGAACAGCGCCGCAGTGGTGAACGCGTTGGGCAGCAGGTAGATGCCGCGCCGGCGCGGACGCTGATAGACGATGTCGTGGTCGTCGGCGGCTTCGTCATCGAAGTTGTCGTCGGCGCCGCGCAGCTGGTTATGGCGGAACGGCCGCAGGTGGGTCACGTTGCCGCTGCTGCTGCGCTTGTTACGTCGATGGAAGGCAACCATCACAGTCCTCCGGTCAGGCTGTCTCTCACTTCACGTCGAGTTCGGCGAGGATGGTCGACGAGGCCGATACCTTCTCGCCGATGGTCACGCGCGGACGCGCATCGAGCGGCAGGTAGACGTCCACGCGCGAGCCGAAGCGGATAAAGCCGTAGCGCTGGCCGCGCGAGAGGTTGTCGCCCACCTTGGTGTAGCACAGGATGCGGCGAGCCACCAGGCCGGCCACCTGCACCAGCGTCACCAGCTGGCCGTCCGCAGCGCGCCGGATCAGCACGGCATTGCGCTCGTTCTCGACCGAGGCCTTGTCCATGTCGGCGTTGACGAACTTGCCGGGGAAATATTCGACCTTCTCGACCGCGCCATCGACCGAGACCCGGTTCGAGTGCACGTTGAAGACGTTCATGAAGACGCTGATCTTCAGCGCCTCGCGGCCGGCGTACGGGTCCTGGGTCTTTTCGACCACGACGATGCGGCCGTCCGCGGGGGCCAGCACCGCGTTGGGCTGCGACGGGATCGGGCGCGGCGGATCGCGGAAGAACTGGAGCACGAATACCGTGATGATCCACAACGGCAACGCCCACCAGAAGCCCGCGCTGGCGTGCACCAGCAGCGAGATGACAAAGGCGCCGGCCAGGAACGGCCAGCCTTCACGGGCGATCAGCGGATGAGGATAGTTCATGCAGTACAGGTGTCGGTGGATACAAGACCATGGCAAGGCGGCGCGGCGGCGGCAATAGCCGCCATCGGGCGGCGCCCCCGTGGTCGCGGAGCAGGATAATGCACGCCTTGCCCAAAGTCTGACAAGCATAACAAAAAGCCGTTCAGGTCCCGCGACTCCCCTCTGATAATAGAAGGGCGTGGCACGGAACGCTGAACGGCTTCGGCCCGCCGCCGTGCGGCGCGGGCCATCAGACAGCGATGCAGCTTAGTTCTTCGACTGGTCGACCATCTTGTTCTTGGCGATCCACGGCATCATCGCGCGCAGCTTGGCACCCACTTCCTCGATCTGGTGCTCGGCCGTCAGGCGGCGGCGCGAGATCAGCGTCGGGGCGCCGGCCTTGTTCTCCAGCAGGAAGCTCTTGGCGTACTCGCCGGTCTGGATGTCGGTCAGGCACTGCTTCATCGCCTTCTTGGTCTCTTCGGTCACCACGCGCGGGCCGGTGACGTACTCACCATATTCCGCGTTGTTGGAGATCGAATAGTTCATGTTGGCGATGCCGCCTTCGTAGATCAGGTCGACGATCAGCTTCAGTTCGTGCAGGCACTCGAAGTAGGCCATTTCCGGCGCGTAGCCGGCTTCCACCAGGGTTTCGAAGCCAGCCTTGATCAGCTCGACGGTACCGCCGCACAGCACGGCCTGCTCGCCGAACAGGTCGGTTTCGGTTTCTTCGCGGAAGTTGGTCTCGATGATGCCGGCACGGCCGCCGCCGTTGGCGGTGGCGTACGACAGCGCGATGTCACGGGCGGCGCCGGACTTGTTCTGGTGCACGGCGATCAGGTGCGGCACGCCGCCACCTTGCGTGTACGTGGCGCGCACGGTGTGGCCCGGGGCCTTCGGCGCGATCATGATCACGTCCAGGTCGGCGCGCGGGATCACGGCACCGTAGTGCACGTTGAAGCCGTGGGCGAAGGCCAGCGCCGCGCCTTCCTTGATGTTGTCGTGCACTTCGTTCTTGTACACGTCGGCGATCTGCTCGTCCGGCAGCAGGATCATGACCACGTCGGCACCCTTGACGGCCTCGGCCACTTCCTTCACTTGCAGGCCGGCGTTGGCAGCCTTGTTCCACGACGCGCCGCTCTTGCGCAGGCCGACCGTCACATTGACGCCCGAATCCTTCAGGTTCAGCGCGTGGGCATGGCCCTGCGAGCCATAGCCGATGATGGTGACGTTCTTGCCCTTGATCAGGGAGAGGTCGGCGTCCTTGTCGTAAAACACTTTCATGATGATTCCTTCAATCTCTGTCTTTTGTATGAGGGGGGCGGCATCCTCGGACGCATCGTGTGCGTCCGGATCGCGCCGCCCCGGGGATGCTGCGTGAAGCCGTATGGGTGAGCCGGGGCCCGGTCAGACCTTCAGGATGCGCTCGCCGCGGCCGATGCCCGAGCCACCGGTACGGACGGTCTCGAGGATGGCGGTGCGGTCGATGGCGTCCAGGAACGCATCGAGCTTGACGCCGTTGCCGGTCAGCTCGATGGTGTAGGTCTTCTCGGTGACATCGATGATGCGGCCGCGGAAGATGTCGGCGGTGCGCTTCATTTCCTCGCGCTCCTTGCCCACCGCGCGCACCTTGACGAGCATCAGCTCGCGTTCGATGTGCGCGCCTTCGGTCAGGTCGACCACCTTGACCACTTCCACCAGGCGGTTCAGGTGCTTGGTGATCTGCTCGATCACGTCATCCGAGCCGGAGGTGACAATGGTCATGCGCGACAGCGAGGCATCCTCGGTGGGTGCCACGGTCAGCGTCTCGATGTTATAGCCGCGGGCCGAGAACAGGCCCACCACGCGCGACAGCGCGCCCGGTTCGTTTTCCAGCAGGACCGAAATGATGTGACGCATTACAGGTCCTCCGCGCCGAGCAGCATTTCGGAAATGCCCTTGCCCGCCTGGACCATCGGCCAGACGTTTTCGGTGGGATCGGTCTGGAAGTCCAGGAACACGGTACGGTCCTTCAGGCGGAACGCCTCGCGCAGCGCCGGCTCGACGTCCGACGTCTTCTCGACGCGCATGCCGACGTGCCCGTAGGCCTCGGCCAGCTTGACGAAATCGGGCAGCGCGTCCATGTAGGAGTGCGAGTAACGGTTGTCGTACTCGATCTCCTGCCACTGGCGCACCATGCCCAGGTAGCCATTATTGAGCGAGCAGATCTTCACCGGGGTGTCGTACTGCAGGCAGGTCGACAGTTCCTGGATGCACATCTGGATCGAGCCTTCACCGGTGATGGTGACGACTTCCTTCTCCGGGAACGCCTTCTTGATGCCCATTGCGTACGGCAGGCCCACGCCCATCGTGCCCAGGCCGCCGGAATTGATCCAGCGGCGCGGCTCGTCGAACTTGTAGAACTGCGCGGCCCACATCTGGTGCTGGCCGACGTCGGAGCAGATAAAGGCGTCGCCCTTGGTCAGTTCCCAGATCTTTTCCACCACGTACTGCGGCTTGATGATCTCGGAGCTGCGGTCGTACTTCAGGCAGTCCACCGAACGCCATTGCTCGATCTGCTCCCACCATTTGGCGAGCGCTTCGCGCTTGGGCCTGATGTCGCTGGCCTTGATCTGGGCGATCAGTTCCTGCAGCACGTCCTTGACGTTGCCGACGATGGGGATGTCGACCTTGACGCGCTTGGAGATCGACGACGGATCGATGTCGATATGGATGATCTTGCGCGCCTGCGAGGTGAAGTGCGCCGGGTTGCCGATCACGCGGTCGTCGAAGCGGGCACCGATGGCGATCAGCACGTCGCAGTTCTGCATGGCCATGTTGGCTTCATACGTGCCGTGCATGCCGAGCATGCCGACGAACTGCTTGCTGGTGCCGGGGAACGCGCCCAGGCCCATCAGCGTGTTGGTCACCGGGTGGCCGGTCAGCGCCGCCAGCTGGCGCAGCTCGTCGCTGGCATTGGCCAGCACCACGCCGCCGCCGGTGTAGATATACGGACGCTCGGCGCCTTGCAGCAGGGCCACGGCCTTGCGGATCTGGCCCGAGTGGCCCTTGTTCACCGGGTTGTACGAGCGCATGTCGATCGACTTGGGGTACTCGTACTTGCAGGCATTGCGCGAGACATCCTTGGGGATGTCCACCACCACCGGGCCCGGACGGCCGGTCGCGGCAATGAAGAACGCCTTCTTGATGGTCGCGGCGAGGTCGCGCACGTCCTTCACCAGGAAGTTGTGCTTGACGATCGGGCGGGTAATGCCGACCGTGTCGCACTCCTGGAAGGCGTCCTGGCCAATGGCGTGGGTCGGCACGTTGCCGGTGATCACCACCATCGGGATCGAGTCGAGGTACGCGGTGGCAATACCGGTGACGGCATTGGTCACGCCGGGACCGGAGGTCACCAGCGCCACGCCCACCTTGCCGGTTGCCCGTGCATAGCCGTCTGCGGCATGAACCGCGGCCTGCTCGTGGCGCACCAGGATGTGCTCGAACTTGGTTTGCTTGTGGAGCTCGTCGTAGATATACAGCACTGCGCCGCCGGGGTAGCCCCAGACGTACTCGACGCCTTCTTCGGCAAGTGCGTGAACGAGAATTTCCGCCCCGATCATTTCGGGTGCGGCAGATGAATTGCTGTCTGCGTGGGAGAATTCCGCGCTGGGCATGTTCATTTCAGTCCTTTGCAATTTTCGGCAAAAAATTGTTTGGATGCTCTCTGCCGGGCTTGTGGCTCGGGTTCAAGCGGTGCGCGTCTGCATGGAAGACCGCCTCATAAGCGGCCGGATGAGACAACCACTGATGTCGTGTGAACCGACGATGATACTGCAATGCACCAGCGCGGTCTACGGTTGTTTTTGCCCTGCGCATGAGGGATTTTCCGGAGTTGCGGCGGATTTTTTGCGCGCCGCAATGTATTTGCAGCAATACAAAGTGGTACAGGGGGTCGTTTTTTTGCTAGCATCGCAGCACCTCGAATGTGCCACGGGCCGTACGCAGCACATTCACCAGAACCGGGCATTTGTCCCGCAGCAACGAGCCGCAACCGCCCGAATGGCCACCGACCAGGAACTGTCCGATTTTCTTGCCAGCGTCGAGCGCCGCGCCTTCAAGCAGGCCGTATTTGCGGTCCGCGACGACGACGCCGCGCTGGACATTGTCCAGGACGCCATGATCAAGCTGGCCGAGAAGTACGGCGACAAAGGCGCCGCCGAGCTGGCGCCGCTGTTCCAGCGCATCCTGCAGAACACCATCCACGACTGGTTCCGCCGCCAGAAGGTGCGCAACACCTGGGTCTCGCTGTTTTCCAGCCTGCGCGACGACCGCGACGGCGACGACAATGACCTGCTTGAGACGCTGGAGGCACAGGCCGGCTCCGAATCGGCCGAAAGCAGCGCCGACAAGGTCGAGCGCGCCCAGGTCATGCACATCATCGAGCAGGAAATCCAGCGCCTGCCGACGCGTCAACGCGAGGCATTCCTGATGCGTTACTGGGAAGATATGGACGTCGCCGAAACCGCCGCCGTAATGGGGTGCTCCGAAGGCAGCGTCAAGACGCACTGTTCCCGTGCCACGCATACACTTGCGCAGGCCCTGCGCGCACGGGGGGTCCGACTATGAGCAGAAACGAAAAAGAAATCCGCGAACGCCGGTTTGCCCAAGAGATTCGGGCGGCACTCGATGCCGGCACCGACGACCTGCCGGCCGACATCACCGAAAGGCTCGCCGCTGCGCGCCGGATGGCGGTCGCCCGCAAGAAGGCCGAGGCGCCCGTGCTGGTCCCGCAACTGGCCATGCCCGGCGCGCACGTCCCGCTGTTTGATGAAGACAGCTCCCCGCTGCACCGCGCCGGCGCCTGGCTGCGCCGCCTTGGCCTGATCTGGACGCTGGTGGCGCTGGCCGCCGGCCTGATCGGCATCTATCACTGGCAGGAGCAGAAGCGCATCGAGGAACTGGCCGATATCGACGCCGCCATGCTGCTCGACGACCTGCCGCCCACGGCCTACGCCGACGAGGGCTTCCACGTATTCCTGAAGCGCGGGCAATAGCATGGCGCGCGCAATATTCCACCCCGACGCCTTGCGCCGCCGGCTGGCCGCGCTGCTGGCCGGTGCCGGCGCAGCCGCCTGCTGGGGCCTGCTGCCGCCCGCGGCGCATGCCCAGGGGGCTTCGGCGGTGACAGCGCCTGCGGCCGCGCAGGCAACCAATGCCCGGCCGGCCTGGGCCGATCTGAGCCCGGTCAACCAGCGCATCCTGGCCCCGCTGCAGCCGCTGTGGGACAGCCTGCCGGAACTGAACCGCCACAAGTGGCTGCGCATCGCCGAGCGCTACCCCAAGTTCTCCCCGGCCGAGCAGGCCCGGCTGCAGGCGCGCATGGCGGAATGGGTCAAGATGACCCCGCAGCAACGCCGGCTGGCGCGCGAGAACTACCAGATCACCCGCTCGCTGCCCGCCGAGAAAAAGGCCGAGGCCTGGGACAAGTACCAGCAGCTGCCTGAAGAGCAGAAAAAGAAGCTGGCCGCCACCGACCACGTGCCGCGCCGCCCCGGCGCTGTCAGCGCGCTGCCCAGCGGCAAGCGCCTGCCCAGCGAAACCAGCCGCCAGTTCCACCGCGAGCCGAAATCGGCCAGCGCCGCAGCGGGTCGCAGTGGCCACGCTGCCGGCAAGCCCGCCAGCGAAGCCCAGGCGCAACCGGCCTCCGCGCCCGCGGCCGTGACCGCCGCCTCGGCGCCGGCCGCCTCGGCGCCGGCCGCCTCGGCACCGGCAGCGCTCGCCGCACCGGCATCCGCAGCCGAGGTCGCCACCGAAGCGGCCGCGGCTTCCGACGCCACCGTGCGCCAGTAATCCCCACGTCATTTGGCATAATGGCCGTCTCACGCCGGCCAGCGCAGCAAGGCCGGCCCCGACTGACCCGCGCCGGCACCGCCATGCCCCCGTGCGCCAGCCCAGCCTTCTTCGCCTTCCATGCCCGCTGCCACCCTCGATCCCAAGCCCGCCGCAGCCGCCCGCCCCGCCGCCCCGCCCTTGCGCCGACGCATCGCCTGCATGCTCTATGAGGGCGTGCTGCTGTTCGGCGTGCTGAGCGCCTCGACCGCTGCCTACCTGCTGGTGCAACCGCTGCTGCAGAAGCTTGGTGTGGACGGGCCGCTCGTGATCCAGGTGTGGAGCTTCCTGGTGATGGGCCTGTATTTCACCTGGTTCTGGCAACGCAACGGCCAGACCCTGGCCATGCAGACCTGGCGCATGCGCGTCGAGAACGCCGCCGGCGTGCCGCCGCGCTGGCCGCAGGCGGCGCTGCGCTACGTGCTGGCATGGCTGTGGCTGCCGCCATCGGCGGCAGTCGGCCATATGCTGGGGCTGGTCAAGGGGCCGTTCGTAGCGGTGCTGTGCGCCGGCCTGCTGGTCTGGGTCCTGCTGGCGTGGCTGGATCCGCGCCGCCAGTTCCTGCATGACCGCCTGGCCGGCACGCGGCTGACCGACCTGCGCCCGCCCAAGCCATGAGCCTGTCGGCCGCCGGCATCCGCCGCCTTGCGGTGACCTTGCAGGCAGCCGCCGCGCTGGGCATCGCCGCCGGGCTGGTGCAACTGGCCGGATGGCCATGGCCCGGCGCGGTCGCCGCCGGTGTGGCGGCCATCCTCGGCAGCTTCGCCAGCGGCATTGCCTTCGCTTTCGCCCTGAGCGGGCGCGGCCTGTGGGTCGGGCGCGGCAATCACCCGCCCGCACCACCGCTTGAACTCGCCGCCACGCGCCGTCCGCTGCGCCTGCCTGAGGCGTTGCGCTGCTTTGCGGCCGAGTGCGTGGCCGTGCTGCGCATGTTCGACTGGCTGCAGCCATTCCGCGCGCACGCGCCCTTTGCCGCACCGCTCGATGCCCTGCCCGGCCGCGACGCCCCGCCGGTGCTGCTGGTGCACGGCTACGCCTGCGGGCAGGCCATCTGGCTCGACATGCAGCCGGCACTGGCCGCCGCTGGCTACCGCTGCGAGGGGATCGAGCTCAAGCCGGTGTTCGGCGACATCGACGACTACGCGCGCACGCTGCTGGCCGCCATGCGGCGCATCACAGCCGAGGCCGGACGCCCGCCGCTGCTGGTCTGCCACAGCATGGGCGGGCTGGCCGCGCGCGCCGCGCTGCAGCTGGCGGGCGACGAAGACGTCTGCGCCGGCGTGGTGACGCTGGGCAGCCCCCATCACGGCAGCGCGCTGGCGCGCTTTGGCGGCGGCCCCAATGCGCGCCAGATGCGTTGCGGCAGCCCCTGGCTGCGCGCGCTCGCCGCCGCGGAAACCCCGCGCCGCCGTGCGCGCATGATCTCGATCTTCAGCTGGCATGACTCGATCGCCGGGCCGCCTTGCACCGGCTGGCTCGACGGCGCCGGGCATATTGCGCTGGCCGGCATCGGTCATGTCACGCTGCTGCGCCATCCCGCCGCGGTGCGTGCGGTACTCGACGCCCTCGCTGAGCTGTCCGCGCGCGGGCACTGACACCTGCGCCAGCCAGGACTGTTCCACTTCCGCCACGATTCATATGTCAGTCATGTTTCCGTCACGGCACCGTCATCGCGGGCTGGCTGAATGCAGCCATCGCCGCAACCGGGACTGCCATGGTGCAAGCAATCCGATCTGCCCGCGGGTATTTGTCGAAGACCGCGCAACTGACGCAATGGCTGCGCCGCAGCCCTGACAGCGACAGCGCCGCGCCGCTGACCGCCTTCATGGCGCCGGCCCTGGATGCCGCGCTGGCACCCCAGCGCGAACAGCAGCAGACCTACCCGCCCGAGCCGCACCCGATCCAGCGCTACCGCGCCATCTGGCTGTCGGACATCCACCTGGGCACGCCCGGCTGCCAGGCCAACTACCTGCTGGACTTCCTCAAGCACAACGAATCCGACCAGCTCTACCTGGTCGGCGACATCATCGACGGCTGGCAGCTGCGCCGCGGCTGGTACTGGCCGCAAAGCCACAACGACGTGGTGCAGAAGCTGCTGCGCAAGGCGCGCAAGGGCACTGAAGTGATCTACGTTCCCGGCAACCACGACGAGGCCGCGCGCCAGTTCGACGGCATGGCCTTCGGCGACATCACCGTGCGCGAAGAGGCGGTGCATGTCACCGCCTCCGGGCGCCGGCTGTGGGTGGTGCACGGCGACCTGTTCGACGGCGTGGTGCAGCACGCGCGCTGGCTGGCCTACCTCGGCGATTCGCTGTACACGGTGATCCTGGCGCTGAACCGCCACTTCAACCGGCTGCGCGCGCGCCTGGGCTTCCCGTACTGGTCGCTGTCGCAGTTCCTCAAGCACCAGGTCAAGAACGCGGTCAACTACATCGGCGCGTTCGAGAGCGCGATGGTCGATGAAGCGCGCCGCCGCGGCTGCGATGGCGTGGTCTGCGGCCATATCCACAAGGCCGAGATCCGCGAGGTCAATGGCCAGCTCTACTGCAACGACGGGGACTGGGTCGAAAGCCTGTCGGCACTGGTCGAGACCATGGAAGGCGAGCTGAAGATCGTCTACTGGACCACGCTGCTGGACGCGCCGGCCCCGGCCACGCGCCGCCGTCGCCGCGCCGCCGTGGCGGGCTGATCCCGGCCTGCCACCGTTTGCCCCAACCGCATTGCCCTTCCACCGCGCCCGAGGAGGCTGCATGAAGATCCTGATCGTCACCGATGCCTGGGAACCGCAGGTCAACGGCGTGGTGCGCACGCTCAAGTCCACGCGCCGCGAACTCGAGGCCATGGGCCACACGGTCGACATGATCACGCCGCTGGAATTCCGCACCGTGCCGTGCCCGACCTACCCCGAGATCCGCCTGTCGCTGTTCCCGGCGGCGCGCGTGCAGCGCCGCATCGAGGCCTTCGCTCCGGATGCCTTGCATATCGCTACCGAAGGGCCGCTGGGCCTGGCCGCGCGGCGCCACGCGCTCCGCCGCCGGCTGCCCTTCACCACCGCCTACCACACACGCTTTCCGGAATACGTGCAGGCGCGCTTCGGTATCCCGCTGGCATGGACGTACCGCTTCCTGCGCCGGTTCCACGGCCCGGCCCAGGCGGTGATGGCGCCCACCCCGGTGGTGCTGGACGACCTGCGGCGCAATGGCATCACCAACGCCGTGCTGTGGACGCGCGGCGTGGACCTGGACGTGTTCACGCTGCAGCGCCCCAACGTGCTCAACACCGCCCACCCGATCTTCCTGTACGTGGGCCGCGTGGCGGTGGAAAAGAACGTCGAGGCCTTCCTGGCGCTGGACCTGCCCGGCTCCAAGTGGGTGGTCGGCGACGGCCCGGCGCTGCCGGCGCTGCGCGCGCGCTATCCGGGCGCCAACTACCTGGGCGTGCTGAGCCAGCCCGAGCTGGCCCGGGTGTATGCTTCGGCTGATGTGTTCGTGTTCCCGAGCCGTACCGACACCTTCGGGCTGGTGCTGCTGGAAGCGCTGGCCAGCGGGCTGCCCGTGGCCGCCTATCCGGTCACCGGCCCGATCGATGTGCTGGGCGACAGCCCCGCCGGCGCGATGCACGAAGACCTGCGCGAAGCCTGCCTGGAAGCGCTGCGCATCGACCGCGCCACGGCACGTGCCCACGCCGAGCGGTTCTCGTGGCGCGCCGCCTCCGAGCAGTTCCTGGCCCATCTTCGGCCGTTCGCTGCCGGCAAGCCAGGCCGCGACAGCGCAGCGGC
Organism: Cupriavidus sp. GA3-3; assembly: GCF_000389805.1. Lineage (NCBI taxonomy): Bacteria > Pseudomonadati > Pseudomonadota > Betaproteobacteria > Burkholderiales > Burkholderiaceae > Cupriavidus > Cupriavidus sp. GA3-3. The sequence continues at coordinate 261,965 of NZ_KB944478.1, forward strand.
CCAACCCGCCCCGCAAAACCATGCCCAAACCCCATCCGGAACTGCCGTCCGACCCGCCTCTGCAGAGGCCGCCGCAGGCAGTCCAGAGCGCTGACTATTCGATCGAGCAGAACCCCCACAAGGCCAACCGCGGCCTGACGCGCGCCTGGCATGCGGCCATCAATTCGCTGTCGGGGCTGCGCTATGCGGTGCTCGAGGAAAGCGCGTTCCGCCAGGAGCTGACGCTGGTGGCAATCCTGGCGCCGTGGGCATTCCTGCTGCCGGTGGACGTGGTCGAGCGCATCCTGCTGCTGGGCACGCTGCTGGTGGTGCTGATCGTCGAGTTGCTCAATTCCAGCGTCGAGGCGGCAATCGACCGCATTTCGCTGGAGCGGCACAGCCTGTCCAAGCGTGCCAAGGATTTCGGCAGCGCCGCGGTAATGCTGGCGCTGGTGCTGTGCGGCGGCACCTGGGTCGCCATCGCCGGGCCGCACGTGGTGCGCTGGGTGCGGACGCTGGCGGGCTGATCCGTCACTCGCCGGGGATGCCGGATGGGGTGGCCGGGCCGATTGCTTATAATCGCTACCCTGCCCCCGACTTACTGATCGCACCGATCGCCCGGACGCCCATGGAACCGAAACCGCAAACCGGCCCCCGCCGCACCAGGGACCGCATCCTCGACGTCTCGCTGCGCCTGTTCAACGAAGTCGGCGAACCCAACGTCACCACCACGACGATTGCGGAAGCCATGGAGATCAGCCCCGGCAATCTCTACTACCACTTCCGCAACAAGGACGACATCATCAACTCCATCTTCGTGCGCTTCGAGCAGGAGATGGAGCGGCGCCTGAAGATGCCGGACGACCACAAGGCCACGCTGGACGAAAGCTGGGGCTACCTGCAGTACATGTCCGAGTTCCTGTGGAACTACCGCTTCCTTTACCGCGACATCAACGACCTGCTGGCGCGCAACCGGATGCTGGAGACCAACTTCAAGCGCATCGTCGAGCAGAAGAAGCGCTTTGCGCACGAGATCTGCCGCCAGTTCATCGACGACGGCGAGATGGAAGCCACGCCCGAGCAGGTCGAGGCCATCTGCACCAACATGGTGGTGATCGCCACCTACTGGCTGTCGTTCCAGTTCGTGCAGCATCCGCGCCAGTACAACGACCCCGAGCAGATTCGCGGCTACCTGCACGGATCGAGCTACCACATCTTCTCGATCCTGGCGCCCTACCTGCGCGGCCGGGCCCGGGACGCATTCGACCAGCTGGCGCGCGACTACGCGGCAGCCAAGGCCGCAGCCGACGCGGCAAAGGAAGCAAAGTGAAATCGGTCTGCGTGTATTGCGGCTCCAGCCCCGGCAACCGTCCCGAATACGCCGAAGGCGCGCGCCTGCTAGGCCGCACGCTGGCCGAAAGCGGCCTGGCGCTGGTGTACGGCGGCGGCAAGGTGGGCCTGATGGGCATCGTCGCCGACGCCGTGATGGAACATGGCGGCAGCGCCATCGGCATCATCCCCGACGCGCTGATGCAGAAGGAAGTGGGCCACCGCGGCCTGACCGAGCTGCACGTGGTGCGCAACATGCACGAGCGCAAGCAGATGATGGCGGACCGTGCCGACGCCTTTATCGCCATGCCGGGCGGCGTGGGCACCTTCGAAGAGCTGTTCGAGACCTTCACCTGGCTGCAGCTGGGCTACCACGACAAGCCGGTGGGCCTGCTGAATGTCAACGGGTTCTACGACGGCCTGCTGGGTTTCCTTGCGCACGCAGTGCGGGAAGGCTTCATGAAGCAGGTGCATGCCGACCTGCTGCATGTGGCAGACACGCCCGCCGGCCTGCTGGGCCAGCTGGCGGCCGCGCCGCGCGTGCGCGTCGACAAGTGGCAACAGGCGCGCGACAAGACCTGAGCGCGCCCCTGCTGCCGGCCTGGTTCAGAACGACGAGCCCGGCTGCCGCAGGAACGCCAGTTCCTGCTCTGTGCTCTGCCTGCCCAGCACCGCATTGCGGTGCGGGAAGCGGCCGAAGCGCGCGATGATCGCGCGGTGCTTTTCGGCCCACTCCACCACATCCACCACGCCGCCGCTGGCCTCGCGCAGCTGCGTCATCAGACGCACTGCCTCGTCCTGGTCCTCCAGCGCCTCGGAATGCTCGAACGGCATGTAGCAGAACATGCGGTGGTAGTCCGTCGGCAGCTTGCGGTCCATGCCGGTGGCGACGATGCGCCTGGCCAGTGCCAGCGCCAGCGTATCGCTGCCGAAGCTGCGCGGATCGTTGCGGAACATGTTGCGCGGGAACTGGTCCAGCAGCACCACGCGCGCGCAGGCGCCTTCGGGCGTGACCGACCAGTCGTCCGGGGCCCCGTCGCAGGCGACCTGCCAGTCGGACAGGAAGTTGGTGCGGATCTGCGCATCGAAGGCGTCCGACTTGGTGAACCATTGCGGGCGCTCGGTATTCCAGGCGGCAGAACCGGGCTGGCCGAACCAGAAATCGAGCAAACGCACGGCGTCTTCAGGCAGTTGGTCTGTCATGGACTTGCGAAACCTTTCGGTTGAAAGAAGGGAGCGGCGGCGCCTCAGCGCGCCACGTTGCGCATCCAGTCGGCGGTCTGGAAGAACGCCTGCATCAGGCGCAGCTGCAGGTCTTCGGACAGGCCGATGTCCTGCATTGCCAGCGCCATGCAGCGCATCCACTGGTCGCGCTCGCTCACGCCGATCTCGAACGGCATATGGCGCGCGCGCAGGCGCGGGTGGCCGAAGCGCTCGATAAAGTGGTTGGGACCGCCCAGCCAGCCGCACAGGAACCAGAACAGCTTGTCGCGCGAGCCCTCCAGCGAGGGCGGGTGCAGCGCGCGCAGCCCGGCGAACTGGGTCTCCAGGTCCATCAGGTCGTAGAAGCGGTCGACCAGCTCGCGCACGCGCGCTTCGCCGCCCACCAGCTCAAATGCAGTCACCTCGGCCGTGCCGGGCTTGTCGTTGGATTCAGTACTCATCACACACTCAAACAGCGCAGCCACTCAGGCATCACGCAAGGTCGCCAGCGCGGGCTGGCGCAGCACTTCGCGCAGGCCCAGCCAGCCGCCGGCAAAAGCGCACAGCATGCCAGAAACCACGCCCACCGGCACGATCCAGGCATTGAAGCGGTACGGGAAATCGAAGACGAACTGCGACAGGCCCCAGCCCACCGCGATCGCGCCCAGGCTGGCCAGGAATCCGGCCAGGCCGCCCACCACCAGGAACTCGGCGTACTGGGTCTGGCGCACCAGCGCGGCCGAGGCGCCCAGCGCCTTGAGCAGGCCCGCGTCGCGCATGCGCTCGTCACGCGCGCCGGACAGCGCCGCGTACAGCACGGTCACGCCGGCGGCCAGCGTGAACACGAAGAGGAACTCCACCGCCGCGATCACCTGGTCCAGGATGTCCTGGATCTGGCGCAGGATCAGGTCGGTATTGACCACGGTGATGTTGGGGAAGGCCGCGATCAGCCGGTTGCCCAGCGCCGTGCTGGCGGGCGGCAGGTGGAACGACGTGATGTAGGTCTCGGGCAGCCCCTGCATCGCCTGCGGCGGCAGGATCACGAAGAAATTGACCCGCATCGAGCCCCAGTCCAGCTTGCGCAGCGAGGTCACGCGGGCCTGCACCGCCTGGCCGGCCACGTCAAAACGCAGCGTGTCGCCAAGCCGGATGCCCAGCGTCTTGGCGATGCCCTCTTCCACCGAGGCGCCGGCGTCCGGGCCGTTGGACCAGCGCCCGGCAATCACGCGGTTGCCCTCGGGCAGCGCATCGGTATAGGACAGGTTGAATTCGCGCTCGACCAGGTTGCGCGCGCGCCCGTCCTCGAAGCTGTCGCCGCGGATGGCGCGCTCGCCGATATGGGTCAGGCGCCCGCGCACCATCGGGTAGAGCAGGTCGTTGATGCCGGCGCCGGCCAGCATCTGGCGCAACGGTTCGCGCTGGTCCGGCTGGATATTGATGATGAAGCGGTTGGGCGCGTCGGCCGGCGTGGCCTGGCGCCACGAATCGACCAGGTCGTTGCGGGTCATGCCGAGCAGCAGCAGCGCCATCAGCCCCACCGCCAGCGCCACGGTCTGCAGCACCGTGACCGCGCGGCGGCGTTCCAGCACTGCCAGCGCAAAGCGCCAGCCCATCGCCGCGCGCCCGCGCAGGCGCCCGCGCAGCAGGCGCGACAGCAGCGTCAGCAACCCCAGCGCCAGCACCGCGAAGACCACGCCCGCGGCGACAAAGCCGCCCGCGGTGGTCAGCCCCAGCCGCAGGTCGCGCGCCGCCACCAGCAGCAGCGCGACAAAGGCGCCCAGGCCCAGTGCATAGGCCACCCAGGCCGACACCGGCGGCAACCCGATATCGCGGCGCAGCACCCGCAGCGGCGCCACCCGTGTCAGCGCCAGCAGCGGCGGCAGCGCGAACCCGGCCAGCAGCACCAGCCCCGCCAGCACGCCCACCAGTGCCGGCAGCAGCGACGGCTGCGGCAGCGACACCCGCAGCAGCCCGCCCAGCGACAGCAGCAGGCCATAGTGCGCCAGGTACCCGAGCAGCACTCCGGCGAGCGCGCCCGCGGCCCCCACCAGCAGGAACTCCAGGCCGAAGGCGCGCAGGATCTGCCCGCGCGACAGCCCCAGGCACTTGTAGACCGCGCAGGCATCGGTGTGGCGCTGCATATAGCGGCGCGCCGACATGGCGATGGCCACCGCCGCGATCATCGACGACAGCACCGCCACCAGCGACAGGAAGCGCTCGGCGCGGTCCAGCGTGGCACGCATCTGCGGCTGGCCCGACTCTAGCGACTCGACCCGGGTATTGCGCAGCTTGCGGCGTCCGATCTCGTCCTGCGCCCATTTCTGGAAGGCAGCGCCGGCGGCGTCGGGGCCGGCCACCAGCAGCCGGTAGGTCACGCGGCTGCCCCAGCCGATCAGCCCGGTGCTGTCCAGGTCCGACAGCGGCATCAGCACGCGCGGCGCGAAGTTCATGAAGCCGGTGCCGCGATCAAGCTCCTGCGTGATGATGCGGTCGATGCGGAAGCTGCGGCTGCCCAGTTGCAGGGTGTCGCCCACGGCAACCCCCAGGGCGCCCAGCAGCGCCTCGTCGACCCATACCGTGCCCGGCGCGGGAATGCCTTCGGCGGGCGCATCCGGCGCCCCCGCCGCACTGGCCACCTTGAGCTTGCCCCGCAGCGGATAGCCGTCGGTCACCGCCTTGAGCGCGGCCAGCTGGCTGGGCGCGTCGCCGCCGGCCGGCGCCTTGCCGTTGGCAGTCGCCATGCTCGGGAAGGTGACGGTCTGGGCCACGGCCAGCCCCGCCGCTTGCGCACGCTGCGCGAAGGCGGCATCGAAAGGCTGGTCAGCCACCAGCAGTACGTCGGACGCGATCATCTGGCGCGCGTCGCGCTCCAGGCCCAGCCGCATGCGGTCGGCCATGAAGCCCACGCTGGTCAGCGCGGCCACGGCCAGCACCAGCGCAAACAGCAGCAGGTAGAGCTCGCCGGCAATCCAGTCGCGCCGCGCCATGCGCAGCGCCTGGCGCCAGGCGGAGAAGCGACCGCCATGCGCGGGGCGCGTGCCGGCGGGGTTGGCGGCCGTGGCCGGGGCTTCGATGGCGGACTCGGGAGGCATCGGTTGCTTTGGTTCTTGGTTTCTGGCGGCGGCGCGCCTCGGGTCAGTCGAAAAAAAACGGGAATGGCCGGGAAGCTAGCGCGGTGTGCCAGGCCGCTCGGTCCTGCCGCGCAGGCTCGCATGCAGCCGGCGCACGCCGCGCCACAATTTCGGCAGCAGCCACACCGACACCAGCAGGAAGACCACCAGCAAGATCAGGAACACCACCGGCAGGAAGAACGCCAGCAGCAGGCTGCCGGTCGCGGTCAGGTCTTCAGTGAATGAGGCCGTCCAATTGGAGAACGGTTCCGGCGACACATTGATCAGCGCGCGCGTGCCCGCCTTGACCGCATGCGCGGTGCCGGCCAGCGTGCCGCCGATCAGCCCTGCCGCCACCATCCACTGCGGATCCAGCTGGCCGAAGGCGGCGGCGGCCAGGATCGCGCCGGCGGGAATGCGGATAAAGGTATGGATGCCATCCCAGACGGTATCGAACGCGGGCACCTTGTCGGCGACGAATTCGGCCACGGCCAGCACGGCGGCCACGCCGATGACCCACCAGGATTCCAGCGGCTGCAGCCCGGGCGGCAGGTCCAGCCAGCCCAGGCGCGCCAGCACGCCGGCGGCCAGCACCGCAAGGTAGAGGCGAAAGCCGCTGGCCCAGGACATGCCCGCGGCCAGCGCGGCGGTTTCCAGCATGGCGCTCCTTGCAAGGGTCTGGCGCAAGCCGATGCAAAACCGCGGTGCGCCTGGCAGGGAGTGTAATACGGACCGGGCCGCGCAGCCGCGCGCCCGTCGGCGTCATGCCGCCCGGCTCGCCCTCAGGCGTCCTCCTTGCCGCCCGGCCCGAACCACGGCAACGCCTCCTGCGGGGTCAGGATGCCGGCCGGCTCGGCCATGGTGTAGCCGGGCAGCGTTTCGATGCGCCGGGCAAAGGCCGGGTCGGCCAGCAGCGCCAGCAGTGCTGCCATCCAGCCGGCGGTCTGGTCGTTCTTGCGCAGCGCCAGGTAGTAGGCCTCGCGCGTCAACGGCACAAAGGCCAGCCCATGGGCCTCGGCATTCATGCGCAGCCCGAAGCCCACCTGCGCGCGGCCGCCGTGCACGGCCTCGGCCACCTTCTCGTTGCTGAACTCGGTCTCGTCGTAGCCGGCGATCTGGTCGGGGTACAGGCCCTGCGCGGCCAGCAGCTGGTCGAACAGCATGCGCGTGCCCGAACTGCGCTGCCGGTTGACGAAGCGCGCCTGGGTGCGCGCCAGGTCGCGCAGGTCATGCACCTCGCGCGCCACCTCCGGCGCCAGGATCAGGCCCTGCTCGCGCCAAGCCAGCCGCAGCAGCCGCACCGCGGCCGGCCGCAGCCACTTGCGCAGCGTCACATGCGCGACCGAGCCCGCGGTCTGCACCGGCGAGACATAGAAGCCGGCCAGTTCCGACTGCCGCTCCTGCAGGCAAATCAGCCCCTCCACGCTGCCGCAAAACACCGTATCGAGCTGCAGCGAGGTTCCTGCCTCGCCCAGTGCGGCGGCCAGCACCTCCACCGCCGGGTCATGGCTGCCGGTGAAATGCACCTGCGACTGCGGCTGCTGGGCATCGTCCAGCTCGGCAATGAAGTCCGCCATGGCCTTCTGCACCACTGGGTCGACCGATTCGCGCAGGCGCAGCTCGGCGCGCAGCAGGCGTTCGCCGAAGCGGGTCAGCGAGGCACCGCGGCCGCGCTCCATATCGAGCACGCTGCGCCCGAGCATTTCCTCCCAGGTCCGCATCACGCCCCAGGCATGGCGGTACGACAAGCCGATCTCGCGCGCGGCGCGGTGCAGCGACCCGGTTTCGCGCACGGCCTTGAGCAGCTGGAACACCTTGCCATTCGCGCGCGGATTGTCGTCTGGCGCGATCACCGGAAACAGGTCAAAGCGGAAGATCATATGTCCTCCGCAGCATATTTACTTGTCGATCTCAGCTGGACCACAATGAATACCCCATTCTTATGTTCTTTTGCCGCATTCTCCATGAGATCGAAAGGCAAAAGCAATTATGTCTGGAAAAACATAATACAAAGGAGCCACCGCATGTCGCCTCGCCTTGCCCAACGCCTGCGCCGCCCAGCGCGCCATCTCGTTGCGATGGCCTGCGCAGGCCTGCTGTCGGCGGCCCATGCCGGGGAACTGAAGCTGGCCACCACCACCAGCACCGAGAACTCGGGCCTGCTGAAATACCTGCTGCCGCGCTTCGAGCAAAAGGCGGGCGTCACCGTGAAGGTGATCGCGGTCGGCTCGGGCAAGGCCATGAAGATGGGCGAGATGGGCGACGTCGACGTGCTGCTGGTGCACGCGCGCAAGGTGGAAGACGCCTTTGTCGCGGCCGGCTACGGCGTGAACCGCCGCGACGTGATGTACAACGACTTCATCGTGGTCGGCCCGGCCAGCGACCCGGCAGGCGTCAAGGGCGGCAAGGACGTGCTGGCGGGGTTCCGCAAGCTCGCCGGCAGCAGCAGCAAGTTCATCTCGCGCGGCGACAACTCCGGCACCGACGTGATGGAGAAGGACTACTGGAAGCAGCTCGGCATCGAGCCCAAGGGCCAGCCGTGGTACGTCAACGCCGGCCTGGGCATGGGCGAGGTGCTGACCATGGCCGCGCAGATGCCGGCCTATACGCTGTCGGACCGCGCCACCTACGGCGCCTATCGCGCCAAGACCGGCCTGGCCATCGCCATCGAAGGCGATCCGAAGATGTTCAACCCGTACGGAATCATCGCGGTCAACCCCGCCAGGCATGCGGGTATCAACCACACGGATGCGATCAAGCTGGTGGAGTGGATCACGTCAAAGGAAGGACAGGACGCGATTGCCGGGTACAAGGTGGAAGGCGAGCAGTTGTTCTTCCCGAGCTACAAGGCAAAGTAAGCCCCCTCGCCTGCTGCCCGGCCCGCTCAGCCGGCCTCTGCCTCCAGCCGCGGCAATTGCGGCAGGTCCGCCGCCACCTCGGCGATCATGCGCCGGATCCACATCACATCCGGCGCCGCATGGCAGCGCTCGTGCCACAGCTGGTAGAAGCGCATGCGCGGGAACGACACCGGCGAGGGCACCATGCGGATCGGCAGGTACTGCGCGTAGTGCGCAGCAAACTGGCGGCCGGTGGTAAAGACCATATCCGTCTTCATCAGCACATACGGCACCAGGCCGAAATACGGCAGCGTGACCTGGATATTGCGCTTGTAGCCCTGCTCGGCCAGCGCCTGGTCGATCATGCTGCGCTGCATCGACGCATACGGCGCCGGGGCCAGGTGCGGCATCTCCAGGTAGTGCTTGAGCGTCAGCCCCTTGCGCGCCAGCGGATGCTGCGCGCCCAGCATGCACACCACCTCGTCGTCGAACAGCGGCGAGATATGCAGGTGCTCAGGCGGCGACAGCCAGTTGCCGACCACGATATCGAGCTGCCCCTGCTCCAGGTCGTCCAGGAAGTCCGACGACGACGTCATCGGATGCACGAACAGCTTGGCGCCCGGCGCCAGCCGGCGCACGCGCTCGACGATATTGGGCAGGAAGAACGCGTCCAGGTAGTCCGGCGCGCCCAGGTGGAAGGTGCGCGTGGTGGTGGCCGGGTCGAACTGCTGCGGCGGGCGCGCGATGCGGTCCATCGCCGCCAGGCTCTGCTCGGCCAGCGCCAGCAGTTCGCGGCCGCGCTCGGTCGGCACCATGCCGTTTTTGCCCCGCACCAAAATGGCATCGCCGGTGATCTCCCGCAGGCGCTTCAGGGTATTGCTGATGGCGGGCTGGGACTGGCCCAGGCGCACGGCCGTGCGGGTCACGCTCTGCTCGGTCAGCAGGGTGTGAAGCACCCGCAGCAAATATGTATCGAGATGGTCGCGTCCGTGCATGGCGATGGCGGCCCTCCGGCGGGGGCCAGATGGGTGGCGTGGGGGATGGGAACGGCGCATAGTGTATGACAGGCGCCCCACAAACGGTCAAATCACCTCCTCCAGGGGGGCGCCTGGCGGTGCGGCGGGGCACCAATCGGGCCGCCCGCTGATGGGGCATATCACCTGGGCCGAATATTGCATGAAAGGCCAGGGTGCTATGTTTCCGCCATCACCAAGAGAGAGAAGACCATGGAGACGCAAACCATCCGCTTTTTCCACCGCGGCCAGGTCAAGGAAGTATCCGACGCCCCCATTACCCGCACCGTGCTGCAGTACCTGCGTGAAGACGCGCGCTGCACCGGCACCAAGGAAGGCTGCGCCGAAGGCGACTGCGGCGCCTGCACCGTCGTGGTCGGCGAGCTGCAGGACGGCGGCGATGTCGAATTCAAGGCGGTCAACGCCTGCATCCAGTTCCTGCCCACGCTCGACGGCAAGGCCCTGATCACGGTCGAGGACCTGCGCCAGGCCGACGGCAACCTGCACCCGGTGCAGGAAGCCATGGTCGAGTGCCACGGCTCGCAGTGCGGCTTCTGCACTCCCGGCTTCGTGATGTCGCTGTGGGCGCTGTACCAGCAGCACACCCCGGGCGGCGAAGCGCCCTCGCGCCAGACCATCTGCGACGCGCTGACCGGCAACCTGTGCCGCTGCACCGGCTACCGCCCGATCATCGACGCCGGCGAGCGCATGATGGCCCTGCCCGCCCCTACGGCGGACAAGCTCAACCCCAAGCAGATCGCCGACACCCTGCGCAACCTCAAGCGCGGCGAGACCTTCCGCTACCGCGCCCAGGGCCAGGAGTTCTTTGCCCCGCGCAGCGCGGCCGAGTTCGGCGCGATCAAGGCGGCACAGCCCGATATCCGCATCCTGGCCGGCAGCACCGACGTGGGCCTGTGGGTCACCAAGCAGTTCCGCGAGCTGGGCAACCTGCTCTACGTGGGCCAGGTGGAAGACCTGAACCACATTGAGGAACGCGACGGCATGGTCGAGATCGGCGCCGCCGTGACGCTGGAAAAGGCCTACGCCGCACTCAACGCCGCACACCCCGAGCTGGAAGAGATGTGGAAGCGCTTTGCCTCGCTGCCGATCCGCAATGCCGGCACGCTGGGCGGCAATATCGCCAACGGTTCGCCCATCGGCGACTCGATGCCGGCGCTGATCGCGCTGGGCACGGAAGTGGTGCTGCAGCACGGCGAGACGCGCCGCACGCTGCCGCTGGAAGACCTGTACCTGGCCTACCAGAAGACCGCGATGCAGCCGGGCGAATTCGTCGCCGCGCTGCGCGTGCCGGTAGCCGGCCCGCAGCACTTCCGCACCTACAAGCTGTCCAAACGCTTTGATGAGGATATTTCCGCCGTGTGTGCCGCATTCGGCATCACCGTGCAGGACGGCCTCGTCACGCAGGCGCGCATCGCCTTCGGCGGCATGGCCGCCACGCCCAAGCGCGCCGCCGCCACCGAGGCGGCCCTGACCGGCCAGCCGTGGGATGAAGCCACCGCCCGCGCCGGCATGGCCGCGCTGGCGCAGGACTACACGCCGCTGTCCGACATGCGCGCGACCGCGTCTTACCGCAGCCGCGGTGCCGCCAACCTGCTGTACCGCTTCTGGCTGGAGACCCGCGCCGAAGCGCTGCCCGCGGCAGCCGTCAACGTCCGCGCCATCGGCGCCGGCGCCACTGAAACCGCCACGGCCTGAGCCAGAGAAAAAGGAAAGCATCGGCATGAACAAGCAAACCGAACCCTTCCTGCTCGACGCCACCGCCGAACAGGTCTCGCAGGTCGGCATCTCGCGTCCGCATGAATCCGCCCACCTGCACGTGGCCGGCACCGCCACCTACACGGACGACATCCCCGAGCTGGCCGGCACGCTGCACGCCGCGCTCGGCATGAGCACCCGCGCGCACGCCCGCATCAAGTCGATCTCGCTCGACAAGGTGCGCGCCGCGCCCGGCGTGGTCGACGTGCTGACGGTGGACGACATCCCCGGCACCAACGACTGCGGCCCGATCATCCACGACGACCCGATCCTGGCGCGCGACGTGGTCCAGTTCATCGGCCAGCCGGTCTTTATCGTGGTGGCGACCTCGCATGACGCCGCGCGCCGCGCCGCCCGCCTGGGCACCATCGACTACGAAGACCTGCCCCCGGTGCTGTCGCCGCAAGCCGCGCACGAGGCCGGCAGCTATGTGCTGCCGCCGATGCACCTGACGCGCGGCGAGCCCGCTGCGCGCATCGCAAGCGCGGCCCACCAGGACAGCGGCAAGATCCACCTGGGCGGCCAGGAGCAGTTCTACCTGGAAGGCCAGATCTCGTACGCCGCGCCGCGCGAGAACGACGGCATGCAAGTGTGGTGCTCGACCCAGCACCCGACCGAAATGCAGCACGCGGTGTGCCATATGCTCGGCTGGCAGGCGCACCAGGTGCTGGTCGAATGCCGCCGCATGGGCGGCGGCTTCGGTGGCAAGGAGTCGCAGTCGGCGCTGTTCGCCTGCTGCGCCGCGCTGGCCGCGTGGAAGCTGATGTGCCCGGTCAAGCTGCGCCCGGACCGCGACGACGACATGATGATCACCGGCAAGCGCCATGACTTCGTGTTCGACTACACCGTGGGCCACGACGATGAAGGCCATATCGAGGGCGTCAAGGTCGAGATGGTGTCGCGCGCCGGCTTCTCGGCCGACCTGTCGGGCCCGGTGATGACCCGCGCCATCTGCCACTTCGACAATGCCTACTGGCTGCCGAACGTGCAGATCGACGGCTACTGCGGCAAGACCAACACGCAGAGCAATACCGCCTTCCGCGGTTTCGGCGGCCCGCAGGGCGCGTTCGCGGTCGAGTACATCCTGGACAATGTCGCCCGCACGGTCGGCAAGGATTCGCTGGACGTGCGCCGCGCCAACTTCTACGGCAAGACCGAGAACAACGTCACGCCCTACGGCCAGACCGTGGAAGACAACGTCATCCACGAGCTGATCGACGAACTGGTGGCCAGCAGCGAATACCGCGCCCGCCGCGAGGCCACGCGCGCCTTCAACGCCACCAGCCCGGTGCTGAAGAAGGGCATCGCCATCACCCCGGTGAAGTTCGGCATCTCGTTCAACGTGGCCCACTTCAACCAGGCCGGCGCGCTGGTGCACGTCTACAACGACGGCTCGGTGCTGGTGAACCACGGCGGCACCGAGATGGGCCAGGGCCTGAACACCAAGGTGGCGATGGTGGTGGCGCATGAGCTCGGCATCCGCATGGAACGCGTGCGCGTGACCGCGACCGATACCAGCAAGGTGGCCAATACCTCGGCCACCGCAGCTTCCACCGGTGCCGACCTGAACGGCAAGGCCGCGCAGGACGCCGCGCGCCAGATCCGCGAGCGCCTGGCCGTGTTTGCCGCGCGCAAGGCCGGCGTGGAGCCGTCCGAGGTGCGCTTCAACGATGACCTGGTCAGCGCCGGCGAGCTGCGCGTGTCGTTCGGCGAGCTGGCGCGCGAAGCCTACGTGGCGCGCGTGCAGCTGTGGTCCGACGGCTTCTACACCACGCCCAAGCTGCACTGGGACCAGAGCAAGCTGCAGGGCCGCCCGTTCTACTACTTCGCCTACGGTGCCGCGTGCTCTGAGGTGCTGGTCGACACGCTCACCGGCGAATGGAAGCTGCTGCGCGCCGACGCGCTGCACGACGCCGGCCGCTCGCTGAACCCGGCGATCGACATCGGCCAGGTCGAGGGCGCTTTTATCCAGGGAATGGGCTGGCTGACCACCGAGGAATTGTGGTGGAACAAGGACGGCAAGCTGATGACGCACGCCCCGTCCACGTACAAGATCCCGACGGTCAACGACTGCCCGGAGGAATTCAACGTGCGCCTGTTCCAGAACCGCAACGTCGAGGACAGCATCCACCGCTCCAAGGCCGTGGGCGAGCCGCCGCTGCTGCTGCCGTTCTCGGTGTTCTTCGCGATCCGCGACGCCGTGGCTGCCGTTGGCGACTACCGCATCAACCCGCCGCTGAAGGCCCCGGCCACCAGCGAGGCGATCCTGGACGCCGTCGACGCCGTGCGCGAAGCCGCGGCGCAGCCAGCCTGAGCTGGCGGAACGATCGCAGGAAGCGCGCGCCTGCGGGCGCCCCCGGACTTTCCCCCCTTGGCCGCGTTGACGGGCATGGGGCCGGTGGAAGAAGCAGGCGCGCGCCACCCTTGCGATGACACAGCGCAGGCAGCACCACTGCATCAAGCAGCAACCAGGCAACACCGACAAGGCCCCCGACATGCAGGACGCACCGCTCAAACCCTTCCGCTTCGCCGACGCCGCCCGCATGGTGCGCGCCGGCGTGCCGGCGGCGATGGTCACCATCGTCGAGGTCAAGGGCTCGGCCCCGCGCGAGGCCGGCATCCGCATGCTGGTCAGCGCCGACGACCTGGTCGGCACCATCGGCGGCGGCCACCTGGAGTGGCGCGGCATGGATATCGCGCGCGAGATGCTGGTGCGCGGTGAACAACGCCGGATCGAGCGCATCCCGCTCGGGCCGGCACTGGGCCAGTGCTGCGGCGGCGTGGTGCAGCTCGCATTCGAGGTGCTGGGCAAAGCCGACCTGCGCTGGCTTGACGCGGTCGAACGCAATTTCACCGCCGGCAAGGCACTGCAGCGCCAGGTGCCGGCCAGCGGCGCGATCACCCATGGCGACAGCCATGCCGTGACCCCCGGCGTAACGCTGCACGCCGACGGCAGCTGGACCGATACGCTGGTGCCCGACACCATGCACGTGGTGCTGTTTGGCGCGGGCCATGTCGGCCATGCACTGGTCAAGGTGCTGGCCACGCTGCCGTGCCGCGTGCACTGGGTCGACGAGCGCGACACGCTGTTCCCCGGCGGGCTGCCCGACAATGTCGAGGCCGAGGCCAGCGACACGCCCGAAGCGGTAGTGGCGCAGGCGCCCGCGGGCAGCTACTTCCTGGTCATGACGCACAGCCATGCGCTGGACCAGACCCTGTGCGAAGAAATCCTCAAGCGCACCGATTTCGCCTACTTCGGCCTGATCGGCTCCAAGACCAAGCGCGCGCGCTTTGAACACCGCATGGCCGAGCACGGCATCGACCCGGCCCGGTTTGCGGAAATGACATGCCCCATGGGGGTTCCCGGGATTACCGACAAGGCTCCGGCTATGATTGCGGTAGCCATCGTCGCCCAGCTGCTCCAGGTCCGCGAACAGCGCCTTGCCGCGCTGCGTCTGGGCCGCCCGGAGGCGGTGCATCCCTGAACCCGTGCCGCCGGCCCCGCCGGCAGGCACAGAAAAGCCCAGAAACGAGGCCCCCATGACCATCGATGCCGCGCTCGCGGAACAGATCCGCCGCACTCCCAAGGCCGAACTGCATGTGCATATCGAAGGCACGCTTGAGCCGGAACTGATCTTCCGGCTCGCGCAGCGCAACCAGGTGGCGCTGCCCTATCCCAGCGTCGAGGCGCTGCGCGCCGCCTACGCCTTCACCGACCTGCAGTCGTTCCTGGACATCTACTACGCCGGCGCCAGCGTGCTGCTGACCGAGGAAGATTTCTTCGACATGACCATGGACTACGTCAAGCGCGCCGTCGCCGACAACGTCCGCCACGCCGAGATCTTCTTCGATCCGCAGACCCATACCGCGCGCGGCGTGCCCATCGGCGTGGTGATCGACGGCATCGCCGATGCCCTGGCCCAGGCGCGCACCGAATATGACTTCTCCAGCAGCCTGATCCTGTGCTTCCTGCGCCATCTGCCGGAGGAAGACGCCTTCGCCACGCTGGAGGCCGCGCTGCCCTACCGCGACCGCTTTGTCGGCGTGGGCCTGGATTCGTCCGAGCGAGGCAACCCGCCCGAGAAGTTCGCGCGCGTGTTCGCCAGGGCGCGCGAGCTGGGCCTGCACCTGGTGGCCCACGCGGGCGAGGAAGGTCCGGCGCAATACGTCACCGACGCGCTCGACATCCTCAAGGCGCAGCGTATCGACCACGGCGTGCGCGCCATCGACGATCCGGCGCTGGTGGAACGCCTGGCGCGCGAGCGCGTGGCGCTGACCGTGTGCCCGCTGTCGAACGTCAAGCTCAAGGTCTACCCGGACCTGCGCGACCACCCGCTCAAGCGCATGCTCGATGCCGGCGTGGTGATCACGCTGCATTCGGACGATCCTGCCTACTTCGGCGGCTATATGAACGCCAACTGGGAAGCCACCTTCGAGGCGCTGCCGCTGGACGCGGCCGATGCCCACAAGCTTGCCCGCAACAGCTTTGAAGCGGCCTTCCTGCCTGCCATGCAGAAGGCCGAATTCCTGGCGGAAGTCGACCACTTCTGGTCGAGCCCGCCCAAGTCCCCGCCCGCAACGGCCCCAGCGGCCTGAGCGCGGCGCATGCCAATAGCCCGGCCCGCTGCTTGAACCATGCCGTTCCGCGCGGGCCGGCCACAAGAGACACACCATGACGACCAACCCCAAGACTGACTCCCTCACCCGTGCCATTCGCGGCCGCGTGCTGCATTTCCTGCGCGATCCGCAATTCCATGAGGATGCATATCAGTATTGGGACGACGGGGTGCTGATCGTCACCAACGGGCACATCGCCGCTGCCGGCGACTATACGCAGCTGGCTGCGCGCATTCCGGCCGACGCCGAGATCGTCGACCACCGCGGCAAGCTGATCGTGCCCGGCTTTATCGACACCCACGTGCACTACCCGCAGACCGACATGATCGCGTCGCCGTCGCCGGGCCTGCTGCACTGGCTCGAGACCTACACCTTCCCCGAAGAGCGCCGCTTTGCCGATCCCGACTACGCGCGCGGCGTGGCCGGCTTCTTCACCGAGGAACTGCTGCGCAACGGCACCACCAGCGCGGTGGTCTGGAGCACGGTGCACAAGGCCTCGGCCGAGGCCCTCTTTGCCGAAAGCGAGGCGCGCAACCTGCGCATGGTCACGGGCAAGGTGATGATGGACCGCAACTGCCCGGAATTCCTGCGCGATACGGCCGAGACCGGTGCCCGGGACTCCGCCGACCTGCTCTCGCGCTGGCATAACAAGGGACGCCTGGCCTACGCCATCACACCGCGCTTTGCCCCGACCTCGACCGAGGCGCAGCTGGCCGCCTGCGGCGAACTGGCGCGCGCCTACCCGGACGCCTTTATCCAGACCCACGTGGCCGAGAACCGCGACGAGGTCAAATGGGTGGCCGAGCTGTTCCCGGACGCGCGCAGCTACCTGGACGTGTACGACCGCTACGGCCTGCTGCGCCCGGGCGCGATGTACGGCCACGCCATCTACCTGGACCAGGACGACCGCCGGCGCCTGGCCGACAGCGGCGCCGCGGTGGCGCATTGCCCCACCTCCAACCTGTTCCTGGGCAGCGGCTTCTATGACTTCCACCAGTCCGACGCCAACCGCCTGAACGTGACGCTGGCCACCGACGTCGGCGGCGGCACCTCGTTCTCGATGTTCCGCACCATGAACGCGGCGCACAAGGTGGCGCGCATGGGCGGCTACTACCTGACCGCGCTGCGCATGTTCTACCTGGCCACCCGTGCCGCGGCCGAGGCGCTGGGCTGGACCGACCGCGTCGGCAGCTTCAGCGTTGGCTGCGAGGCCGATTTCATCGTGCTGGACCCCAAGGCCACGCCGCTGATCGCCCGCCGCAGCAACCGCTCGGAAACGCTGGAAGAAGAGCTGTTCGCCTTTGCCATGCTGGGCGACGACCGCGTCATCGACAGCGTCTATGTGATGGGCGAGGCCGCCCACGTGCCGGCCGCCTGATCCGTCACCTGGCCAGCAGCCGCCCGCCGCCATGCGGCGGGCGCGCTTTTACCGCTTCGCCCCCGCCTCCGGCTTGACGACCGTCAAGGCCGTCTTCGACAAAGCCTTCTAACCTTGCGGTTCCGCCGCGGCCGTTCTGCGCGCCGTGCGCCCTTACCCATCCGACCGCAATCAGAAGGTTCCGCATGACCGCTTTCCAATCCGCCGCTCACGCCCCTGAGCGCGCCAGTGGCCCGCATGACGTGCCCCATGCCGCGCGCAAGGGCGCGCCCAACCACGCCCCGCTGCCGGAGCCGATTGCGCCGGACGCCCCGCTGCCCTCGCGCAAGATCATCCGCGGCTGGCTGATCCCGCTGGGCCAGCGCAGCACGCCGCGCGCACTGCTGCTGTTCGCCTTCGACTACCTGTTGTTCGGCGCCGTGCTGGCCGGCGTGGTGCTGGCGCAGCACTGGGCCGCCAAGCTGGCGCTGGGCGTGCTGGCCGGGCTGATCATCGCGCGCCTGTTTATCATCGGCCACGATGCCTGCCACCAGAGCCTGACCCCGCGCCGCGGCCTGAACAAGTGGCTGGGCCGGCTCACCTTCCTGCCCTCGCTGACGCCGTACAGCCTGTGGGAAGTCGGCCACAACGTGGTGCACCATGGCTATACCAACCTGAAGGGCTTCGACTTCGTCTGGGCGCCCTACTCACTGGAAGAATTCAACGCGCTGCCGCGCTGGCGCCGCGTGATGGAGCGCATCTACCGCACCGGCTTCGGCCCGGGCCTGTACTACCTGGTGGAAATCTGGTGGTGCAAGATGTTCTTCCCCAGCAAGCGCCAGATGGCTACGCGCCGCCCGATCTTCACCGGCGACTGTGTGCTGGTAGCCGCCTTCGGGCTGGCCTGGATCGGCGCGCTGGCGGGCCTGGCGCTGGCCACGGAGCAGTCGGTGTGGTTGCTGACCGGCGCGGGCTTTGTGCTGCCATTCCTGGTCTGGAACGTCACCGTCGGCTTCGTGCTGTATGTGCACCACACCCACACCAGCGTCGCCTGGTATGACACCAAGGCCATGTGGGCCAAGGCACAGCCCTTTGTCTCGACCACCGTGCACCTGCGCTTCCGCCACGGCATCGGCGCGGCGCTGCACCACATCATGGAACACACCGCGCACCACGTCGACATGAGCGTGCCGCTGTACCGCCTCAAGCGCGCCCAGGCACTGCTGGAGCACGCGCTGCCGGGCCGCATCATCATCGAGAACTTCTCCTGGCGCTGGTATTTCGATACCGCGCGCCGCTGCAAGCTCTATGACTTCAAGGCCCTGTGCTGGACCGATTTCCGCGGCCGCCAGACCAGCGACAACGCGCCTGTACCCGGCTGAGGGTGCAGGCCTTGTGGCGGGGGCAGGTGGACGCCTGCCCCCGCCGCCGCTATAATTGCCGCTTCCATTGGGGAGTAGCCGCCCTGCTCTCACCGCGCCGCGCAATGCGGACTCCGGGGGACAGGGGCGTACGTCAACAGACTTGACCGCTTGCGGTTATGGCGTGCGCAGCTCCGGACCCGCCCGGCCGTACTGATACGGACCCGGCAGCGTCCAGCCTGGCGAGACCGATGACCATACCTTTCTGGCCGGGCCGGGGAAGGTGTGCGTCATTGGCATCTCGCGATGCATTGCGGCCCGGTTACCCCACAAGACCAATATGGAAGCCTTCCTCGTCTCCACAGGCATCGTCGCCCTCGCTGAAATGGGCGACAAGACGCAATTGCTGTCGCTGGTGCTGGCCGCGCGCTACCGCAAGCCCGTTCCCATCATCCTTGGCATCCTGATCGCCACGCTGTTCAACCACGGCTTTGCCGGTGCGCTCGGCGGCTGGATCACGCATGTGCTGGGCGAAAGCCTGCTGCGCTGGATCCTGGGCCTGGGCTTTATCGCAATGGCGGCATGGATGCTGATCCCCGACAAGCTCGACGACGCCGAACAAGCCAGGCCGGTCAAGGGCGCCCTTGGCATCCTCGGCACCACCATCGTGGCCTTCTTCTTTGCCGAGATGGGCGACAAGACCCAGATCGCCACCGTGGCGCTGGCCGCGCGCTTCAGCGATGCGGTGATTGCCGTGGTGGCCGGCACCACCTTCGGCATGATGGTCGCCAATGCGCCGGCGGTCCTGCTTGGCGACAAGTTTGCCAACAAGATGCCGATCGGACTGGTGCACAAGATCGCGGCGGGGATTTTCCTGGTGCTGGGGGTGCTGGCGTTGCTGAATATCGGCGGATAAGTCGCCGAAAAAAAACGGGGCACAAGGCCCCGTTCAAACCCTCGCCGGTCCGGTACTGACGGTTGCCAACTGCACAACCCTCCGGACCGTCGATCACCGATGCTCGGAATTCGCGGGCCGGCGGCACGCGCCGGCCCTGATGCCTTTCAGATCAGGCCACCCTCAGTTGGTGGTCTTGGCACCGCCTTCGAACCACTGGCCCAGCAGGGCGCGTTCGTCGTCGGTGATCTGCGTCACGTTGCCCAGCGGCATCGCCTTCTGCTGCACGGCCTGCTGGTAGATCAGCTGCGCGTGGGCCTTGATGTCTTCCGCGGTATCGAGCTTGATGCCCTTGGCTGCGGTCGGCATCATCTTCGGCTGCTCGGCGTGGCACTGCACGCAGCGTGCGTTCATCACTTCCTGCACCTTGGCAAAGCTGACGGCGGTGGCGGCTTCACCACCTTCTGCCTTGGCCACGGCCGGGCGCGGTTGCGGCGCGATCAGCACGGCGACCACGGCCAGCACGGCAACGCCGGCTGCGGGCCAGGCCACGTTGATCTTGCCCTTGTGCTTGAGGATGAAGAACTGGCGGATCAGCACACCGGCGAGCATGATCAGGATCAGCGCGGCCCAGTTGTACTTGTAGCTGTAGGTCATGCTGTAGTGGTTCGACAGCATCGCGAACAGCACCGGCAGCGTGAAGTACGTGTTGTGCACGCTGCGCTGCTTGGCGTTCTTGCCATGGACCGGATCGACCGGCTGGCCCGCGCGCAGCGCGGCAACCACCTTGCGCTGGCCCGGGATGATCCACACCAGCACGTTGGCGCTCATGATGGTGGCGATCATCGCACCGGTCAGCAGGAACGCCGCACGGCCCGAGAACAGGTGGCACGCCACGTAGGCAGCCACGGCCACGTAGATCGCCACCAGCACGCCCACGGTCTTGTCGCTCTTGCCGAACACGCGGCAGATCACGTCATAGACCACCCAGCCCGCGGCCAGGTAGGACAGCGCCAGGCCGACCGCCGCGCCGGGCGACATGTCGTAGACGTTCTTGTCGATCAGGAACGTGCTGGCGTTGAACAGGTACAGCACCACCAGCAGGCCGAAGCCGGTCATCCACGTGGAATACGACTCCCAGTAGAACCAGTGCAGGTTCTCAGGCAGCGTCTTGGGTGCGGTCAGGTATTTCTGCGGGTTGTAGAAACCGCCGCCGTGCACGGCCCACAGCTCGCCGCCGACACCCTTCTCCTGCAGGTCAGGATCGGTGGGACGGGTCAGGCTGTTGTCGAGCCAGACGAAATAGAACGAGGAGCCGATCCACGCGATCGCCGTGATGACGTGCACCCAGCGCAGCAGCAGATTGGCCCAGTCGAGAATGTAGCCTTCCATGTCTTGTCTCCTGTTTCCCTATGCCACCGCTTCAGCTGCCGCGGTAGGTCGAGTACGACCAGGGCGAGACCAGGAGGGGCACGTGGTAGTGCGCGTTGACATCGGCAATGCCGAAGCGCAGGGGCACCACGTCCAGGAAAGCCGGCTCGGGCAGCTGCGTGCCTTGCGCGCGGAAGTAGTCGCCCGCGGCGAATTCCAGCTCATACACGCCAACGGCGAAGTCCGCACCTTCCAGCAGCGGCTGGTCGCAACGGCCGTCGTGGTTCGTCACGACTGTCTTCAGGGTTTCGCGGCGATTGTCGACAATTTTATGAAGAGTAACCGACATGCCCTTGCCGGGCGTGCCGGCAGCGGTGTCGAGTACGTGTGTGGTCAAGCGTCCCATCGTGTTTTTCCTTAGGCGATTGGGTTGTGAGGGGCGCCGCTGCCTTCACTAGCACCATTTGTGGGAATGGTGCCCGCTCGGTACGTCTGGTAACGCATCCCGGCGCTGGGTGGTGCGTGGCGACAATGCGCCTGCACTACCCGGTTGGCAATTCAGGGATTTCCCTGAGTTGTCGAAAACCTGAGTCGGTTTTGTTGACAATATTGGAGCAGTAACCAAATAATTGTCAACAATTTTTGGATCACCGCTGCCTGATGTCCAGGATTTGCGGTGCCCCGCCTGACTGCTGGTGCCACGATGTCCAAGAGCCTGAAGCTGATTGCCGCCGACGCCGAAACCAAGGCCGACGCCGAGCCGACCGAAATCCAGGCGGGCAAGCCCGCCAGGCCCGCACGCAAGGGCTCGGTCGAAGAGCGCATGTATCACGAGATCTACGACGCGATCATGGAGCACCGGCTGCCGCCGCGCACCAAGCTGACCGAGCATTCCCTTTGCGAGATCTATGCCACCGCGCGACACACTGTGCGCAAGGTGCTGTCGCACCTGGCCGCCGACGGCATGGTCGACCTCGAGCCCAACCGCGGCGCCTTTATCGCCAGCCCCTCCACCGACGAAGCGCACGACATGTTCGAGCTGCGCCAGATGCTGGAACGCGCGGTGCTGGAAAAGCTTGCCGGCATGCCCGACGTCAAGGCCGTGATCGCGCCGCTGCGCCAGATGGTGGCCAGCGAGCGCCAGGCCTTCCTCACGCATGACCGGCCCAAATGGATCCGCCTGTCCGCCGAGTTCCATACGGCGCTGGCGGAACTGTCGGGCAATGCGCTGCTGGTCAACATGATGCGCCGGCTGGTGTCGCGCACCACGCTGATGATCGCCAGCGTGGAAGCCCCGGGCAACAACGCCTGCTCGTTCGATGAACACGAAGAGATCCTCGACGCACTCGAACAGGGCAATGCCGCGCTGGCCCAGTCGCGCATGGCGCACCACCTTGGCGCCTGCGCCGACCGCGTGCAGCCGGACGAGCCGGGCAACTTCGATCTTCGCAGCGTGCTAGGCCGCTCCACCTAGCACGGTGTTCCCGCCCCTGCCCCCAACTACAAGGCCAGACCTGATCGGCAAACAGCACCCGGCTCACCGACGAGAGTGCTGAGACGACAGGCAGATAACGGTCCGGAGACCCTCCGGGATCCAGGACCGGGGCCATGGCAGTGGTGTTCCCATCAAACCAAAGGAGAGGAGACGCACCCATGAATTCCGCAAGCACCACGGTCCCGACGGACCTCACCAACGAGCGTTTGCCTTCCGGGCGCCTGCTCGCGCTCGGGTTGCAGCACGTTCTGGTGATGTACGCCGGCACGGTTGCCGTGCCCCTGATCGTTGGTGGCGCGCTCAAGCTGCCCAAGGACCAGCTGGCGTTCCTGATCAACGCCGACCTGTTCGCCGCGGGCCTGGCCACGCTGATCCAGGCCTTTGGTTTCTGGAAGTTCGGCATCCGCCTGCCGGTGATGATGGGCGTGACTTTCGCCTCGGTGGCGCCGATGATCGCCATCGGCACCGATCCCAATGTCGGCCTGCTCGGCATCTATGGCGCGGTGATCGCATCGGGGATATTCGGCATCCTGATCGCGCCGATGATGGGGCGCATGCTGGGACTGTTCCCGCCGGTGGTGACCGGCACGGTGATCACGCTGATCGGCGTGTCGCTGATGCGCGTGGGCATCAACTGGGCGGCCGGCGGCCAGCCCACCACCCGTGCCGTGATCGACGGCGTGGTCAAGGAGGTGCCCAACCTCGCCTACGGCGACCTGGCCAACCTCGGCATTGCCGGCCTGACGCTGCTGATCATCCTGCTGCTGACCAAGTACGGCCGTGGCCTGGTGGCCAACTGCGCAGTGCTGCTGGGCATCATCGCCGGCACGCTGGTGGCGATGGCGATGGGCAAGGTGTCCTTCGAAGGCCTGGATGAAGCCAGCTTCGTCGCCGTCATCACGCCGCTGCACTTCGGCATGCCGACCTTCGAAGTGACCGCCATCCTGTCGATGTGCATCGTCATGCTGATTACGCTGGTGGAGTCCACCGGCATGTTCCTGGCGCTGTCCGACATCACCGGCAAGAAGCTGAGCAACGAGGACCTGACCCGCGGCCTGCGCGCCGACGGCCTAGGCACCGTGATCGGCGGCATCTTCAACACCTTCCCGTATACCTCGTTCTCGCAGAACGTGGGCCTGGTGACGGTGACCGGCGTGCGCTCGCGCTACGTGGCGGCTGCCGGCGGCATCATCCTGATCGCCTTCGGCCTGTTCCCCAAGATGGCCCACGTGGTGGCCTCGGTGCCGCAGTTCGTGCTGGGCGGCGCCGGCATCGTGATGTTCGGCATGGTGGCCGCCACCGGCATCCGCATCCTGGGTTCGTGCGATTTCAACCGCAACCGCCACAACCTGTTCATCGTCGCCATCTCGATCGGCGCCGGCATGATCCCGACGCTGGCACCGACCTTCTTCCAGTACCTGCCGAAGTGGACCGGGCCGTTCACCCACAGCGGCATCGTGCTGGGCACGATCGTGGCCGTGGCGCTGAACCTGTTCTACAACGGCATCCAGTCGCGCGAGGAGGCCATGCGCAACGCCGCCGCCAACTCGCACGGCACCGAGTAACTGAAGCAACGGTATCGAAGTATCCGACACCGCCGCCGGCACGACTGGCACGTTCATTGCGTGATGGTCGGCGCTTGCGGGCGGCGCGGCGGTGCCGGGCGTTTTCCTGAAGCAAGCAAAGACACATGACAAAAGATAACTATCCACGCGATCTCATCGGATATGGTGCCCGGCCGCCGCACGCCCGCTGGCCGGGCGGTGCGCGCGTTGCGCTGCAGTTCGTCCTCAACTACGAAGAAGGCGGCGAAAACTGCGTGCTGCACGGCGACGCCGCCTCCGAGCAGTTCCTCTCCGAGATCGTCGGCGCCGCGGCCTACCCCGACCGCCACATGAGCATGGAGGGCATCTACGAATACGGCTCGCGCGCCGGCGTCTGGCGCCTGCTGCGCGAGTTCGAGAAGCGCGGCCTGCCGCTGACCATCTTCGGCGTATCGATGGCGCTGCAACGCCATCCTGAACTGACCCGCGCTTTTGTCGAACTGGGCCACGAGATCGCCTGCCACGGCTGGCGCTGGATCCACTACCAGGGCATCGACGAAGCCACCGAGCGCGAGCACATGCGCATCGGCATGCAGATCATCAAGGACCTGACCGGCGAACTGCCGCTGGGCTGGTACACCGGCCGCGACAGCCCCAACACGCGCCGCCTGGTGGTGGAGCACGGCGGCCTCCTGTACGACTCGGACTACTACGGTGACGACCTGCCCTTCTGGACCGAGGTGGAAGTCACCGGCGGCGAGAAGAAGCCGCACCTGGTGGTGCCGTACACGCTCGACTCCAACGACATGCGCTTTGCCACGCCGCAGGGCTTCAATACCGGCGAACAGTTCTTCCAGTACCTGAAGGATGCGTTCGACGTCTTGTATGAGGAAGGCGACCCGAGCGGCCAGGACAGCCCCAAGATGCTGTCGATCGGCATGCACTGCCGCCTGCTCGGCCGCCCGGGCCGCTTCCGCGCGCTGCAGCGCTTTCTCGACTATGTGCAGGGACACGACAAGGTGTGGATCTGCCGCCGTGTCGACATCGCCCGCCACTGGGCCGATACCCACCCCTACACCCCCCGGAACCAAGCATGAGCCAGACCTGCACCATCGCCCAACTCAACACCATGCCTGTCGCGGAGTTCGTGCAGGTGCTGGGCGGCATCTACGAACACTCGCCGTGGTTTGCCGAGACCGCAGCCGCGCAGCGGCCCTTCGCCGACGGCGCAGCGCTGGCGCAGGCACTGCGCAAGGCGGTCGATGAAGCGGGCGAGGCGGCCCAGCTCAAGCTGGTGCGCGCGCACCCGGAGCTGGCCGGCAAGGCCGCCGTGCGCGGCGAGCTGACCGCCGAATCCACGCGCGAACAAAGCGGCGCCGGCCTGAACCTGTGCACGCCCGAGGAGTTCGACCGCCTGCAGTCGCTCAACGCGGCCTACAACCAGAAGTTCGGCTTCCCGTTCATCCTGGCCGTGCGCGGCTACGACCGCCACGGGATCATCGCGGAGTTCGCGCGCCGACTGGAAAACACGCCGCAGCAAGAGTTGCAAACTTGCATCAACCAGATCCATCGCATTGCGCAGTTCCGGCTTGACGACTTAGTATCCGCCTGAGCAAAAAAGCGTCACCTGTATAACAAAAAACGCTGTACCCGATGCCGCCGGCACCCATGCACCACCCTCACCGAGCCAAGCCAGGCGGCACGAATAAAAGCACCAAGACATTAGAAGAACCCGACAGGGACCCAGTACACAACGTTCCAAGCAGGATCAAAAACCACGGAGGTCTAACAATGCAGAAGCAGTACAAGCCGGCACTAAAGCTGGCGGCAGTAGCGGCTACCCTTTTTTCCGGTGCGGCCTTGGCCCAGTCCAGCGTCACGCTGTACGGCCAGGCTGACATGTTCATCGGCGGCGTCAAGAGCCCGGGTTCGGGCGAGCGCGCATGGGTGGCCAACTCGGGCGGTATGCAGACGTCCTACTGGGGCATCAAGGGCACCGAAGACCTGGGCGGCGGCACCAAGGCCATCTTCGACCTGAACGGGTTCTTCCGCACGGACAGCGGCAACAGCGGCCGCTTCACCGGCGACTCGATGTTCAGCCGCAACGCGTACGTCGGCCTGCAGAATGACAAGCTGGGTACGTTGAAGCTGGGCCGCAACACCACCCCGTACTTCATCTCGACCATCCTGTTCAACCCGCTGGTCGACTCGTACGTGTTCTCGCCGACCATCTTCCACACCTACTTCGGTGCGGCCAGCAACGGCGTGGTGGATCCGGGCATCATCGGCGACTCGGGCTGGAGCAACTCGGTGCTGTACTCCACCCCGAACTTCGGCGGCCTGAGCGCGAACCTGATCTACTCGGCAGGCGAGAAGGCAGGTGCCGCGGGCCAGAACAAATGGGGCGGCAACCTGATGTACTTCAACGGGCCGTTCGCCGCGACCGTCGCGTTCCAGCAGGTCCGCTTCAACGCGGTTCCGGACGACCTGTCGGTAGCAGGCCTGAGCCGCCAGGACGCTGTGCTGGGCGGCATCACGTACGACTTCAAGGTGGTCAAGCTGTTCGCCCAGGGCCAGTACATCAAGACCAAGGCCAGCACGGCCGCCAGCGGCGACATCAAGCACACCAACGGTCAGGTCGGGGCCTCGGTGCCGGTCGGTGCCGGCAGCGTACTGGCGTCCTACGCCTATGGCAAGACCGAGAACGCGATCGGTGACTTCAAGCGCAACACGTTTGCCGTCGCCTACGACTACAACCTGTCCAAGCGCACCGACGTCTACGCCGCCTACTACTACGACAAGATCACCGGCATCGAGCACGGCGATACCTTCGGCGTGGGCATGCGTCACAAGTTCTGATGACGTAACCGCCTCACCGGCAGTCCTGGAGCCCGCCCTTCCGGCGGGCTTTTTCATTGCCGCGTTGACATCACACTGCGCCGAGATTAGCCGCCAGAATGCTGCGCCGCGCCATCCCATGCCGTCGGGCAGTATGGATCGGAAGCCGGTATTTCATAGGTGGATTCAATTGGAAGCGCTCTTTGACGCTTCCTAGATTGGTGATCCGGACCTCAAAAACGACATTGAGAGAGGTGATTCATGCGGCGATACCCGAAGACCCGTTCCGAACTGATGGCCATCCTGAACCAGTGCCTCGACAACAACCCCGAGTGCGGCGAATGCGAACTGCACGCGGTGCGAATGCACCAGCCTGACCATACCGGATGCAACTGGAGCGCCGAGGTCGATTTCCCGCAAGAATCCGTCGACAACCTGGGCACGCAGCTCGCCGCGGCCAAGTCGATCATTGTCGTGATGCGCGAGCAGTACAACGTGCTGCAATAGCCACCGATCCCGCAACGCGCCGTGCGCGCTTGCCGCGGGGCAGCATCAAAGAAAAAGCCGGGTCACCAGACCCGGCTTTTTGCATTGGCTCACGCCCGTCGGGACATCAGCGCACCGCGTTGCTCTCCGCCACGGCCACGGCCGTCATGTTGACGATGCGGCGCGTAGTGGCTTGCGGGTTCAGGATGTGCACCGGCTTGGCCGCGCCCAGCAGGATCGGGCCCACCGTGACGCCCTGACCGCCCGTGATCTTGAGCAGGTTGAAGGCGATATTGGCGGCGTCCAGCGTCGGCATCACCAGCAGGTTGGCGCTGCCGGCCAGCTTGGTCGACGGCAGGAAGTGGCGGCGCACGTCTTCGTCCAGGGCAGCGTCGCCCTGCATCTCGCCTTCCACTTCCAGGTGCGGAGCCACCTTGGCAAGGATCCCCGCGGCCTCGCGCATCTTGCGCGCCGACGGACGGGTAGAGGAGCCGAACATCGAGTGCGACATCAGCGCGACCTTGGGAACGAGGCCGAAACGCGCGATTTCCTCAGCGGCCAGTTGCGTGATCGCGGCCAGTTCATCGGCGGTGGGATCGTCGTTGACGAAGGTGTCGGTGATGAACAGCGTATGCTTTTCCAGCATCAGCGCGTTCATCGCGGCGAACACCTTGGCGCCCGGCGCCAGGCCGATCACGTCGCGCACGTGCTCGAGGTGTGCCTCGAAGCGGCCCACCGTGCCGCACAGCAGCGCATCGGCATCGCCCATATGCATCAGCATGGCGCCGATCAGCGTGTTGGAGCGGCGCAGTGCCACCTTGGCCATGTCCGGCGTCACGCCGTCGCGGCCGCGCAGCGCGTGGTAGGCCTCGTGGTAGGCGCGATAGCGCGGGTCTTCTTCCGGATTGACCAGATCGAAGTCCACCCCGGCCTTGAGGCGCAGGCCGGCCTTCTCGATGCGCATCTGGATCACGTGCGGGCGGCCGATCAGGGTGGGGCGGGCCAGCCCTTCGTCGACCACGGTCTGCACGGCACGCAGCACGCGCTCTTCCTCGCCCTCGGCGTAGGCAACGCGCTTGGGCGCAGCCTTGGCGGCCGAGAATACCGGCTTCATGATCAGGCCGGTGTGATAGACATAGGTGGACAGCTGCTGGCGATACGCCTCGAGATCCTTGATCGGGCGCGTGGCCACGCCGGATTCTTCCGCGGCCTTGGCCACCGCCGGCGCGATCTTCTCGATCAGGCGCTGGTCGAACGGCGTCGGGATGATGTAGTCCGGGCCGAACTTCAGCTCGCGGCCGCCGTAGGCGGCGGCAACGGCGTCGTTGAGTTCGGCCTCGGCCAGTTCGGCGATGGCCTTGACGCAGGCCAGCTTCATCGCTTCCGTGATCTTGGTCGCGCCGCAATCCAGCGCGCCGCGGAAGATGTACGGGAAGCACAGCACGTTGTTGACCTGGTTCGGGTAGTCCGAACGGCCAGTGGCGATGATGCAGTCCGGGCGCGCGGCCTTGGCCACTTCCGGGCGGATTTCCGGCTCGGGGTTGGCCAGCGCCAGGATGATGGGCTTGTCGGCCATGGTCTTGACCATCTCGGCGGTCAGCACGCCGGCGGTCGAGCAACCCAGGAAGACGTCGGCGTCCTTGACGATGTCAGCCAGCGTGCGCGCCGAGGTGTCCTGCGCGTAGCGCGCCTTGTTGGCTTCCATGTTGGCGTCGCGGCCAACATAGATCACGCCCTTGGAGTCCACCACCGAGATGTTCTCGCGCTTCACGCCGAGGCTGACCATGGTGTCCAGGCAGGCAATGGCAGCCGCGCCGGCGCCGGACACGGCCAGCTTCACCTTGGCCACGTCCTTGCCGACCACCTTCAGGCCATTGAGCAGCGCCGCGGTGGAAATGATGGCGGTGCCGTGCTGGTCGTCGTGGAAGACGGGGATGTTCATGCGCTCGCGCAGCTTCTGCTCGATGTAGAAGCACTCCGGCGCCTTGATGTCTTCCAGGTTCACGCCGCCCAGCGTGGGCTCGAGCGCGGCAACGATCTCGACGATCTTGTCCGGGTCGCGCGCGTCGAGCTCGATGTCGAACACATCGATGCCGGCGAACTTCTTGAACAGGCAGCCCTTGCCCTCCATCACCGGCTTGCCGGCCAGCGGGCCGATATCGCCCAGGCCCAGCACGGCGGTGCCGTTGGTGACCACGGCCACCAGGTTGGCGCGCGAGGTGTACTCGGCGGCAGTGGCGGGATCCTTGGCGATTTCCTCGCAGGCATAGGCCACGCCCGGCGAATAGGCCAGCGACAGGTCGCGCTGGTTGGACAGCGCCTTGGTCGCGGTTACCTGGATCTTTCCCTTGGTGGGGCTGCGATGGTATTCCAGCGCGGCGAGGCGCAATTGCGCTTCAGGACTGTTCGGGGCATGTTGCGGTGCATCACCGCTATTCTTGCTGCTCATTGGCTCGTCCGGAAAATGGCCCGGACCGGAAGCGCCCCTCTCCCCGCCAAGATCCGGCTCAGCCCCGATCGAGAAATCTCAGGATACGGGCCGGCAGCGAAGGACAACGCCTGGCAGCGATACTGGCGATCCCGGCAGACAGGCCGGAAAAATCGAGCAACCATTCTAGCCCACGTGTCCGCGCAAAGTACCACCAGAGCCCGCCTGCAGGCCGCTTTTTGGGTGGATTATTCCAGTTAAACAGCTTTTACCATTGCGTATGCAATACAGGTGCAGACGCATGCCCGTGCATGCATCCGCACGCATCGCCTGGCCGGGACCGCGCGGCCGGCCCCGGCGGCCCTACTTTGCGTTCTTCTCGACCTCGAGCGTCACCCGGCGCGGACGGCCGCTCTCGGCCGGGAAGTCGGTAAAGGCGCTGCGGATCAGGTAGGGCATGACCGCAGGCAGGCTGCCGTTCTCGGTCTGGTTCTGCGCGGTGACCTGGTAGACCCGCTTGCCGCTGGCCGCATCCCTGAAATACACCCGCAGGCTGGAGAACGTCACCGAAATGTCGCGCACCACGGTCTGCGGCGGCCAGTAGCCCGGGCCCCATGGGCCCCACGGACCCCAGGGCCCGTACGGGCGGTAGTAGCCAGGCCCCCAGTACGGGCCCCACGGGCCGTACCACGGGTCCGGGTAGACGGTCTCGGCCACGCGCACGATGCCGGGCGCGGCATCGAAATCCATGCTGACGCGATAGCGCGCCTGTTTCGCCGGCACCTGCTCGAAGCCGATCCCCGCCAGCGCCGTGGCCAGCCACTGCTCATAGGTCTGGCGGTCCAGCTGCGCCGCCTGCTCGGCGCTGCGCTCGAAGCTGTAGGTGCGCGGCGCATCGTTCTGCCAGCCGGGCTGGCGGAACGCCGTGACATCGGTCACCACGGTGCTGGCGCACCCCGACAGCAGCAGCGCCGCCAGCAACGCCATCGCCCCCCACCACCCGCGCGGCCCCGGCCGCGCGCCTGCCGCTCCTGCATTGCCGACACCGCCTGCGCGCTGCCACATAGTGCTACCTCGCTTTCCTCTGAATACCCACGTGTCTCTGAGACCACGCCGCCGGCGCGGAATTCCCCGCAGCGTGCCGATGCCGTGCCGCGCCGGGCCGCGCCCCGACCCCTTGGCTACAATGAGGACTTCAGCGCCATGCTTCGCTCGCTGCCGCGCGCATGGCCCGCCCCCTTTCCTAACGGTCTTCCGAAGACAGGATCTTTCCATGCTGCGCACCGACACGCCCGTTACCGTCTATCGCAAAGACTATACCCCGCCGCCGTTCGCCATCGACCACGCCGAACTGGTGCTGGACCTCGATCCCCAGCGCACCGTGGTCACCAGCACGCTGCGCTTCGCGCGCCAGGCCGGCGCGCCCGACGCACCGCTGGTGCTGGCCGGCGAGGAACTCGAACTGATCGGCGTCAGCCTGGACGGCAAGCCGGTCGCCGACGCGACCCAGGATGCCGGCACGCTGACCATCCCCGGCCTGCCGGCGCAGGGCACGCTGGAGATCACCACCGCTTGCCAGCCCGCGGCCAATACCACGCTGTCGGGCCTGTATGTGTCCAACGGCAACTTCTTCACCCAGTGCGAAGCCGAGGGCTTCCGCCGCATCACCTACTTCCTGGACCGCCCCGACGTGATGGCGACCTACCGCGTCACGCTGCGCGCCGACCGCGCCGCCTATCCGGTGCTGCTGTCCAACGGCAACCTGGTGGGCCAGCGCGAACTGCCCGACGGCCGCCATGAAGCCGTATGGGAAGACCCGTTCCGCAAGCCGGCCTACCTGTTCGCGCTGGTCGCGGGCAAGCTCGAATGCATCGAGGAACGGATCCAGTCCGCCTCCGGCAAGGACAAGCTGCTGCAGGTCTGGGTCGAGGCGCGCGACCTCGACAAGACCCGCCACGCCATGGATTCGCTGATCCATTCGATCCGCTGGGACGAGCGCCGCTTCGGGCTGGAACTGGACCTGGACCGCTTCATGATCGTCGCCGTGGGCGACTTCAACATGGGCGCGATGGAGAACAAGGGCCTGAACATCTTCAACACCAAGTACGTGCTGGCCAACGCGCAGACCGCCACCGACACCGACTTCGCCAATATCGAGGCGGTGGTCGGCCACGAGTACTTCCACAACTGGACCGGCAACCGCGTGACCTGCCGCGACTGGTTCCAGCTTTCGCTCAAGGAAGGCCTGACGGTGTTCCGCGACCAGGAGTTCTCGGCCGACATGATGGGCTCGGAATCCGGCCGCGCGGTCAAGCGCATCGAGGACGTGCGCGTGCTGCGCCAGGTGCAGTTCCCCGAGGACGCCGGCCCGATGGCGCACCCGGTGCGCCCCGACAGCTACGAAGAGATCAACAACTTCTACACGGTCACCGTGTATGAGAAAGGCGCCGAAGTCGTGCGCATGTACCAGACCCTGCTCGGCCGCGAGGGCTTCCGCAAGGGCATGGACCTGTACTTCCAGCGCCATGACGGCCAGGCTGTCACCTGCGACGACTTCCGCGCGGCCATGGCCGATGCCAACGGCCGCGACCTGACGCAGTTCGGCCTGTGGTACAGCCAGGCCGGCACCCCGGTGGTGACGGCGCGCACGGACTGGAACGGCGACGACGGCAGCCTGACCCTGACGCTGTCGCAGCGCTGCCCCAAGGTCGGCATCGAGACCCGCGCCGGCACGCCCGAGAAGCAGCCCTTCCATATCCCGTTCGCGCTCGGACTGCTTGGCGCAGACGGCAAGGACCTGCCGCTGCAGCTCGAAGGCGAAAGCACGCCCGGGGCGACCACGCGCGTGCTCGACTTCACGCAGGCCGAGCAGAGCTTCCGCTTCATCAACCTGCCGCGCGGCGCCAGTGCCCCGCTGCCCTCGCTGCTGCGCAACTTCTCGGCGCCGGTGATCGTCGATGCCGAGTACACCGACGCGCAGCTGACCTTCCAGCTGTCGCACGACAGCGATGCCTTCAACCGCTGGGAAGCCGGCCAGCGCCTGGCCACGCGCGCGCTGCTGCAGCTGGTGGCCGAGGTCCAGGCCGGGCGCGAGCTCAAGCTCGATCCCGCGCTGGTGCAGGCCATGCGCGCCGTGCTCACCGACGACACGCTCAACCCCGCCTTCCGCGAACAGGCGCTGGTGCTGCCCGCCGAGGCCTACCTGGCCGAGCGCATGGGCGTGGCCGATCCCGCCGCCATCCACCGCGCCCGCCAGTTCATGCGCGAAGGCCTGGCGCGCGCGCTGCAGGCCGACTGGCTCGCCGCCTACGAGGGCAACGCCACGCCGGGCGCCTACTCGCCCGATGCCACCTCCGCCGCCAGGCGCGCACTGCGCAACCTGGCGCTCGGCTACCTGGCCGACGGCGGCGATGCCGCAATGCAGGCGCTGGCCGAGCAGCAGTACCAGAACGCGGACAACATGACCGACCGCTTCGCCGCGCTGTCGGCGCTGGTCAACAGCTTCGCCCCCGGCCGCGAGCACGCGCTGGCGGACTTCTACGAGCGCTTCGAGGACGACCCGCTGGTGATCGACAAATGGTTCTCGCTGCAAGGCATGCAGCGCGGTGAAGTCGGCCCGCACGCCGGCAAGCGCACCATCGACACCGTGCTCGCGCTGATGGAGCACCCCGCCTTCAACCTGCGCAACCCCAACCGCGCGCGTTCGCTGATCTTCAGCTTCTGCTCCGGCAACCCGGCCCAGTTCCACGCCCAGGACGGCTCGGGCTACCGCTTCTGGGCCGACCAGGTGCTGGCGCTCGACGCCATCAACCCGCAAGTGGCGGCGCGCCTGGCGCGGGTGATGGACCGCTGGCAGAAGTACGAACTGGCGCTGCGCGACCGCATGCGCGCCGAACTGGAACGCGTCGCCGCCAGCAGCACGCTGTCGCGCGACGTGCGCGAGATCGTGGGCAAGGCGCTGGCCGCCTGAGCGGCGGGAACGACACAAGGAGGCCCGCCAACGCCCCCTTTGCCCGGCCAAGCGCGGCCGGGCATGTAGAATTGCGGCCATCCAAGGAGAACCAACCATGACTCGCATCAGCCTCACCCGCTACCTGGTCGAGGAGCAGCGCAAGCACAACACGATCCAGCCCGAACTGCGGCTGCTGATCGAAGTGGTCGCGCGCGCCTGCAAGGCCATTTCCAACGCTGTCAGCAAGGGCGCCCTCGCCGGCGTGCTGGGCTCGGCCGGCACCGGCAATGTCCAGGGCGAAACCCAGCAGAAGCTGGACGTGATCGCCAATGAAGTGCTGCTCGACGCCAACGAATGGGGCGGCCACCTCGCCGCGATGGCGTCGGAAGAAATGGAATCGTTCTACGAGATTCCCAACCGCTACCCGAAGGGCGAATACCTGCTGATGTTCGACCCGCTGGACGGCTCGTCGAACATTGACGTCAACGTCTCGATCGGCACCATCTTCTCGGTGCTGCACATGCCCAAGCCGGGCCAGACCGTGACCGAGGCCGACTTCATGCAGCCCGGCACCCACCAGGTCGCCGCCGGCTACGCTGTCTACGGCCCGCAGACCACCCTGGTGCTGACCGTCGGCAACGGCGTGCACATGTTCACGCTCGACCGCGAGGCAGGCAGCTTCGTGCTGACGCACTCCAATGTGACGATCCCGGACGACACCAAGGAATTCGCCATCAACATGTCGAACATGCGCCACTGGGCCCCGCCCGTGCGCCGCTATATCGACGAATGCCTGGCCGGCGAAGAAGGCCCGCGCGGCAAGAACTTCAACATGCGCTGGGTCGCCTCGATGGTCGCCGACGTGCACCGCATCCTGACCCGCGGCGGCATCTTCATGTACCCGTGGGACAAGCGCGAGCCGGAAAAGCCGGGCAAGCTGCGCCTGATGTACGAAGCCAATCCGATGGCGATGCTGGTCGAGCAGGCCGGCGGCGCCGCCACCAACGGCCACCAGCGCATCATGGACGTGCAGCCCGAAAAGCTGCACCAGCGCGTCTCAGTGATCCTGGGCTCCAAGAACGAAGTGGAACGCGTCACGCGCTACCACCAGGAAGCCGAAGGCAAGGCCTGATTCCGGCAGTGCGGCAACAGGACGGGGCGCCCAGGTGGCGCCCCGTTTTCTTTCGGCCCCGGCCGGATGGCACGGGCGACACAAAGGGGTTCACAAGGCGGAAAAACGCTGCTACTATTGCGGGCTGTTCCAGTTTTCACCGGAACATGTTGCCGAAGTAGCTCAGTCGGTAGAGCAGCTCATTCGTAATGAGAAGGTCGGGGGTTCGATTCCTCTCTTCGGCACCACAGAATTCCAGGGCATCGCCCACACAAGCAAACCCGGACAGCATCACGCTCTCCGGGTTTTTTGTTGCCTGTGATCGGGCAAAGTCGGCGGTGGCAGCGGGCGCCCCAGCCGATGCGCCCACCAGTAACGGAAAGGATGGTCGAAATCGGGATAAAGCACCGGCTGGCTGAAGCAGCCGGCACGCTTCATCAGGAGGTAGGCAGCAAGCATGGCCGCCCAAAAAACTAGCAGTTCCACGATAACGGCCACCCTTGGATTTACAGGTGGCTGTTTTCATTATAGGTAGCCGCCTACCCCAGGGGGACGATGGCGCACCCGTGCAAACCCTAGGGGCTGTTCCCTCAATACACATCCGGAACGATCATCTCCTTCGGCACCGGTTGCCGCACATAGTCCTCATGCCGTTCGCGCCCCGGCAGCACCACGCTGGGCGCCTCCACTTCCGCATAGGGGACCTGGCTCAGCAGGTGATGGATGCAGTTCAGCCGTGCGCGCTTCTTGTCGTCGGCCTGCACCACCCACCACGGCGCCTCGGCAATATGCGTGCGCTCGAGCATGATTTCCTTGGCCTTGGTGTAGTCCTCCCAGCGGCGCTGCGATTCCAGGTCCATCGGGCTCAGCTTCCACTGCTTGAGCGGATCGTGGATGCGGCTGAGGAAGCGCAGGCGCTGTTCGTCGTGCGTGATCGAGAACCAGTACTTGAACACCTGGATGCCGGAGCGCACCAGCATCCTTTCGAACTCGGGCGCTGAGCGGAAGAACTCCTCGTACTGGTCGTCGGAGCAGAAGCCCATCACGCGCTCGACGCCGGCGCGGTTGTACCAGCTGCGGTCGAACAGCACGATCTCGCCGGCGGCGGGCAAGTGTGCCACGTAGCGCTGGAAGTACCACTGGGTGCGTTCGCGGTCGTTGGGCGCTGGCAGCGCCGCCACGCGGCAGACGCGCGGGTTCAGGCGCTGCGTGATGCGCTTGATCACGCCGCCCTTGCCGGCGGCGTCGCGTCCTTCGAAGATGATGACGATCTTGTGTCCGGTGGCTGCCACCCAGCTCTGCAGCCGCACCAGTTCGCCCTGCAGGCGGAACAGCTCGCGGAAATAGTGGCGGCGGCTGTCCTGCTCGGCCTCGTCGTCCAGGTGCACCGGATCGCCGAAGGCCTCGCTGGCTTCGCGGTCGTCCAGTTCCAGTTCGATCTCTTCGTCGTAGTAGTCGGCCACCTCGTTGTGGATGCGCCGCACCAACTCTGCTTCGCCCGGTCTCATCTGATCTGCTCTCCCTGTGGATACAACGCGGTCGCGCCGATACTCGCATGCCGGTATTGCAGCCGCGTGAAAGCGGGGCAGGCCACCCGCCCTGCCCCGCCTTCCTGCCTGTCCCTGCAGATTACGCCAGTTACGCCGCCGGATTGATGTTGTGGTTGTGGCGGAACAGGTTGCCCGGGTCATAGCGCCGCTTCACCTCGACCAGCCGGTCGTAGTTGGGCCCGTAGGCCGCGCCGATGCGGTCGGTTTCTTCCTGCGTCAGGAAGTTCACATAGACGCTGCCCAGCGCGAAGGGCGCTGCCGCGCGGAACACTTCACGGGCCCAGCTGATGCACTTGTCGTCGTCAGCGGGCGCGTCCCAGCGCCCGTGCAGGTTCATGATGAAGTTGGCATCGCGGCTGGCATAGGCGGTCGCATCGGGCGCGACGCGGTTGGTCTGCCCGCCCATGGCGCCGATAAAGACCTCGCATTGCGGCGAGGGCAGCTTGCCGATCTGTTCGATCAGCATCGTGATCAGGCCGTCGTCCAGCCCGGCGAAGTTGTGCGATTTCCAGTAGTTGCGAGCGCCCGGTGTCAGCAACGGATCGAAGGCCTGCTGCCATGCCGTGAGCGGCATCGGGCCGAGATGCTCGCCATAGGGCGTGCCGAGCTTGCGCAACGGCTCGACCAGTTCGGGGCCTTTGTCAGGCGGGCCGATATAGCAGATCGCCAGTGCCGCGACCGGCTTGCCGTGCGTCTCGGGCGGCAGGAACGGCAGCGGCGGCGCCTGGCGCAGCACCACCCAGACGGTCAGCTCGTCAGGCATCGACTTGAACAGTTCACGGTAGGCCGGCAACACCGCGGCGGCCTGTTCCAGCGGATAGACGATCAGCCCGCCATAGATCTCGGGGCCGACCGGGTGCAGCCGGAACTCGAACATCGTCACCACGCCGAAGTTGCCGCCGCCGCCGCGCAGCGCCCAGAACAGGTCGGCGTTCTCGTCGGCGCTGGCGCGCACCAGCTTGCCGTCGGCGGTCACGACCTGTGCCGATACCAGGTTGTCGACGGTGGTACCGAACTTGCGGCTGAGCCAGCCGAAGCCGCCGCCGAGCGTCAGCCCGGCCACGCCGGTGGTGGAGTTGATGCCCAGTGGCGTGGCGAGGCCGAAGGCCTGCGCCTCATGGTCGAAATCGCGCAGCGTGGCGCCGGGCTCCACATAGCCGCGTTGCGCGTGGGGATCGATGCGCACGGATTTCATCTGCGACAGATCCAGCACCATGCCGTCCTCGCAGATCGCCAGCCCGCCGATATTGTGGCCGCCGCCGCGTATCGACAGCAGCACGCCATGGTCGCGCGCGAAGTTGACCGCGGCGATCACGTCGGCAGCGCCCGCGGCCTGCACGATCAGTGGCGGACGGCGGTCGATCATCGCGTTCCAGATGCGGCGCGCTTCGTCGTAGCCGCTGTCGTCCGGCTGCAGCAGGCGCCCGCGCAACTGCGCCTTGAGTGCCTCAATGTGTTCCTGCGATGGCTGGGCCATAGTGTGCCTCCCGATGCTGGTTGGAAACATCGGACGGCGCGCGGCGTCTGGGTGCAGGGAAATGGCCACGAGGACCGATGACTAGATCATTTAAGGCAGTCACCGCTTGAATGTAAATGGGGCTCTGGCCCCACGCGCACAATCCCCATGGCAAGTGCCGCAACGCGTTCATGCCGCCCCGCCACCCTGCCGGCCTATCATGAATGAACAGCCGGGACGGCGCCCTCGCGCCGTCCGTCCGCACCATGAACACAGCCAGCCACCCTCCCCTGTTCCTGTGCGGCGACGTGATGACCGGGCGCGGCATCGACCAGATCCTCGCGCATCCGAGCCAGCCGCTGCTGCATGAATCGTATGTACATTCAGCGCTCGACTACGTGCGCCTGGCCGAGCATAAGGCCGGCCCGATCGCACGCCCCGCCGCGCCGGAATACCCCTGGGGCGATGCCCTGGCGGAACTGGAAAGCCGCGCTGCGCGGCCGCGCATCGTCAACCTGGAAACCGCCATCACCACCAGCGACGATGTCTGGCCCGGCAAGGCGGTGCACTATCGCATGCATCCGGGCAATGTCGCCTGCCTGCAGGCCGCCGGCATCGACTGCGCGGTGCTGGCCAACAACCATGTGATGGACTGGGGACGCGCGGGCCTGACGGATACGCTGGCAGCGCTGGACGGCGCGCATATCGCGCATGCCGGCGCCGGCCCCGACGAGGCAAGCGCGGCGCACGCCGCACTGCTGCCGCGGCCCGGCGGCGGCCGCGTGCTGGTGCTGGCCCTTGCCATGGAAAATGCCGGCACCCCCGCGGCCTGGCGCGCCAGCGCCGGACATTCCGGCGTGAACCTGCTGGAAGACTGGTCGGTGGCATCGCGCGAACGCATTGCCGCGCAGGTGCGCAAGTTCAGGCGTGCCGGCGACATCGTGGTGGTATCGATCCACTGGGGCCCGAACTGGGGCTACCACATCGACCCCGCGCAACGCTCCTTCGCCCGCGCGCTGGTAGAGGGCGGCGAAATCGACATCGTGCACGGGCATTCCTCGCATCATCCGCTCGGGATTGAGCTGCATGCCGGCAAGCCGATCCTGTACGGCTGCGGCGATTTCATCAACGACTACGAAGGCATCGGTGGCTACGACGAATATCGGCCGGACCTGGCGCTGATGGCCTTTGTCAGCTTCGATGCCGGCGGCAGCGCCGACCTGCGGCTGGTGCCGTTGCGGCGCAGCCATTTCCGTCTGGCCTACGCGCGCGAAGTGGATATGGCGTGGCTGCAGGCCATGTTTGAAGACGAGGGACGGGCACTCGGCACCCGGGTGGAGCGCAGCGGCTTGCATGAACTGCGTTTGCGGGCGGCATAAACCCCAGCCCATGAAAAAAGCCCGCCGTTGCGGCGGGCTGCACGAAAGCCAATCGCCAGGCGTCAGTGGCGATGGATCATGTGATCAAACCATGTGCGCACTGACTGCTCCTGCTGCTGCAGCAGCGTCGGGTTCTTTTCCCTCAACATCCAGATGGCAAATGCGGCGCACGCAACGAGGGCGATCAGGACCAGCGCGGTAATCAAGGTCGCGGCCATAGCAACCTCCTTTGGGTAATGGTTGCACCTTCAGTGTAGTTCGCCTGGCAGCCGTCACGGAAAGCAGAAAGGCCAGCCTTGCTGGCTGGCCTTCCGGTTATTCCAGTGCCACGTGAGTTGGTTCCGTGTAACGCTTCCGCAGAGTGCTGATCCGCTTCTTCATTCACTGCCCGACTCTAGCTCTCTCGCCCATCCTGCGGCACCCCAGGACATAACTGCAGCATAGTACAAATCACCGCGGATAACAGCGCGCGTTCAGTTGACGGCGATGCGGTCGTCGACCAGGCGGATCTGGCCGCCAGGCTTGTCTTCCATCACTTTGAGCACGCGGCTGCCTACCTGCAGCGTGACGCCGCCATGGATGCGGCGCGCGGCGTCGA
This sequence comes from Cupriavidus sp. GA3-3, assembly GCF_000389805.1. Classification (NCBI taxonomy): domain Bacteria; kingdom Pseudomonadati; phylum Pseudomonadota; class Betaproteobacteria; order Burkholderiales; family Burkholderiaceae; genus Cupriavidus; species Cupriavidus sp. GA3-3. The sequence goes on from NZ_KB944478.1 coordinate 301,650, forward strand.
TCACGGCCTCGGCGGCCGGCTGCATCTGCTGCCCCAGTTCGGTCAAGCGTGCCTCCAGCTCGAACAGGTCACGCGACAGCTTGAACAGTGTCGCACGCGCCTTCTCGCGCAGGTCGCCAACGGCCTTCTCGGGATGCTTGGCAAAGAAATCCACCAGCTGTTTGACCTTGTTCTGCTCTGCCAGCATGCCGCGGCGCTCGGCTTCCAGCGCGGCGCGCTGTGCGTCGGCAAATGGATTCAGGCCGACCTGGATGCTGGTGGCGGTGCCGGCCGGTGCGCCCAGCACCGCGGCGCGCACCGCCAGCAAGGCACGGCTGCGGCCGCCGCTGATGCTGCCCTGCGCGCCGGTGCCGCCCACCACGATGCGCTCGCCGGCAGCAACATCGCTCTGCCGGATGCCGCTTTCGACGTTGACCTCGGTGCCGGCCTCGACCACGGCGTTTTCGATAAAGCGCGCCTTCACCGCGCCCTTGCAGCGCACGCTGGCGCGGCTGATGCCGCCTTCGGTGCGGCCGGTGTCGGCCTTGCCGATGATGCCGCCCTTGACGATGACATTGCCGCCGGCCTCGACATTGGCGGCTTCGATGGTGCCCTCGACCACCACGTCGCCGCTGACGTTGACCGACATGCCGGTGCGGATGTCGCCCGACACGCGCAGCGTGCCGTCGAACGCCACGTTGCCTGAGTGCAGGTCGACCGACTCCACCTGCACCACGGGGCTGACCGAGATGCCGTGCACGCCCACCACCGGCGATCCTGCGATCACCGCGCGCAGCAGCTCCGCATCGTCGGCATCGGCGGCAGCGCCGGTCAGGCCTTCGGCAAAGGGCGGGTCATCGACCGGATCGGCGGCGACGGGCTTGCCAAATACGTCGACGCCGTCATTGCCGCGCACCGCCGGAACGCGCCGCATCAGCGGCGTGCCGGGGCTGACCAGCAGCAGGTTGCCCAGGTCGCGCAGGTCGACCTTGCCGGCCTCGTCGTCAGGCTGCGCCGGCTTGCGCGGTTCGAGCAGGTTGATGAAGCGCGCCGGCTCACCCTGGCGCGGCGCGACGCCGGCGGCAATGGTGCGCAGCTCGCAACGGCCTTCGGCCAGCGCGGCGTCCAGTGCCAGGGTCTGGATCGGCGCCACCACGCCGCGCGCCGCCGCGGCGCAGCGGATGTCCTCCGCGCCGACCGGACGGCCGCCTTCGGCTGGCAGCAGCGTCAGCCGCACGGCCAGGCCGTCGGCGGTGATGTCGAGCTCGAACGCGCCGTCGATCAGCGCACCGATGGTGGCATCGATCTCATGCTCGGCGCGCTGGCATTGCGCCAGGAACTGCGCCACCGCGCGCGCATCCAGCCGCGCCCCGGCCCAGCCCAGGCTGTCCAGGCATTGGCGCAGGCTGGCCTGGTCCGGCGGCAGCCTGCCTGGCTGCGGCGTGTAGCGCGCATGCACCTGCTCGCCTGGCTCGGCAAGCTCCAGGCGCAAACCCGACTCATGCGTCATGCGTCCCCTGAATCGTCTTGTGCAGCCGCGCGGCGGGTGCCGGCGCTCCGCTTGTTATCGATCCATAAACCAACGGCAGCAGCGCGGAGAACTTTAGCGCACACCTTGCCGCGTCGGCCTGGCTGCCATCGCCTTCGTGGAGAAGCCTGGGGGACGATCCGGACGATGTCCGGGCTATTTGACCGAGACCACCTCGATGGTGCCGGTCTGGCCGTTCTGCACGACCTCCTGCTTCATGACCAGGCCCATGTCGGGGCAGTACCAGTCCGTAACGCTGGCGCTCGCCGGCGGCACCGACACGGTGTGGCCCGCCACCGTGACCGGCGCCATGGTCGTGCTGCGCTCGTAGCGGACCGGCCAGCAGGATTTCTGGCCGAGGCGGGTGGGGATGGTCGCGCGCTTGCCGACGACCTTGCCGCCGATGGTGACCTTGGCGGACGGGATCCTGGCCTGGCCGGCGCTCTGGCCGGCGGCGGTCATCTGCAGGTCCATGCGCACCGTCTGCGATTCGCCCGGCAGCCGCTGTCCTTCCGCTTCAATGACGCCGCCATAGGCCAGGGTCCCGACCGCGCTGCTGTCGAGCATGCCCGATGCCGTGCCGGCGGCGCTCTTGCCCTCGACCTTGCCCGGCGCGCCGCCGCGCGAGATGGTCAGGCGGTCTTCGATCACCGCCATGGTGTAGTCCAGCCGCGTCTCGTTGCCCGAGCCGGCCGCGGCCACATTCGACACGACGCTGATATTGGCATTGCACTGGCCCTTGCCCGACTTGCGCACGCCGGACACGGACATGGTCGCCGTGCCCGGCGCACCGCCCTGCATGGTCATGCGGATCTCGCCGCCGTCATGCATCCACGGCGCATCGCAAACGCCGGCCGCTGCGGCTGCCGGCAGCAGCAGCGCAGCGAAGGCCACGCTTGCGCCAAGCGCCGTGCGGCGGTCCAGGGATTGCCGCGCGCTAGCGCGGTCGGAATTCTTCGGCATCTGTCGCCTCTCCATTGGTCAGTTCAGCAAAGCACCGGCAGTCAGTCCTTGCATTGCGGCATGTCGCGGAAGCTGTCGCGCACCGTCGCACAGGACTGCGCCAGGCCATCCTTGTCGGAGACGCCGGCCCAGCGCGTGCGGATCGATTCCAGCTCGCCGGGCAGCCCGTCGCGCAGGGTCTGGGCGGCCGCGGCCTGCCCCGACTTGTCGAGCTTGGCCGCCATGTTCTCGGTGCAGGCGCGCTGCGCGGCCTCGGCTTCCTGGCAGGCCTTCGGCAAGGCATCGCTGGCCGCTACGGAACGCCCTTCTTCCTTGCCACAGCCGGCAACGGCCAGCGCCAGCATGACCGGCAGGCAGGCACGCGGAATCCAGTACGACATCATGACTTCTCCTTTTTCTTCACCGCGGAGGCGGGGGGTTCTGATACGAGACAATGGCAAGGCCGCCGTGCTGCGCCGGCGACGCCGGCTGGCGCAAGGGCGCCGCGGCGCTGCCGTCCTGGCCGCCGCGCAAGCGCGCATAGCGGCCCAGCACCTGCGGCACGTAGGCCTGGGTCTCGGCAAACGGAGGGATGCGCGACCCGTGGCGCAGCACCGCGCCTTCGCCCGCGTTGTAGGCGGCCAGGGCCAGGCTGGTGTCGCCGTTGAAGCGCGACAGCAGGCCGCCCAGGTAGGACGCACCGGCCTGCAGGTTCTGGGCCGGGTCATAGGCATCTGTCACGCCCAGCATGCGAGCCGTGGCCGGCATCAGCTGCGTCAGGCCGATGGCGCCCTTGTCGGAGGTGGCTTGCGGGTTCCAGCCCGACTCCACCTCCACCATGGCCATCAGCAGATGCGGGTCCACCGCCGCGGCCTGCGCCGCGCGGTGCGCGAGGGCAACCAGCTCAGAGGGTGGGGACTTGGCGCTGACGACCGCGGCCTTTGCCGCCGCCAGCGTTGGCAGCCCGATAAACGCCCGCGCTGGCAATGCCGCGGGCGCCGCGGTGGACGCCAGCCGTGCCGGCGCGGCGCTGCGCGACGTGAGGAAGGTCACGCCGCTGCCGCGGTCGGCATGCATCACGATCTCGGCGCCGGCCGGCACCGCGCCCGCCACCAGCATTGCCGCCACCACACCGCGCGCCGGCGCGGCCACGAGCGCAGGCATCACTGCTTGGCCAGCTCCACGCGGCGGTTCTGCGCGCGGCCGAACGGCGTGTCGTTGGGCATCAGCGGATGGGTGGCGCCATAGCCCTTGGCATCGAGCCGGTCGGCGGGCACGCCGGCGCTTTCCAGATAGCGCCTGACGGCGGCGGCGCGGCGCTCGGACAGCGGCTGGTTGCGCGCGTCGCCGCCGGTGCTGTCGGTATGCCCCTCGACGCGCAGGCGCCAGTCGGGGTGCGCCAGCACCGCCTTGGCGGCACGGTCCAGCAGCGGCCGGGCCGCCGCGCTCAGCACGTCGGAATCGGTTTCGAAGTTGACGCCGTAGAGCTGCACGCGGCCCGCGCCTTCCAGCGCCTGGCCGATGGGATCGGGGGCGGCCTCGGCCTTCGGGAAGCACGGCGGCGCCTTGTCCGCCAGGCGCCAGCCGCCGGCCTCGCGCACGCTGTCGAAGGTGCGGGCATCGCCCTTCACCAGCGCCGCGTAGGCATGGCTGCCGTCGGGGCTGAAGGCCATGGCGCCCTTCTCAGGCGCGCCCTCGGTGGTGCGCCGGAAGGCCAGCAGGGCGCCGTTTTCCAGCCCGCCGGAAATCGTTCCCAGCACCTGCGTGATCTTCATCTGCTTGTTGCTGTAGTCGCCTTCCACGTAACAGCCTTCCACCGCGGCGCCGTCCTGGTGCAGCAGCACGTAGCCGGACGAACCGAATTCCACCGGAAACTGGTAGATGCCGCCCACCTGGCGCACCTTGTCGGCCGCGGCCTCGGGCTTGCCGTAGGCCATGAACTGCTGCAGGCCGATCTGGCCCTCGTCCTGGTCGCCCGGCCAGCGGTTGCCGGTAAGCGTCAGGCGCAGGGCCCCGGCCTTGACGGGCTGGGCCAGCGGCACGCGGGTATCGTAGCCGTCCTGCCCCGGCAGGTCCGCATCGTAGATCACGGTCCAGGGGCCTTGCGTGCCGCCGGCCGAGGCTTCGACGCGGGCATGGCGCGCATTGCTGCGCGCCCCGGCATCGGACAGGCCGCGGAAGCGCAGCACGTCGACGGACGAGGCCTGCGCCAGCGCAATCACCAGCTCCTGCCGGCTGCCGTTGCGCATAAAGCCGGCATGGTCCGGAATCTCATTGAGCAGCGGATACCACGAGCGGTCTTCCTTGTCGCGGTTGACCACGAACGCGCCCGACCACAGCCCGGCAACGTTGGTTTGCGCGGGCATTGCCGGCGCCGATGCCACGGGCTGCGCCGATACCGCTGCAGGCGCGGGCTGCGCATCGCCTTGCGCAGCGGCGCTGTCAGCAGGCTTCTTCTTGCAGCCCGCCAAGGCCAGCAGGGCCACGACGCCCAGGCCAATGGCGGCCTTGCGGGTCGTCAGTCCAAACGTCATTCCCTTCAAGGTACTTCCCCTTCTTCTTTTTGTGATGCCGGCCTGTCCGGTACGCGCCTCAATGCGGGGCGCGCATCAGCATGTCGATCTTCTGCAGCCGCACGCGGACTTCGCGCTCCAGCGGCGCCAGTGTTTCCGGGCTGGCTCCGGCCTTGCTGGCGCGCGCGTAGTTCGCGATCGCCTCGTTCATGCCGCGCTGCTCTTCGGCCAGCGCACGCTTGACCAGCTCGCGCTCATCGCTGGCCGCCACGCTCGGAATCGCCGCCTGCGCGGCCCCCGCGACGGCGGCCTGCGCCAGGTCGGGCGCGTTGCCGCGTGCGGACGGTGCCGCTGCCTGGGGCGCGGAAGCCGCCGGAGCCCGCGCTGCCGACGCCGGCACGGCGCCGCTCACCGCCGGCGGCGCACGCCGCGTGGTGATGATCTGCACGCCTTCGGAGCGAGAAACCTCCATCGCCGCCAGCGCCGGTTGCGGCACGAACCCGAGGTTACACAACAACAGCAACGCCAAACAACCCCGCTTCGGCAATTTTGTCGACCTTGTCGATTCTGGCATCGGTGTCTTCGGGCTTATCCCGGCAAATTTTCACAAATACTTACAAAAACGGCGACTGCGGATGCGTCAGTTGCCGCGATACGGCGATTGCATCCGCACGATCGCCTCGGACTCGAGCGGGATGCGCCATTCCGACGCCAGCGTGGCCCGTCCGGTGCAGAAATTGGGCGTGGTCGGGACCTCCATGCCGCGGTACGAACCGGTCGCAACAAAATTCCGGATGCCGTTGACCAGCGAGTAGATGGTGCGGTCGGCAAACGGCACGAACATTTCGTAGCAGTACGTGACCCGGATCTTCAGCAGGTTGGCGTCCTGGATATTGACGCCAGAGGACGGCCCCGCGCTGGTGGCGCGGTACATCAGGCTGTCGTTGGGGATCTCCCGCGTGGTCTTGCCGGCGTAGTAGCCGCTTCGCCCGAAATCCTGCAGCGCCGCCGGCGTCGGGTTCAGCACGTCGATCCTGGCCTGGGTGCGGGCCTCGAACTGGGCCTTGGCATAGCCGGTGGCATGCGCGGTACGGTCGGCGGAGCGCACGAACAGCGGCGTCAGCCCCAGCGCCAGCCCCTTGCGCATGCTGGCCAGCCGGCCGTGGTCGACGGCGCCTTCGCGCGCGGCCTGCAAGGCGGCGTGGTCTAGCGTGGCCTTGGCCTGGTACAGCAGCCCGAACTGGATCACGCCCAGGCACAGCAGCAGCAGCGCCGGCGCGATGATCAGGAATTCCACCGCGGACTGTCCCCGTGCCCCGCGCCGCGCCGCGTGCTTTTGCTGGTGCGTCATGGCCCCTCCTCCCGCAGTTCCAGGTTCTGGCCCGGCGCAATCCCCAATGCCGCCGCGCGCCCCGCGCCGAGCTCAAGCGTCTGGCGCGCGCGCCAGTGGGCACGCACGCGCAGGCGTCCCACGCACGGGTGCACCGCCAGCACGCGCTGCCGCTTGTCGAGAAACACCACGTCGATCGCCATGCGCATGCCAAAGGTGTGGACTGCGCCGCAGGGGGACAGCAGCAAGGCTTCGTCCGGTGCCATCGAATCGCGGCTGAGCAGCCCCGTCATGCGTTCGCGCGCAGTGGCCGCCACCGACACGCGCACGCCGGTGTCGAGCGTGCTGTGGCCGGCCCGCAGGTAGAGGCGCGCCTGCCTCACAGCAGCCCTTCCTGCATAAACTTCATCACGATCGGGAAGCCAAGCACGATAAAGGTGACCGGGAAGATAAACACCACCAGCGGAAAGATCAGCTTGACCGGCGCTTCCATGGCCTGCTTCTCCGCGCGCTGGAAGCGCTCGGTGCGCCGCTGCTCCGACTGGAAGCGCAGCGTGGCGGCCAGCCCCGAGCCCATGCGCTCCGCCTGGATCACGGCACCGACGAAATTGGTGACCTCCTTCACGCGCAGGCGGTCATCCATGCGGCGCAGCGCATCGGCGCGGCTCAGGCCCGACTTCAGGTCGCGCAGCACGTGCTCGAACTCGCGCCGCAGCGGGCCCTCAGGCCCCTTCTCCACCGCCTGCAGCAGGGCGCCGTTGATGTTCAGGCCGGCCTCTACGCTCAGTGTCAGGAAATCCAGAAACACCGGCAGGTGGCGCGTGACCTGCAGCAGGTTGCGCTTGCGCACGTCGCGTAGCCAGATGCGCGGATAGAAGAAGCCCAGCGCGCTGGCGGCAAGCAGCAGCAGCGGCGAGAACACGCCCAGCCCCAGCATGGCTATGCCCGCCAGCAGGCAGAACGCCAGCGCCGAAACGATCGACAGCGACAGGAACTGGCGCGCCGTCATCAGGAACGACATGCCCGTCAGGCGCAGTTGCTCGTCCACCGCGGCGCGCAGCGACTTCGGCGTGATCCAGACGAGATGGTGGTCGAAGAAGCGCACCACCGGCCAGACCGCGCGCAGCGACGGCGGCAACGGGTCGAGGTAGTCGCGCGCCTCGTCGGGAACGGCCACGGTGAGGCGGCGCATGGCCATGGTGGTGGCGGCGAGCACGCCGACCAGGCCGGCGGCAAGGGCGAAGGCAACAACAAGCATCATGGTCGGCCCCGGTCAGACATCGATATGGGTGATCTTGCTGATCGCCTTGTAGCCAAGCAGCTCCATCACCGCGATCACGGACAGCGTGCCCCAGCCGATCGGCGAATTGAACAGCGGTGCCATCGCCACCGGCTCCATTTGGTTCAGCACCACGATCAGGAACAGCGGCAAGCCCGTCATCACCAGGCCCTGCATCTTGCCCTGCGCGGTCAGCGCGCGGATCTTGCCTTCCATCTGATGCTTCTCGCGCAGCGTGCGCGCCACCGACTCCAGCGTCTCGGCCAGGTTGCCGCCCACCTCGCGCGAGATCGTGATGGCCGCGGTCACCATCAGGAAGTCGGGCACTGGAATGCGTTTTTCCATATTGCGCAGCGCGTCCATCAGGTCCACGCCAAGCCGGACTTCGCGCATCAGCAGGTCGAACTCCTGCGAGATCGGCGGGCGCGACTCGGCCACCACGCTTTCCAGCGCCATCGGGAAGCTGGCGCCGGCGCGCAGCGCGCTCGACATCATCAGCAGCGCGTCGGGCATCTGGTCTTCGATGGCCATCAGGCGCTTGCGCTGCATCTTCTTCACCAGCGCGCGCGGCAGCAGCAGGCTCACCGGAATGCTGAGCATCGCGAAGAACACGTTCTGCGATACCAGCCAGGTCAGCAGCGGCAGCGCGAACACCGCCACCACCGAGATGCCGGCCACCTGCCGCATATTGATGAAGATAAAGAGATCGGCCAGCGAGGCCTCGACCTCGGTCGCCAGCGTCTGCGTATGCCGCACGAACCAGCGCTTGCCCTGCGACAGCACTGCCCACGCAATCAGCACGGTCATCAGGAAGGCGCCGCACAGCACCAGGGCAAGGTTCATATTGCCTCCTTACTCGTCGCGGGCGGTGAAGATGCCCGTATTGACCTGGATGCCGCGCCGGATCAGGTCCTGGTAGAAATCCGGGATATACGAGGTCGCGACATAGCGCCCCTTGACCTTGCCGTCGGCACCGTAGCCTTCCTCGCGGAACATGAACACGTCCTGCAGCTGCACCACGCCCGTTTCCATGCCGCTGACCTCGGTGATATGCGTCACGCGCCGCGAACCGCAGGAGAAGCGCGTCTGCTGCACGATCACGTCGACCGCCGAGCAGACCTGTTCGCGAATGGCCTGCACCGGCAGGTCCAGCCCCGCCATCAGCGTCATCACCTCAAGACGCGACAGGCAGTCCCGCGGCGAGTTGGCGTGGGCCGTGGTCAGCGAGCCGTCATGGCCGGTATTCATGGCCTGCAGCATGTCCAGCGCTTCCCCGCCCCGGCATTCGCCGACGACGATGCGGTCCGGGCGCATGCGCAGGCAGTTCTTGACCAGGTCGCGGATCGTCACCGCGCCCTTGCCTTCCATATTGGGCGGCCGCGCCTCCAGCGACACCAGGTTGGGCTGCGACAGCTGCAGCTCGGCCGCATCCTCGACCGTGACGATGCGTTCGTCATCCGGGATGAAGCTGGACAGCACGTTCAGCAGCGTGGTCTTGCCTGAGCCCGTGCCGCCGGAGATCACGATATTGGCGCGCCGCTCCACGGCGGTGCGCAGGAACTCCAGCATCTCGGGCGACAGCGAGCCGAAGCCGACCAGGTCTTCGCCCCTGAGCTTCTTGCGCGAGAACTTCCGGATGGTGATGTTCGGCCCCTTGAGGGCGAGCGGCGGGATCACCGCGTTCACGCGCGAGCCATCGGGCAGGCGCGCATCGACCATCGGCGAGCTTTCATCGATGCGCCGTCCCAGCGGCGCGACGATGCGCTCGATGGCGCCCAACACGGCGCGGTCGTCGGTAAAGATCACCGGCGAACGCGTCAGCCTGCCGGCGCGCTCGACAAAGATCTCGTCATGGCAGTTGACCATGATTTCCGAGACCGCGTCATCGTCCAGCAGCTCTTCGAGCGGACCCAGCCCGATCACTTCGTCAAAGACGCTCTGCTTGAGCGCGTCCAGCGGGATCTCCTGGCTGCGGAACACGCTCTCCTTGAGGATGTCGTCGAGCAGCGAGCCGACCAGTTCGCATAGCTCGTCCTCGGCCATGCGCGCGACGTTGACGCGGCGCAGGTCGAGCGCAGCGATCAGGCGCTGGTGCGCCTGCTTGCGCAGTTCCACGCCGCGCGGCGAGTTGATGGGTGCGCGCAAGGCCTCGTCGAGCGGCGCCACCGGCGCAGGTTTGGCGGCCACCGGCGCTGGCTTCGGCGCAGGTGCCGGCGGCCTGGGTGCGGGCACCGCTTCGCGCGGCACCGGCACGCTTGCCTGGGGAGATGGCGACAGGGTCACCGCCTCCCGCGGCGGCGACGGAGGCGGCACAGGCATGGGCACCGGCACCACCGGTTGAGGCGCCGCGGCATCCTGTGGTGGTTGGGCGTGGTGCTGCTGCGGCGATGGCTGCGCCGCCACGCCCGCTCCCGCTCGCCCCGGCTCGGCCACGACGGACAGCACGAAGCCGCCGATCTCGATCTGGTCGGCCGCCGCCAGCGGGCCATAGCGCGTGACCGGGTCGCCATTGATCAGCGTCGAGGCAATGCCGCCCTGATCCTCGATATACCAGCCGCCGTTGTGTCCTTCGATGCGGGCGTGGACCTTGCCGATCAGCAGGCCCTTGAGGACGATGTCGCAGCCGGGATCCTTGCCGATGGTACAGCCCGGCCCCTTCACATGGATCACCTCGGCGCTGCCATTGCGCTGCTGCAGGCGGATATTGAGCATGGCCGGATCAGCCTCCGTTCATCGGATCGACGCCGGGCGGGGGCAGCGGCGGCCGCTTCTGCTCCATCACTTCCTGCTCACGCACGGCATTCGCAGCGGGCAGCGGGCTTGGCTCGCCGAAGCGGTGGCGGTAGTTGGCATCGACATCCGCGCCACGCTGCAGCAGCGCGGCGTTCTCCGGGCTGGCCGGGTCATAGACGACCGGGGTGACAAAGATCACCAGGTCGCTCTTGTTGTTGCGGAATTCGTCGGAACGGAACAATCGCCCGAGGATAGGGATGCTGCCCAGCAGCGGCACCTTGTCGACGGCCTTGGATGCGTCGGCATTGACCAGCCCCGAGATCGCCAGCGTTTCGCCCGCGCGGATCGAGGTCTCGGAGGTGGTGCGGCGCGTCAGGAAGGCCGGGAAGCCGCCGAACGATACCGACGGGTCGATCTGGCTGATCTCGGTTTCCAGCGTGGTCGAGATGACATTGTCGACATTCACCGCCGGGCGGATGTTGAGCTTGATGCCGTACGGCTTGTAGTCGACGTCGGTGGTGCCGAACGCGCCGGCCTTGGGAATCGGCACTTCGCCGCCGGCCAGGAAGGTGGCCAGCCCGCCGCTCTTGCTGTTGAGCTCCGGCGCGGCGAGCACGTAGGCATCGCCATCGGAAATGGCCAGGTTGATGCGCGAGAAGATGGTCGTGGCAATGCCGAGATAGAAGCCGCTGGCGGCGCCGGCCACCTGGCTCGGGGTATCGGTGAAGGTGGCCGCATCGGTGGACGGCAGCGTGCGATAGCGCCCGGTGTGCACCGGATTGCCCGCGAACGCGATCTGCGGGCCGTTGAAGCTCTGCTGCCAGGCAATGCCAAGCTTCTCCATGCCGCGCCGGGTGATCTCCATGATGTGCACCTTGAAGTGCACGGTCTTCTTCAGCGCATCGCCCTCGTCGGCGCGCACCAGGTTGACCACGCTGTCCAGGCCCGAGGTGGCGGTCTTGATCAGCGGCACCATCTGCGGATCGACGATGCCCGACAGCACCACGCTGGGACCGACCACCTCGATCTTCAGGCCGCGCACGCTGCCCAGCGACGCCCGCAGGCGCTGGGCCACGTCGGCGGTATCGGCCGGCGCCACGCGCAGCTTGCCCTGCAGCGCCACGCCGCGCTCGTTCCAGACGATCAGGCTGGTGGTGCCGATCTCCTCGGCCAGCAGCAGCAGGCGGCCGTCGACCACGGTGCTGCTGACCAGCGCGCCATTGCCGATGGCCACGCGCTTGATGGTGCCCGGCACCTCGAGCGCGCGCACCTCGCCCTTGAACAGCTCGATCGCACCAAAGCGCGCCGGCAGCTCGTACGACGGCGGCTGCGCGCCTGTGCGGGCCGCGGTGGTCACGGGCTCGGCGGCCCAGGCTCCCGAGGCCAACGCTGCTGCCGCCAGTGCTGCCATACCCCCGCGCACCGCATGGCGCGCCCCCTTACCCGTTTTCCCGTCCGGTGCTCCGTGTACCGTGACCGCCTGCAGGCGCCCGGCGATGCCGCCGCGCTGCGCGAAAGACCCATCCATTGCGTGTTCCGTCAGTTGGTGTTCTGGATAATCCGATGTCGTGCGGCCGCCGCGCTCAACGCGAGGCCGGCCGGCCCGCCATGGCGTTGGCGGCGTTGGCAACGGCGCCCTGCTGGGCCTGGGCGATGCCGCCCGCGGAACCGCCCATGGACCCGCCATTGGCCAGCGCCGAAGAAATGGCGTTGCCGATGTCCTGCGCGGTAGGCAGCTTGGAGATCATGTTGGCGCCCGCGGAACGGCCACCGACGATGTATTCGATGGCCGCTTCGTCGCCACCGGCGAAGAGCGCGTGCTCGCTGACCGCGATCTGCGGGGTCGCGGTCTTGTCGGCCGCATTGCGCAGCACCGCGCGCAGGCTGCCGACCTTCTGCGCCAGCGCCAGCCGCGCCGCCTGTTCGGGCGACACCATCAGCGTGAGGCTGTCGTAATCCGGGTTGGTGTCCACGCCCTCCGCGCCTTCCGCGGCCTGCGCCGCCATGGCTTCGCCATAGTCGCGCGGGCGCACGTCCTGGCCGGTGGCCAGCACCAGCATGTCCGACATCAGCAGCCGCGCGGTCTGCTTGTCGGTGCCTGCCGCAGTGGGCGAGGTGGAGCTGATCAGGAACAGGTCGACATGGTTGCCAGGCTTGAGCATCTTGGCCGTCGAGTTGACCATGTCGACCTCGATGGTGAAGGCGCGCTTGCCGGGCTTGAGCAGGTCGGAGAAATCGCGCGACTGCAGCGCTTCAACGTCGGCACGCCGCACCGGCTGGCCCTGCCGCACCTGGCGCACCAGGCGCAGGTTCGCCACCTTGTCGAAGCTGCTCGCCAGGATCATGTCTTCGTAGACCAGGTCGGCCGGAATCTCCCGTGCCGCGAAGCCATTGCCGTCGATCACCGTGCCCGGCGCGGCGTTGCGCACCGGCACCACGACAGCCACGCGGCGGCCCTCGTTCAGCTGCGCGGCCAGCTGCTCTTTCAGTGCCGCTTCGCGCCCGCTCAGGAAGCGGTAGATCCACAGTGTCAGCAGGCCGGCGACCAGCACGGCGATGACGAGGACGACCCAGGGATTCCCGATGATTGAATGAATCTTGATTTTCTTCAGCATGAATGTGCTTGCAGTAGCCAGACGCCGCCCGCTGGCGGTGCGTCAGGGAAGTGACAGGGAAAAGCTGTATGCCTGAAAGAAGGACCTGAACGCCGCGGCCAGCATGCTGATGACCGAGTTGTCGCCGCCGGCGACCAGCACGGCAACGACCAGCAGCGTGATGACGATGTATTCGAACGCGGCCTGCCCGCGCTGGCGCCTGCTACGGATTGCCATCGCGCTACTCCGGCCGCGCCACGGTGATCACCGCGTCGGTCTGGCCGGCGCGGTCGACAAAGGTGGCATCCATGCGTTCCTGCTGCCGCTGCATGGCCAGCGTGAGGCCCTCGATGCGGCCCGAACCGTCGGCCACGGGCGCGGGCATCTGCACCACCGAACTCCAGCCCTGCGCCGCCAGCCGCTCGGCGGCGCGCTGCCGCGCCGCCTGCGCGTTGCCGGGCAGCCGGACCACCAGGGTGCGCCCGCGCTGGCCGCGGTCCGTGCTCTGGACATCCGACAGGACCTTGGCGCCGGGCGGCAGGCCCAGGTCGCCCAGCCCGGTGCCGGACGCCACCGGCGCCAGCTTGCTGACCGAGAAGATGCCCGCCACATGCCCGCCCGGCGCGGGCCTGGGCTCCAGCGACAGCACATAGTGGCAAAGCCCGTCGATCGCGCTCAGCACGTACTGGCCGCCGGCCCGCTGCCCGCGCGCCGGCACGCCTTCGCGCGTCCAGTACTGGCGCCACGCGTCCGAGACCGCTTCGGCGGTGCCGGCGAACTCCATCGTCAGCACCCGCGTGGGCAGGCCGTTGACCACCATGTCGGTGCCGACCGCATGCGCCCTGGCAGGCGCAACCGGCTGCCGCGTGCAGTCCGTCGCGGTCGCTGCCGCCGCGGACCAGGCGAGCGCGGCCGGCAGCAGCGCGGCCAGGCAGCGCATCAGCACGCCATGCATGCAGGCTTTCATCTCAGCGGCTCCCCAGGCGGTCGGCGGGGACCACGTCGGGCTGGATGCGGCCCAGGTCCAGTTTCAGGATTTCCGGCCCGAAGGCGGCCAGCCCGACGGTCAGCGCGGTGTCGATCACGCCGCCCTTGCTGGTGGGCACCGCTTCCTTGATCACGGCGAGCGTGCCGTTGCGCCCCTCGGGCGTCCAGGCGTTGGTCAGCAGCACGGTGTGGTCCTGCATGCCGAAGCCGGTCCAGCCCGGCCACAGCGCGCGCAGGGCCGCGTTGTCGCCGGCGACGGACAACCCCACCTCGGCCCGGTAGAGGTTGCGCGTGGCCAGGTCGAAGCCGGCACTGACCGCGTTGGCCGCACCCATGGCAGCCGTGATCGGCTTGAGCGTGGCTGCCGGGGTTTCGTCGACGCCGCTGCCCAGGGTCACGTCGGCATAGTTGCGCAGCATGTCGACGCCGGCATGGTCCTTCCACATCGGCGCCATGCCGCCGGGCAGGCGGCGCGCGGTGCGGTCGCTCGACGCCAGCGCGGCCTGGTCGTGCCCCAGCACGCGCTGCACGAATTCGCTGCGGATCTCTTCGTCGCCCTTGCTGGCGAAGCTGCCGTGCGACGCGCGCCAGCCCGGGTCGACGGTCCAGACCGTGCGCTCCCAGCCGGCATAGCGCGAGGCCATCAGCGCCTTGTTGCGCACGTCGCTGAACTTGCCCAGCATCGCCATGCCGAGAAACAGCACGCCGAGCACCGTCATCGCGGCGATCACGAATTCGATCATTGCCTGTCCGGCTGCCCGGTTCGGCCTGGCTGGCCTGCGCATGCGCATGTCCGCTCCCTCAGTTGCCCTGTGCCGCGATCGCGGCAACGCGTTCGAGATCGCTGGTCTGCGTCAGCGATGCCTGCCAGTACGGATTGAAGAGGCTCGGGTATTCGATGCGCGAATCGGCGCGCCGCCACCCCGCCGCGCTGCGCAGCGCACCCGCCATGCCGCCGCTGTCGGTCGGGCGGATAAAGTACGCGCTGCCGCTGGCCAGCGCGCGCATCATGCCGCCGGCCATGCGCCCGTCCAGCGTCAGGCGATCTCCGCCCGGCAGCACGCGCGAACTGGTGACGACTGAAGTGTCCTGGCGCTGCGCCTCGATCGTGATCGAGGGCGCGCGGTTGAAATCGTCCACGGGCCCGGTGCCAGGCTTGGGCTGGTTGCTCAGGTCGGCGTACTCCTGCAGCCCCGCGGGCTTGTTGTGCAGGGTCTTGCCCGGGCCCGACGAGTACTGCATCTGCGCGGCGATCAGCGTCAGCGGGTTCAGCAGCGAACCGCCGAAGTTGCTGTAGCCGCCATAGCCGGAGCGGCCCGAATAGCGCCCGCCCGGGCCATTGGCCGCGCCGCCGCGCCCGACACTGGACACCGTGGGAATCGCAAACCCGACCGGGCCGGCCGGCGTGGCCCAGACACAGGCAAGCGTGCCGTTGGCCTGCGAGGCATCGAGTGCTTCCCAGCCCTTCTTGTCGCGGCGCAGATGCGTGCCGCCGTCATGCGTGACGACGGTCACCATGATGGCCACCACCGCGCCCTTGCAGCCCTTGTAGGCAGTGGGGACCGCCGTCGGCGAGCGCGGCGAGCCGCGGTCCTTCAAAAAGCCGTCGAGCGTGGTGCCGTCGGTGGTGACGTCGGCAAAGCGGTCCTTGCCGGTGGCCGAACCCTGCTTGGGATTCTGCGGATCAGTCACGGTGGTGAACTTGGTCCAGCGGGCCAGCTGAACGCCATAGCGCGGGCCAAGGAAGTAGCCGGAACTGACCGTCGAATCCGGCTGGTTGCGCTTGGCGACTTCGTCGGTCACCAGCGGTACCGCGGCGATGGTGCCCGCGTGGTAGGCGCGCTGCGCCATGCTGAGCGCGGCGATGATGTCATCAAGCCCGGTCACCAGCGGCGGCAGCAGCGTGTTCAGGGCGGATCGCACCGGCGTGATCGCGGCCTTGCCCAGTTGCTTGGGCGTGGTCCACAGCAACTGCCCGTCGGAGAAGATCTTGACCAGCGTGTCGATCCAGGTGTTTTCCGTGTAGGTGCCCTTCAGCTCGTCGATCCACGACTTAAGGCTCACGGCCTGGGCCACGGCCACCTGGTTGGCCACCATCGCGCGGTTCGCGTAGGCGGCAAAGTTGTAGTCGCGCGCCTGCAGCACCGCGGCGCTATAGGCCGCTGCGTCCGCCGTGTTCTGCAGCTTGGTCTTGGCGCTGGTCAGCTGGCTCGCGTTGAAGGCGAGATACAGGGCCAGCCCGCCGATGGCGAGGAACACCAGCGCGAAGGCGAGTGCCTGACCGCGCTGGCCGGGACGGCTGCGTCGATGCGCAAGACCTGTTTTGCCCATGTTCCGGGATCGCGAGTGCTGGAGCGCAGCGAGCAACTGGCGGCGATGCCGCTTAGTTGTTCTTGCCCGTGTCGTTGCCGACGTTGTAGTTGTTCAGCCCCTTGCCCTGGTTGGCCTTGGAGCTGGCATCGTCCGCGGCGCTGCCGGCTTGCTTGATGGCCTGCTTGGATGCCGAGTTCTTGCCGGCCATTTCCTGGGCGAGGCCCGCGGTCTGGTTGCGGATGGTCTGGCCGAACATGGCATAGACGCCGATCGCGGACACGGCGATCAGTGCCACGATGATGATGTATTCGGTCATGCCCTGACCTTGCTGACGCGCCTTGCGGCGCAGATTTGCGAATGTCATAACGACTCCTTCCATGGGAATGCACAGAAACGGTTGCGCCATATGAAAGGCGCCTCATATGGAAGCCATATGTAAAGGAAAACACTGATGCGAACGGTTATCCGGCAGCAGCGGCGTGCATGCTATCAAAAGGTTCCTTGGGGCCGAAGAGGAATAATTTCAATATTTTTAATAGCGTTGAAACAACCCTACCAGGGACTCCCCCGAATGTAACAAAAAGTAATCCTTCACAATGGGCGGAGGTTATACGAACTATTCTCGGAACCGGCACATTGCCAGCAATGGGGTGCTGTTGAGCGTTGATTTACGGATGACAAGCCGCGCCACGGGCGGCAGGCCGCATGCGGCCTGCCTGCTGGACTTCAAGGCGAACCGGGGCAGTCATACCGCCCCTGCCAGCTGCCCGCGGCATAAAATAAAGAAGCAAAAAAATGGCAGAACTGGATATAAAGAATGCAGTGGAAATACTGGGGGCGTTAGCACAGGAAAATCGGCTCAGGATATTTTTACTGCTCGCCGATTCCGGACCGGAAGGAATACCGGCAGGTATTATCTCCGCATCTTCCGATTTAACTCCCTCTTCCGTAACATTCCATTTGAAGGAATTGGTCAGGACGGGGTTGGTTAAAAGCCGTCAGCAAGGGCGGTTCATGATTTACTCCGCCACCACCGACGGCATTTCCTCAGTCCTCGCATTTCTTGGCGGGAAATGCGCTTCCCTGCAGTAGAGGGCACTGTTCCGGCGGCGCGCCGCGCCGCCGGACGTCCCGCCGCGCGGGCCTGCGCCGCCAGCCCGGCACCTCATCCCGACAATCCCGTCTGCCAAATTTGCGTATTTCGAATTCATGACACAAATCGTGTCAATTATGTTGTTTCAGGATCATTGCCGATTTCGGAATTCAGCCTTGATCCAGATGCGACACGCCGCCGCTGGTGGCCAAGGCAGGCGGTTTCTGACCATTTGCCGCGCTTTCGCCGGAGCCGAGCGGCAGACGCCCGGAGAAACGCAGGCATCCCGTGACGGTAACAATGCAGCATTTTTAATACTTTTACCATTTATCCGACAGCAGCTCGCAAGCTCGATCGAGCCCGCCGAGAGTCCGTGCCGGCGATGCGAAAGCGCCAACCACACCGCGCCCCGCACCGGTGAGGCCAGCGTCACTCGGGGACCAAGCGGGACTTTTCGGTAAACTGTCGGCATTCCGGGACGCGCCGCGTCCCGCAGCCTGCGCAGTCCCCCTCATGTCAAATACCCACGAAATCCGCCCCGGCCAGTCCATCGAACTGCTCAAGGAACTCCATATCCTGACGCGCGACGGCAAGATGAATCAGGACAGCCGGCGCAAGCTCAAGCAGGTCTACCACCTGTTCCAGTTCATCGAACCGCTGCTGCAGGAGGTCAAGACCGAGCGCGGCCGCGTCACGCTGGTGGACCACGGCGCCGGCAAGTCGTACCTGGGCTTTATCCTCTACGACCTGTTCTTCAAGGCGCTGCAGGACGACTCACACATCTTCGGCATCGAAACCCGTGAAGAACTGGTGAAGACCTCGCAGGCGCTGGCTGCGCGGCTGGGCTTTGCTGGGATGTCGTTCCTGAACCTGTCGGTGGCGGATTCGATCACCTCGCCGCAGCTGCCGCCCACCGTCGACGTCGTCACCGCGCTGCATGCGTGCAATACCGCGACCGACGACGCGATCCGCTTTGCGCTGGCCAAGCAGGCCCGCCATATCGTGCTGGTGCCGTGCTGCCAGGCCGAGGTGGCCAGCGTGCTGCGCAAGCACAAGGGCAAGCTGCTGGCGGGTAATCCGCTGACGGAAATCTGGCGCCACCCGCTGCACACGCGCGAGTTCGGCAGCCAGGTGACCAATGTGCTGCGCTGCCTGCAGCTGGAGGCGCATGGCTACCAGGTCAGCGTGACCGAGCTGGTGGGCTGGGAACACTCGATGAAGAACGAGCTGATCATCGCGCAGTACAAGGACCTGCCGCGCCGCCGCCCGGCCGAGCGGCTGGAAGAGGTGCTGGAAAGACTGGGGCTGGAAGAGATGCGCGAGCGCTTCTTCACCGCGCCGGTGTCGGCTGCGTAATCAGCCATTGCCGGGCTCGTCCTCGTCCTCGCCCGCCATCCAGCGCTGCCAGCCCTCGTGGCCCAGGCGGCGCATGGTGGCCTGGTTGCGCTCGTAGATATCCGCCGCATCCGGGAACGCCGCCGCCGCGCGGGCGATGGAGTCCTCGCGCAGCAGGTGCAGGATCGGATACGGGGCGCGGTTGGTGTAGTTCTCGATATCGTCCGGCTCGGTCCCGGCAAACTGGTACTGCGGATGGAAGCTGGCGATCTGCAGCGTGCCTTCCAGCCCGAGGCTGCCGAGCAGGCGCTCGGCAAAATACAGCAGGTCGTTGAAGTCGAGAAAATCGGCCACGGCATCCGGCAGGATCAGCAGCGTGGTGTCGATCTGGTCGGGGTCGGCGTCTGCCAGCAGGCGCAGTTCGCGCTCCAGGTCGTCCATCACGTCCGGCGCTTCGGTGACGGTGCTGACCGCGTAGCGCACCTGCTCCTTCACATACACGCTCTTGGCGAACGGGCACAGGTTGAGCCCGATCACGGCGCGCTCCAGCCAGTGGCGGGTGGCGGCGATGACGGTGTCTGCGGAGTGAGTGGCGGAGGTCATGATGGCGATGCGCGGCAAAGCGTCATTCTAGCGCTGCCGCAGGCTCTATAATCCGCGGCGGAAACACCCCGCCCCCTGCCGAGCCTCCTGATGCCCTCTTCCGCCACTTCCTCCCCTTCCCAAGCCAGCGTCGACGTTGCCGTCATCGGCGGCGGTCCGGCCGGCCTGATGGCGGCCGAAGTGCTGGCGGCGCAAGGTGCCAGCGTGGCCGTCTACGACGCGATGCCGTCGGTCGGGCGCAAGTTTTTGATGGCCGGCAAGGGCGGCATGAACCTGACCCACGCGGAGCCGGAGCCGGCCTTCCTCGGCCGCTATGGCGCCCGCACCGCACAGATCGCGCCGATGCTGGCGGGCTTCGGCCCGCAGGCCCTGCGCGACTGGGTGCACGGGCTTGGCATCGAGACCTTCGTCGGCAGTTCCGGCCGCGTCTTTCCGACCGACATGAAGGCCGCGCCGATGCTGCGCGCGTGGCTGCACCGCCTGCGCGAGTCCGGCGTGCAGTTCCATATGCGTCACCGCTGGCTGGGCTGGGACGAGGGCGCGCAGCATGCGCTGCGCTTTGCCACGCCGCACGGTGAAACGGTCGTGCAGGCACGCGCGGTGGTGCTGGCGCTGGGCGGTGCCAGCTGGGCAAGGCTGGGATCGGATGGTGCGTGGGTGCCGCGGCTGACCGAGCGCGGCGTCGGGATTGCGCCGCTGCGGCCTGCCAACTGCGGTTTCGATGTGGCGTGGAGCGAAGCGTTCGCGGCGCGCTTTGCCGGCGAGCCGGTCAAGCCAGTAGCCATCGCCCTGACCGACCGCGACGGGCAAGCGCACTACCGCCAGGGCGAGTTCGTCATCAGCGCGACCGGCATCGAAGGCAGCCTGGTCTACGCGCTGTCCGCGCCGATCCGCGACCGCATCGAGACCGATGGCGGCGCCACCATCCACCTGGACCTGCTGCCGGCGCATAGCGCCGAACATGTCAGCGCGCAGGTAACGCATCCGCGCGGCGCGCGCTCGCTGTCGAGCCACCTGCAAAGCCGGCTCGGCCTCACCGGCGTCAAGGCCGGACTGCTGCGCGAATGCCTGTCGAAGGAAGCGATGCACGATGCCGGCACGCTGGCCGCATCGATCAAGGCGTTGCCGCTGCGGCTGCTGCGCCCGCGGCCCATCGACGAAGTGATCAGCAGCGCCGGTGGCGTGCGCTTCGAGGCGATGGATGAAGGGTTGATGCTGCGCGCGCTGCCGGGCGTGTTCTGCGCCGGCGAGATGCTGGACTGGGAGGCACCCACCGGCGGCTACCTGCTGACGGCGTGCTTTGCCAGCGGGCGCACCGCGGCGCTCGGCGCCGCGGCTTACCTGCAGCAGGCTTAGGCGGCCTTGCCGCCGACGATGCTGAGCGCCACCGCCTCGGCCACTTCGATGCCGTCGATCGCCGCGGAGTAGATGCCGCCGGCATAACCCGCGCCTTCGCCCGCCGGGTACAGGCCCTTCACATTGATGCTCTGGTAGTCATCGTTGTTGCGGCGGATGCGCAGCGGCGACGAGGTGCGCGTCTCCACCCCGGTCAGCACGGCATCATGCAGGGCAAAGCCAGGCAGCTTCTTGTCGATCTCGGGAATGCCCTCGCGGATCGCCGCGATCACGTAGTCAGGCAGCGACGTGCTCAGGTCGGTCGGCGTCACGCCGGGCTTGTACGAGGGCTCGACCGAACCCAGCGACGTCGACGGCCGTCCCGCGATGAAATCGCCCACCAGCTGGCCCGGCGCGCAGTAGTTGCTGCCGCCCAGCTCGAACGCGCGCTCTTCCCACTTGCGCTGGAATTCGATGCCGGCGAGCGGGCCGCCGGGATAGTCCTCGGGCGTGATGCCGACCACGATGCCGGCATTGGCGTTGCGCTCGGCGCGCTTGTACTGGCTCATGCCGTTGGTCACCACTCGGCCCGGCTCTGACGCAGCCGCCACCACCGTGCCGCCCGGGCACATGCAGAAGCTGTACACCGACCGCCCGTTGCTGCAGTGATGCACGACCTTGTAATCGGCCGCGCCCAGCAGCTTGTTGCCGGCGAACTTGCCGAAGCGGCTGCGGTTGATCAGCCCCTGCGGATGCTCGATGCGGAAACCCAGCGAGAACGGCTTGGCCTCCATGAACACGCCGCGCCTGTGCAGCATCTCGAAGGTGTCGCGCGCGCTGTGGCCGACCGCCATGATGACGTGGTCGGCTTCCAGGTATTCGCCGCTGGACAGCTTCAGGCCGCGCACCTGGCCGTTGTCGATGTCGATATCGTCGACGCGCGTCTCGAAGCGGATCTCGCCGCCCAGTTCGATGATCTCGGCGCGCATCTTCTCGACCATGCTGACCAGCCGGAAGGTACCGATGTGCGGGCGCGCCTTGTACAGGATGTCCTCCGGCGCGCCGGCGCGCACGAACTCGTTGAGCACCTTGCGGCCATAGTGCTTGGGGTCCTTGATCTGGCTGTACAGCTTGCCGTCCGAGAACGTGCCCGCGCCGCCTTCCCCGAACTGCACGTTCGATTCCGGATTGAGCACGCTTTTGCGCCACAGGCCGAAGGTGTCCCTGGTGCGCTCGCGCACTTCCTTGCCGCGCTCCAGGATGATCGGGCGGAAGCCCGACTGCGCCAGGATCAGGCCGGCCAGCAGGCCGCACGGGCCCATGCCGATCACCACCGGGCGCGGATGCGAGCTGCCCGCCTGCGCGCGCGCGACGAAGTGGTACGCCATGTCGGGCGTCACGCTCCAGTTCGGCTTGCCGGCCATGCGTTTGATTGCCGCGGCCTCGTCGCCGACCTCGATATCGATGATGTAGGTGAGCTTGATATCCGAGCGCTTGCGCGCATCGTGGGCACGGCGGAACACGGTATAGCCGATCAGGGCGTCTCCCTTGACGCCGATCTGCGCGGCGCTGGTGCGCACGGCGGCGTCCAGGTCGCTTTCGGTATGGTCGAGCGGGAGTTTGACTTCACTTAGACGTAGCATGGGGAACCCGAGAACTGCGGCCGGGGGGTTGGGCACACCAATGTGCCAGGCCGGCCGGAGCGCAATTTTATAGGCTTTCGGGCGCGGAGTCGGGAATCTGGCGGGATTCGGGCTGGCGGGCCGGGCC
Source organism: Cupriavidus sp. GA3-3 (assembly GCF_000389805.1). Taxonomy (NCBI): domain Bacteria; kingdom Pseudomonadati; phylum Pseudomonadota; class Betaproteobacteria; order Burkholderiales; family Burkholderiaceae; genus Cupriavidus; species Cupriavidus sp. GA3-3. Next base: position 323,984 of record NZ_KB944478.1, read on the forward strand.
GGTGCGGCGCCAGGACAACGCCAGCCAGGCTTGCAGCCGGGGCAGCCAGCCCGGCGGGTCAGTGATCGACAATGCGCCGGCGCGGCTTGCCGACAGCGTCAGCCAGCCGCGCGCGGGCACGGTCCACGTATCGCCCGCGCGCAGGCGCCGCCGCGGTACGTAGCAGGTCTCGGCCAGCCATTGGGGCGGCCCGGCCAGCTCCAGTTCACCCGCGCCGGCATGCAGCACGGTGCCCGCCGCCACGCGCAGGCGCAGGCACTGGCCGGCCAGAAGCGGCACCACGGTTGATGTGTCGTTGAGATCGCTTTGCATGGCAGGACTCCGGTAACAGGCACAGGACTCCAGCCTATCGACCTGATCTCAGCCGCGGCAGGCACACCGCGGAACCGCCTGGACCGGAACAGCCATGCGAATTCAGCCCTGTTACGATACAGTTGCCCCGCTTCTGTATCTGTACTGATGCGGCCAACCGCGCCACGATGGCCCCAATGGAATCCGCCCCGCTCTACCGCCAGGTTGCCGGCCACTACCGCCGCGCCATCGAATCCGGAACGCTCGCCGCCGGTGACCGCATGCCGTCGGTGCGCGCGCTGATGGCGCTGCACAGTGTGAGCCTGTCCACCGCGCTGCAGGCATGCAGGCAGCTCGAGAGCGACGGCTTGCTGGAAGCGCGGCCGCGCTCGGGTTATTTCGTCGCGGCACCGCTGCGTTCGCCGCTGGCGGCGCTGGCCGAGCCGGCCGCGGCCTTGCCTGATCCGGCGCAGTATGTCGGCATCCACCAGCGCATTTCCGGCTTGCTGGCGCGTGGCCAGCACCAGCATGTGCATACCAACCTGGGCGGCGCCTATTGCGCGCCGTCACTGTATCCGACCGAGGCGCTGCGCAGCGCCGCGACCCGTGCGCTGCGCCGGCATCCGATGCTGTTCGGCGAAGCGGTCGAGCCCGAGGGCTACCAGCCGCTGCGCTCCGCGCTGGCGCGCCAGGCGTTGCGGGCGCGCGTGCAGCTCGCGCCGGAAGAAATCGTCATCACCAACGGCTGCACCGAGGCGCTCAACCTCGCGCTGCGCGCGGTGGCGGGGCCGGGCGACGTGATCGCGGTGGAATCGCCGACCTACTACGGCCTGCTGCAGATCCTGGAAAGCCTGGGCATGCGCGCGCTGGAGATCCCGTGCAGCCCCCAGACCGGCATCTCGCTGGAGGCGCTGGAGCTGGCCGCGCAGCACTACGACAACATCCGTGCGGTGGCGGTGGTGCCCAACCTGCAGAACCCGCTCGGCTGCATCATGCCGGACGCGCACAAGGCGCGGCTGGTGCAGTGGTGCGAAGCGCGCGGCATCGCGCTGATCGAGGACGACTGCTTCTCGGCCACCGCCGACAGCGATGCGCCGCCGGCCGCGGCCAAGGCCTGGGATGGCAGCGGCAACGTGATCCACTGCGCTTCGCTGCACAAGGTGCTGGCGCCCGGCATGCGCCTGGGCTGGATCGCCGCCGGCAAATGGCAGGCGCGCGTGGAAATGCTCAAGTTCGGCCTGTCGCGGCCCAACGAGATGCTGTCGCAGATGGCGGCCGCCGACTTCCTGGCTTCCGGCGCGCACGACCGCCACCTGCGCCGGCTGCGCACCCGGCTGTGCGCGCAGCGCGAATGGTTCGCGCAGGCCATCGCCGCAAGCTTTCCCGCCGGCACGCGGCTGGGGTCCCCGCGCGGCGGCATGCACCTGTGGGTGGAACTGCCCGCCCAGATATCGTCCGAGGCGGTGTTCGACCAGGCGCTGCAGGCCGGCATCCGCGTGATGCCGGGCGTGATGTTCTCCAACGCCGGCCGCTTCGACCACTGCCTGCGCGTCAACTGCGGCACGCCGCGCTCGGCGCAGATCGAGCGGGCGCTGGGCACGCTGGCCGCCATCGTGCAGCGGCTGGCGGGCTAGCCCTGGCGCCTGCCTGCAATATCCCTCCCCTTTTGCCTGCGCCTCGCCTATGCTAATGCGCTGGTGCGCAGGGGCGGCCCGGCTGGTCTCCGGGGGCGAAGACCGACCACGGGGCGCCGTGCACCACGGGAAAAAGAAAAAGGAGAAAAGCCTTGAGCAGTGCATCCGCGGCAACGTCCGTCGGCAAGGGTGCCGGCAACCCTGCCGGCAACAACCTGGACGACTATCAAACCCTGTTCCAACTGGCACCTGTCTCGCTGTGGCTGGAAGACTTCAGCGCCGTGCGCGAGTATTTTGCGCAACTGCGCAAGGAAGGTGTCACCGACCTGCGCGCCCACCTGCGCGCGGACCCGCGGCAAGCGGCGCAGTGCTCGGCGCTGATCCGCGTGATCGACGTGAACCGGCGCACGCTGGAGCTGTTCCGGGCAGCCGATCTCGACGACCTGGTGGCCAACCTCGACACAGTCTTCCGCGACGACATGCTCGACCAGCATGTCGAGGAGCTCGGCCAGTTGTGGGACGGCGGCAATCGCTTCGCCAGCCAGACCGTCAACTACGCGCTGGATGGCGAGCGGCTCGATATCCAGCTGGAGGCCACGGTGTTGCCGGGCCACGAAGATACCTGGGAGCGCGTGCTGTTGTCGATCAGGGACATCACCCCGCGCATGCGCACCGAGCGTGAACTGCGCCGCAGCGAGCAGTATGCGCTGGGACTGTTCGAGCATTCGCCGGTGTCGCTGTGGGTAGAGGACTTCAGCGCGGTCAAGGTGCTGCTCGATGAAGTGCGCGGCGCCGGCATCACCGACTTCCGCACCTTCCTCAACGTGCATCCGGACTTTGTCTCACGCTGCATGCAGGAGATCCGAGTGCTCGACGTCAACCAGCAGACGCTGCAGATGTTCGGCGCGGACAGCAAGCAGGCCCTGCTGTCGCGGCTGGGCGATGTGTTCCGCGACGACATGCGCATCCATTTTGCCGAGCAGCTGATCGACCTCTGGCACGAGAAGCTGTGGCAGCAGCGCGAAGTCATCAACTACGCGCTCGATGGCCGCGCCGTGGACGTCTTCATGCAGTGGTCGGTATTCCCCGGGCGGGAAGCGGACTGGGACCAGGTGCTGGTGTCGCTGACCGATATCACGGCGCGCAAGAAGGCAGAAGCCTATGTCGAGTTCCTGGGCAAGCACGACGTGCTGACCAAGCTCTACAACCGCGCCTACTATGAGGACGAGCTGGCGCGGCTGGGCCGCAAGGGCCCGTGGCCGGTCAGCGTGGTGGCGGTGGACCTGAACGGCCTCAAGGTGGTCAACGACCAGTTCGGCCATGCCGACGGTGACGGGCTGCTGCGCCGCACCGGCGAGGTGTTGAAGAAGGCGGTGGGCGAGCAGGCCTGCGTGGCGCGTATCGGCGGCGACGAGTTCATGATCCTGCTGCCCGGGCGCGACGAGCGCGGCGCCGCCACGGTGGTCGAGCAGATCGGCAAGGTGGTGGAGCTGAACAACCAGTTCTACCCGGGCACACGCCTGAGCCTTTCCATCGGCCACGCCACCTGTCTGCAGGGCGACCGGCTGAATGAGGTCGTCAAGCTGGCCGACAGCCGCATGTATCAAGCCAAGCGCGACTACTACACCACGCTGGCCAACGAACGCCGCCGCGATTGAAGCCTGGCGGCTCAGCCCGGCGTGCATTCGCCGCGCATCAGCGCCCACTCCTCGCATTGCTTGCCTGACGGGAAGATGCAGATGCCGGACTGGCCGGCCGGGGTCGACACGATCTGCAGCTTGCCGCCGCGCTGCGTGCAGTTGACGGAGGCGGGGTTGGACTTGCCGATTGTCTGGGCGCTCCCCGGGCGCTCTGCCGGGGTGTTGCTGCAAGCGGCCGCGCCAACGACAGCGAAGGCCAGCAACACTGCAATACGGGTGCGCATCGGGATCTCCGCGAGCAAAAGAAACGGGCCCATTGTTTGCTCCCCTCTCCCGCCTGCGGGAGAGGGGAGCAAACCGCCGGATTTTGCTTCTTACAGGAAGACGATCAGCCCCACGCCCAGCACGATCAGGCCGAACTTGGTGACGTAGTAAAGCTGGCGGTTCCAGGCCTTGAAGCGGCGGCGATACTGGCCGCCCAGCCAGACAAAGCGGAACAGCCGGTTGATCATGCCGGTCTGGTCGTGCTCGTCATTGGGCGAGCTGGCCGCGGTCATGACCTTGCGGCCCATCCAGTGGTTGAACTTCGCAGCCCACCCGTAGCGCATCGGGCGCTCGATATCGCAGAACAGGATCAGCCGGTTGGCATCGCTGCGGTTCTCGGCCCAGTGCAGGTAGGTTTCGTCGAAGACCACGCCCTCACCGTCGCGCCAGCTGTGGCGCTCGCCGTCGACCTCGATAAAGCAGCGGTCGTCGTTCGGCGTGGCCAGGCCCAGGTGGTAGCGCAGCGAGCCGGCGAACGGGTCGCGGTGCGGGTTGAGCTTGCCGCCCGGCGGCAGCTCGGCAAACATCGCCGCCTTCACCGTGGGCAGCTCGCGCAGCAGCGCCACGGTCTTGGGGCAGAGCTGCTCGGCCGACGGGTGCTGGGCCTCGTACCACTTCAGGTAGAAGCGCTTCCAGCCGTACTTGAAGAAGGAATTGAAGCCGGCGTCGTCGTTCTTGTCCGCTGCCTTGATCTTGCGCATCGCGGTCAGCGCCAGCCCTTCGTCGCGGATCTCGGGCCAGGCGGCGCGCAGCTTTTCCAGGTCGGGGAAATTGTCGACCGGGATGTACGGCGTGCGGGGCACGCCCGAGAACGCATACATGAAGCAGTTGATCGGGGCCACCAGGGCCGAATGGTCCAGCAGCTGGCGCCAGATGCGCAGGCGCACCTTGCCGCGGAAGTGCACATACAGCACGGCACCGAGGTAGCCCGCGACGATAATCCACTTGATCACCGAAATCCTCCTGGTCAGCCGCCTCCGCCGCGTGTCAGTCACAGCGCGGACCGGCTGGGTGAAAACGCGTATTTTAGCGAAACGGCAGAGCCGCCGCAGCTTGAGACGATTGCGGCACATGGCCCGCGGTGCGGGCCGGGAAGTCAGGCTGGCGCGTTCAGGCCCCGCCGCGCGACTGCCGCGCGATGCGCTCGATCAGCGCCTGGGCGTCGTCGGGCAGGCCCTGCAGCCTCAGCAAGCGCGCGTTCAGCACCAGGTTTTCCAGCACCAGCTTGGCTGTGGAGGCCCACATCGTGGCCAGCAGCGCTTCCACCGGCAGGCCGGACGCCTCCATCTCGCTGGAGCGCTCGGCGATCAGCCGGCACGCCAGCCGGCGCAGCGCGGCGTCGTCGAACGGCAGGTCGGCGTAGTCGATGGGGTCTTCCTTCTCGACTTCCGTCATCAGTTGCAGCAGGGTGTCTTCTGTCATGGGCAGACTCCTGGCCAGGCAAGGCGCGTGGGCTACACGCGGAAATCAGCAGCCATGTCGGCATCGGTGCGCGCCTCGAGGCGCCCCGAACGGCACGCGGCGACAAACTGATCGTAGTCGCGCTCGACCTGGTCAGCATAGCCATTGGCATAGCCTACCATCGCCTCGGCCATGCGGTCGCTGCGGCCCAGGTAGCCGCTGACCTCGGCGGCCAGTCCGCTGGCCTTGGCGTGCGCCCGCGCCAGCACCCAGCCACACAGCGAGGCATAGCGGCCGAGCAGCTCGCCGTCCATCAGCTCGATCTGTGCCGACAGCTTCATGTCGCGCAGCTGCCGCAGATAGAAGTGCCGCCCGAACGGCCCCTTGGTCCAGCCGAGGAACAGGTCGCTCGCGGCCTGCATCAGCCGCTGGCCCTCGACCACGCGGCGGCCCTCGTGCGCGGTCGGCGCGCTCTTGAAGTAACGCGCCACCACCGACCTGGTGGCCTCCTTGACCTGCAGGAACAGCGGCTTGTCATGCTGGTCCACCAGCAGCTGCACCAGGCAGCGCTTGCCCACGCTGCCCACCCCGACCACCTTGAAGGCCAGGTCATGGCGCGTGAAATGGCCGAGCAGCCGGCGCCGGTCGGCGGCCAGCGTGGACAGGTAGTCCTGGTAGGCCTGGTCCAGCGCCAGGTCCGCGTCGCTGGCGGCCAGCCAGTCGTCGCCCGGCCCGAACAGCGTCTGCTCGCCGCGCACGTGGAAGATCGCCGGCGGCGCATCGAGTATCGACCAGCGGTCGCCGATGCGCTCGGCCAGCTTGGGCAGCAGCGACTCGTGGGTGCGGTCGGCGGCGCGCTCCATGCCGCGCCGGATGCGCTTCTGGACTTCGGGCAAGGTGTCTTCTTCAAGCAGCCGCTCGAAGGTAATGCGGTCGTACCAGGTGTCGAGCATGCCCATTTCGCCATAGGCGAGCATGCGGCGCTGGTAGCTGCCCACCGCCTCGCGCACCATGTCTTCGGCCACAGCGGACTTGTGCCGCAGGTGGCGTGCCGCCACCACGAAGCTTGCGCACAGGCGCTTGAGGTCCCATTCCCACGGACCGGGACTGGTTTCGTCGAAATCGTTGAGGTCGAACAGCAGCGCGCGCTCGGGCGTGGCAAAGCCGCCGAAGTTGGCCAGGTGGCAGTCGCCGCAGATCTGCATATGCAGGCCGGAATCCGCGGTGCCGGCCAGGTCGTGGGCCTGGAGGATGGCGCTGCCGCGGTAGAACGCGAACGGCGACTGGATCATGCGGCCGTAGCGCAGCGGCACCAGCCGCTCAACCCGGCCCTGGCTGCTGATTTCCAGCAGTTCGACGGGGTCGCGGTCGACGTTGCCGATGGCCTCGTGCGCACCGCGCGGCACCTGCTGGCGGGCGGCCCTGCCGCGCTCGCGCCGGGCCTCGACAGTACCCTTGGCCACGGCTTGCCCGCCCTCCTGACGTGTCGCCACCATGCCCCCAATGCCGGCGCCGCCGGCGGTTGCCATTTGTGCAGCATCTGCAACAGAAGCTAATGCACTGCGCCGCGGCTTGTCAATCGGCAGGTCACGGCGCGGGTCGGCTGGGGTCGGGCGGATGTGCGCCGTGGCTCAGAGCGCAGGCGGCTGGCGACGGAAACCGACGCCGAAGCGGTTCCATGCATTGATGGCCGAGATCAGCAGCGTCAGGTCGGCCATTTCCTTTTCCGAGAATTGCTCTCGCAAGTCCTGGTAGTCCGCATCCGGCGCCTGGCTTTGCGGCAGCAGCGTCAGCGCCTCGGTCCACGCCAGCGCGGCGCGCTCGCGCGGGGTGAACCAGCTCACTTCACGCCAGGCCGGCAGCAGGTTCAGGCGGCGCTCGCTTTCGCCATGCTTGCGCGCATCGGTGATGTGCATGTCCAGGCAGAACGCGCAACCGTTGATCTGCGAGGCGCGGATCTTCACCAGTTCCTTGAGCGTGGTCTCCAGCGAGCAGCGTGCCAGATAGACCTCCAGGCCAATCATTGCCTTGTAGGCGTCAGGGGCCACGTCTTGCCAGTTCATCCGTTCTTCCATGATCGATCTCCGCTTTGACAGGTTGGATTCGGCGGGCACTGGTGTCGCGCCCGTTGGGATGAAAGATAGACCCATCGATTGGCCCCGCACACTGCCAATTTCCGGCAGAATCAGTAGACCAATCCTGACCGACGCGTACCTTATGGAACTGCATCTCGCCCTGGACCAAGCCAGCGACCTGACCGCGCAGATCGTCCACCAGATCCGCGACGCGATCCAGGGCGGCCGGCTCGAGGCCGGCGCACGCATGCCGCCTACGCGCCTGCTTGGCACCCAGCTGGGCGTGGCGCGCAAGACGGTGACCACGGCGTATGAACGGCTGGTGGCCGAAGGCTGGCTGCACGCGCGCGTCGGCGACGGCACCTATGTGGCCGAGGGGCTGGCCCGCCCGGCCATGCGCATGGCGGCGGCGCCGGTGCTGCCGCCTGCCGTGCAGCGCTGGATGGCGGTGCCGACGCCGTTCCTGGACTCCGGCGGCGGCGCGCGCTATGGGTTCCAGCCGGGGCAGGCCGATACCACGCGCTTTCCGCATGAAGCCTGGTCGCGCTGCGTGCGCGCGGCGCTGGCCGCCGAGCGCCAGCGCCCGCCCGGCGTCGCCGATCCGGCCGGTGAGATGGTGCTGCGCCAGGCCATTGCCCGCCATATCGCCTTCACGCGTGGCGTGCAGAGCATGCCGACCGACATCCTGGTCACGGGCGGCGCGCAACAGGGCATCGACCTGCTGGCCCGGCTGCTGCTCGGGCCCGGCGCCGTGGTGGCGATGGAGGATCCCGGCTATCCGATGGCGCGTTCGTTGTTCCAGGGGCTGGGCGCACGGGCGGTGCCAGTGCCGGTCGATGGTGAAGGGCTGGTGGTGGAGGCGCTGCCGAACGATGCCACGCTGGTCTATGTCACGCCATCGCACCAGTCGCCGCTGGGCGTGCCGATGAGCCTGGCGCGGCGCCAGGCGCTGCTGGACTGGGCGGCACGCCGCCACGCGGTGATCCTGGAAGACGACTACGACAGCGAATTCCGCTACGGCGGCCAGGCGCTGGACGCACTGCAGACGCTGGACCGGCATGGCCGCGTGGTCTACCTCGGCACGTTCTCGAAGACGCTGGTGGCCAACCTGCGCTGCGGCTACCTGGTGGTGCCGCCCTGGCTGATGCCGGCCGCGCGCAAGGTCAAGCACCTGATGGACTGGTACACGCCGACGCTGATCCAGCAGGCGCTGGCGCGCTTCCTGTCCGAGGGTCACCTGCTGCGCCATATCCGGCGTTCGCACGCGCGCCACGCCCAGCGCCGCGCCCGCCTGCTGGCGCGGCTGCACGGCGACCTGTCGCCGTGGCTGGAGCCGCTGCCGGCAATGGCGGGCTTCCACCTGGCGGCGCGGCTGCGCGTGCCGGTGGCGTCCGAGGCACTGGTCTCGACTGCGCGCCTGGCCGGCCTGGCACTTGCCACGCTCGATCCCTGCTATGCCACGCCCCCTGCTACCTGCGCGGGGCTGCTGCTGGGCTTCGGCGCCATCGACCTGCTGGATATCGATCCTGCCCTGGACCGGCTGGCAATGGTACTCTCTGCACTGGTACCTGAGCCGGCGCACGCCACGTGATGCGGGCCGCACAGGAGCGATACCAGGTGACGCATGCCACGCGCATGCCATCACAGCGACATGGCGCCGCTGTCATGCTGGTATTTCGCAAACCGACGTGAACAAACCGGGAGCGTGCGGGTCTCATTCGCACTTTCCACACAACCAGAGTCGCGTTCATGACCAAGCGTTTGTTGTCCGCCATGCGTCAGTACGCATGGTTTGCCGGGGTGAAGCACCATGTCGTGCAGGGCGTCGAAGCCCTGGCGGAACTGCTCAAGTCCCCTTCCGCCGCGGCGCGCGCCGTCGCGGCCATCGTTGCCGAAACCGAGCACGGCGTACAGGTCTGGGTCTCGTACTTCGGCAAGCCGCTGGATCCGCACACCAACTACGTGCTGTGGCCCAACCGCGCGCTGCGCCCGGCGCGGCGGCGCATCCAGCCCTCTCCGATCGAACTGTTGCAGATGCAGCGACGGCGCGACGGATAGCCGCGCCTGCTTGCTGGCTGACGGGATGCAGCGCCGCCGGAGTTCAGGAGTCCGCCCAGCGGCGCAGCAGGTTGTGATAAACCCCGGTCAGGCCGATCACCGATTCATGCGCCTGGCCGAGTTCCTGCGCCACCTGGCGGATACGCGCGTCCAGCTCGAACAGCAGCGCGCGCTGGCCATCGTCGCGCACCATGCTCTGGATCCAGAAGAACGATGACACCCGCGCCCCGCGCGTGACCGGCGTCACGTGGTGGATGCTGGTGGCCGGGTACAGCACCATATGCCCGGCCGGCAGCTTCACGCGCTGCTGGCCGTAGGTGTCCTCGATCACCAGTTCGCCGCCGTCGTATTCGTCTGGCTCGGTCAGGAACAGCGTCGCCGACAGGTCGCAGCGGATACGGAAGCTGGTGCCGCGCAGGTAGCGGATCGCGTTGTCGACATGGTTGGCAAAGGTATGCCCGCCTTCATAGCGGTTGAACAGCGGCGGATAGACCTTCAGCGGCAGCGCCGCCGAGAAGAACAGCGCGTTGTTGCCGAGCGCGTCCTGGATCAGGTCGCCCACCTGGCGCGCCGCGGCGAGCCCTCCGGCAACTGCAGGTTGCGCTTGGTCAGCGCCGACTGGTAGCCCGAGGTCTCATTGCCGTCGGCCCACGCCGCCGCGTCGATGACCTGCCGGACTTGCGCCACCTGGGCCTTGGACAGTACGTCGGGAATCTGCAGCATCATGATGGCAAATGTCGGAATGAATCGGGCAGGTGCACTTTGTATGGGAAGCGCGGCAGGGACCCGAACAAGAATCATTACCGTTTGATCCTGTGCAGGCGGCGGCTTCACTACAATGGGTTCTGTATCCCCGTCACCGACAAGGAGCCGACATGTCCGAACCGCTACACGATGAAGCGCTGGTCAATCTCTACCTGGAACGCATCTCGGCTCTCTCGGTGAGCGCCTTCGATGGTGCCGATGTCAGCGGCGAGCTCGATGCGGTGATGCGCGAAGCGGTAACCAAGTGCCAGGCCGCGGGCGGGCCGCAGGCGCACGGAACACTGACGGTGCTGGCCACGCGGCTGCGTGAGCATGCCGACGCCGCGGAGCGTGAAGACCAGCCGCTGGTGCGCGATACCTTCAGGCGTGCGGCGGAACTGGTGCGCACCTAGTGGTGCCAGCGCACGAACGCTGCAAGGCATGCCTTTGGGTTGCGCGGAATGACATCGGAGCAGTGAGTGAGTCAGGCCGGACGGCCTTGAGAACAACGCCTTGAAGGACTGCGGCGAATGCCGCTGGATACTGATATAAGGCGTTGGTTGCGGGGGCAGGACTTGAACCTGCGACCTTCGGGTTATGAGCCCGACGAGCTGCCAACTGCTCCACCCCGCGTCTGAAGGAGACGGATTATGGGCGATTCATCCGCGCATGGCAAGCGCTATTTTGCCGTGCGCATGAAATCGTTCGCTCGTGCCTCGCGCCATCATGCAATGCGCCTGACTTTGCCGTCCGGTTCGTGCGTTGCAAGCACGGCTTCGACATAGCGATTGACGTGTTCGAGCGCCTCGAGCTTGGTGTCGAACGGCTGGTTGGGAAACGGGTTGTGCCGCCCCGCGAGAATCTGGCCGTCGGTGCGGCGCATGATCTCGATCAGGATGGCCCACTTGGACCTGGGCAGCGCAATCACTTCATAGACGATCTTGTAGCCTGCATATTCCGGCATGGCGGGGGCACTCCTTTCTGCTGCAATGGCGAGCGAGACTTCGCTCGCTTCATTTCCAGCGTAGGAGTGCCGCGCAGGATCAAGAATGATCCGCGTCAATAGCAATAGATCACGGCATGATATAAGCCGTTGCGCCAACCACAATGACGCGCAACCCTTATTCGGCGGGCCCGAGCAGTCGGTCCACCAGGGCATAGCCCGCGCCGAAGGCAGCCACCTCCGCCGCATGGCGCGTGGCGAACTGCTGCGGGCCGCTGGCAAGCAACTCGGTATCGCCCGCGTCGGCCGGGTCGGCGCCTTCCTGCGACACGCGGACTTCATAGCCCCAACGGCCGATGCTGTCCTGCCCGTGCGGCGATACCAGGACATAGACATCCATGCCGCGGTACTCTTCAACGCGCCACTCTGCGTTTTCCATGCGCTCAGCTCCAAGGGTCGAGGTTGTGCCTGATTCGAGCCTAGGAGGCCGCACGCGCGACCGCAAGGCGTGACGCAGCAATCGCAGGTTTGCGTGGGCGCAGACGGAAAGCGGGAACGGTAGCCGCGGCGCGCAAGTCGAACGGCACGACGGCGAAAGGACGGAAACGAAAAAGGGCTTCCGTTTCCGGAAGCCCTTTTCTTTCTGCATAGGTGGCGCGGCTGGCAGGATTCGAACCCACGACCCCTTGGTTCGTAGCCAAGTACTCTATCCAACTGAGCTACAGCCGCACGCGAGAAAAAGATTATAACCCAGTTTTTATTTTTGGGAAGCCCCTTCGCAACCTTTTTGTGATCTTTCTTTGGAAGGGGTGCAGCAGATGCCCGCCGGCGAGGTTCGCCTGTGGCGTTTTCCTATAATGACAGACCCAAGAAGTGATCCGGAACATGAACAAGGCATTTGTCAAAGAGTCGTCCGGCGACGAGGACGACGACCTCCCCGAAGGCGCAACGCCGCTGCCTCCCGGCACCAAGAACTACATCACCGCCGAAGGCTACAACCGCCTGCGCAATGAGCTGATGCAGCTGATCGACGTCGACCGGCCCGATGTAGTGCAGATCGTGTCGTGGGCGGCCTCCAATGGCGACCGCTCGGAGAATGGCGACTATCTCTACGGCAAGAAGCGCCTGCGCGAGATCGACCGCCGCATCCGCTTCCTGACGCGCCGCCTCGACAAGGCGGAAGTGGTCGACCCGTCGCTGCAGGGCGACAACGACCAGATCTTCTTCGGCGCCACCGTCACCTACGCCAATCGTGCCGGCGAAGAAACCACCATCACCATCGTCGGCATGGATGAAGTCGACCTGGACAGCAACCACGTGAGCTGGATCTCGCCGATCGCCAAGGCGCTGATCAAGGCGCGCGAGGGCGACACCGTGGCGCTGCGCACGCCGGCCGGGGTCGAGCAGATCGATATCCTGGAAGTCCGCTACCCGTCGCGGAAACAATAGCCTGGAGTGGAGGCCGTTTTAGGGCGGCCCTGGCTAGGCGTGCGGCCGCAGCCAGTACAAGTAGCACGGCAAGGGCGCACAACGACGCCAGGGCCGTCCTAGAACGGCCTCCTAGCCGTCGTTGCGGTCGCGGAATATCCGGATGACGTCCGGGTTGCGGCGCAGCCCGCGCATCACGTTGGCCAGGTGCAGGCGGTTCTGCACCTGGATGATGAACTGCATATAGGTGGCTTCCTGGTGGCCGGCGTCCTGCTGCTCCATGGCCACGTGCGCGACGTTGGCGTCGGCGGCGGTCAGGTCGGCAGCCACGCGCGCAACGATGCCCTTGACGTTGCGCACCATCACCTTGATCGACACGTCGAAGGCGCGCGTGGTCTTCTTGGCCCACATCACGTCGATCCAGTGCTCCGGATCCTTGCTGTGCAGGCGCTTGGCGATCTTGCAGTCCTGCACGTGGATCTGCAGCCCTTCGCCCTTGCCCAGGTAGCCAACGATGGAGTCGCCCGGGATCGGGCGGCAGCACGCCGAGAAGATCATCGACATGCCTTCGTCGCCGGTGATCGGCACCGCGGGCGCTTCTTCGCCGGCAAAGGTCTGCACCGCCGCCAGCAGCGCGCTGTCGACATCGCCGGACAGCTCCTGGAGCAGGATCTCCATGCGCTTGGCCACCACCGCCGGCACGCGCCGGCCCAGTGCCAGGTCGGCAAAGATGTCTTCGCGCTGCTTGTTGCCGGTCCACTGCACCATGCGGTCCCACACCGACTGCGGCACCGCCTTGAGCTCGAAGCCGAGCTGGCGCGCCGACTGTTCCAGCAGGCGCTCGCCGAGCTGGATGGCTTCGTCGAGCTTGGTGGTCTTCAGGTAGTGGCGGATCGCCGCGCGCGCCTTGCCGGTGCGCACGAACGACAGCCACGCCGGATTGGGCTTGGAGTACGGCGCCGTCACCACCTCGACGATATCGCCGCTCTTGAGCTCGGTGCGCAGCGGCAACATCTCGTTGTTGATCTTGACCGCGACGCACTGGTTGCCCAGGTCGCTGTGCACCGCGTAGGCAAAGTCCAGCGCGGTGGCGCCGCGCGGCAGCGCGCGGATATGGCCCTTGGGCGTGAACACGTAGACCGCATCCGGGAACAGGTCGATCTTGACGTGCTCGAGGAATTCCTGCGAATCGCCGGTCTGGCTCTGGATATCGAGCAGCGACTGCAGCCACTGGTGCGCCTGCTGCTGGATATCGTTGGCGTGATCGGCCTGATGCTTGTACATCCAGTGCGCGGCCACGCCGGCCTCGGCGATCTGGTGCATGTCGCGCGTGCGGATCTGGAACTCCACCGGCGTGCCGAACGGACCCACCAGCGTGGTGTGCAGCGACTGGTAGCCGTTGATCTTGGGGATGGCGATGTAGTCCTTGAACTTGCCGGGCATGGGCTTGTACAGCCCATGCAGCGCGCCCATCGCCATGTAGCAGTGCATCTGCGTTTCCACCACCACGCGGAAACCATATACGTCCAGCACCTGCGAGAACGACAGCTGCTTGTCGTGCATTTTGCGGTAGATGCTGTAGAGCGTTTTCTCGCGCCCGGACAGTTCGGCCACGATGCCGGCGTCGGCCAGCCCCTTCTGCGCGGCTTCCAGGATACGCTTGACCACCTCGCGGCGGTTGCCGCGCGCGGCCTTGACGGCTTTTTCCAGCGTGGCGTAGCGGAACGGCGAGCCGACCTTGAAGGACAGCTCCTGCAGCTCGCGGTAGATCGTGTTGAGACCGAGACGGTGCGCGATCGGCGCATAGATCTCCATGGTCTCCAGCGCGATGCGGCGGCGCTTCTCCGGCGGGACGAAGTCGAGCGTGCGCATGTTGTGCGTACGGTCGGCCAGCTTCACCAGGATCACGCGCACGTCGCGCGCCATCGCCAGCAGCATCTTGCGGAAGCTCTCCGCCTGCGCCTGCTCGCGGCTCTGGAATTCGAGCTTGTCCAATTTGGTCAGGCCATCGACCAGTTCGGCGACCTTGGGGCCGAATTTCTCGACCAGCTCGCTCTTGGTGATGCCCTGGTCTTCCATCACGTCGTGCAGCAGCGCCGCCATGATGGACTGCACATCCAGCTTCCAGTCCGCGCACAGCTCGGCCACCGCCACCGGATGGGTGATGTAGGGCTCACCGCTCTGGCGGTACTGGCCCAGGTGGGCTTCGTCGGAAAACTGGAAGGCCTCGCGCACGCGCGCCAGGTCGGGCGCCTTCAGGTACGCGAGTTTCTCCATCAGCCGGGTGATGGAGATGACCTGCTGGCGCGGCGGCACCGCCGGCTGCGAGGTCGGGCCGAAGAAGTGCCGGTATGACTGCGCCAGCACTGCGTCGATAAACAGGCTGTCAGCCGCCGGCGCCACATCCTGCATCGCGGCCAGCTCGTCCTGCAGCGCCGCGCCCCTGGACTTGCCCGGCGCCAGCGCGGGCGCGACGGCACGCTCGCCGACGACATCGTCGCCGAGCGGATCGGGAAGATTGGGAGCGCCGGTGCGCGCGTTCACGGAGGGCTGGCCCGGAATGGTGCGCTTAGGCGCCGTAGGCGGGGCCGCATCGCCAAGCGCCGGCGCCACGGCAGTCGGCGACGGCTGGGAGGGAGGCTTGGAGGGCGAATGCGGCGAAGGCATGGCGGCGGCCCCTGGAATCCGGCTGGATACGTGCTGGCACGATGCGAGGATAAGCCATGGGCCGCCTGACCAATCAGGTCGGGACCTTCTTCAGCATCTCGATGCCGACCTGGCCCGACGCGATCTCGCGCAGTGCCACCACGGTCGGCTTGTCCTTTGCTTCGACTTTGGGCGTGTGGCCCTGCACCAGCTGACGGGCACGATACGTGGCCGCCAGCGCGAGCTCGAAGCGATTCGGAATGTGTTTCAGACAATCTTCGACGGTAATACGCGCCATATCAAATCCACCTTGGGACAAAACCTTACGTTGGGTTGCTATTTTACAGCACGCGGCGGAAAACGCCGGCGGCGCCCCGCGCGGCTGTCATCGGCAGGCATCGGCTCAGTGGATGCCCAGCTCGATAAACAGCTCCGTATGCCGTGCTTTCTGCGAGGAAAACCGCAGCCGCGTGGCGCTGATCACGTTGCGCAACTGCTCCAGAGCATCGTCGAAGACCTCATTGATGATGACGTAGTCCGACTCCGAGGCGTGGGCCATTTCACTGCCCGCCGCCAGCAGCCGGCGCACGATCACATTGGGCTCGTCCTGGCCGCGTTTTTTCAGGCGCTCTTCCAGAGCCGTCAGCGACGGCGGCAGGATGAAGATCTCGACCGCGTTGGAAAAGCGCTGGTGCACCTGCTGCGCGCCCTGCCAGTCGATTTCCAGCAGCACGTCGTTGCCCTGCGCCATCTGCTGCTCGATCCACACGCGCGAGGTCGCGTAGTAGTTGCCGTGGACCTCGGCCCATTCCAGGAAGTCGCCGCGGTCGCGCGCGGCGCGGAACGCGTCGACCGTGACGAAGTGGTACTCGCGCCCGTCCTGCTCGCCCGGGCGCGGGGCGCGTGTGGTGTGCGAGATCGACAGGCGGATGGCCGGGTCCTGCGACAGCAACTTGTTGACCAGCGTCGACTTGCCGGCTCCTGACGGCGCCACCACCATGAAGAGGTTGCCGGGGTAGACGGTATCGATGGCAGTGTGTGGCGCGGATTGAGGCGTTGGGCTCATGATGATTCTTTGGTGATTCCTGGGGCTGTCTTTATTCGAGATTCTGGACCTGTTCGCGCATCTGCTCGATCAGCAGCTTGAGCTCCATCGAGGCATCGGCCAGTTCCTTGGCGGCGGCCTTGGAGCCAAGCGTGTTGGCCTCGCGGTTGAGCTCCTGCATCATGAAGTCCAGGCGCTTGCCGGCCTGGCCGCCCTTCTTCAGGATATGCCGGGTCTCGTTCAGGTGCGCCTGCAGCCGCGACAGCTCTTCGGCGATGTCGATGCGGATGCCGTAGACGGTGGCTTCCTGGCGGATGCGCTCGGCGATCTCGTCGCGGCTCATCGACGGCATGCCGGTGGGCGCGGCCAGGTTGAAGGCTTCCTGCAGGCGCTCGGTCAGCTTTTCCTGGTGGTGCGCGATCAACTGCGGGATGGTCGGCGTCAGGCGCTCGACGATCGCCAGCATGGCGTCGATGCGCTCCATCAGCGTCGCCTTGAGCGCGTCGCCTTCGCGGCGGCGGGCTTCCAGCAGCTGGTCCAGCGCCTCGCGCGCGGCGCCCAGCACCGCCTCGCGCAGTGCCTCCTGCGACAGTTCCGGCTCGACCAGCACGCCCGGCCAGCGCAGGATCTCGCCCATGCGCAGGGTGCCGGCGCTGGCGAAGGTGGCGGCGACGGTGGTTTCCAGCGCGCGGATCTGCGCCAGCAGCCCCTCATTGAGGGCCAGGGTGGCGCCGCCGGTGTCGGTGCGCTGCAGGTTGATGCGGCACTCCAGCTTGCCGCGCGACAGCTCTGCCATCAGCATCTCACGCAGGGCCGGCTCGAACGCGCGGCACTCTTCCGGGGCCCGGAACAACAGGTCGAGGAAACGCGAATTGACAGTGCGGAATTCCACCGAAACGGACGCGGAGCGCCCGCTGGGCTCGCCTTGCGCGTTGGTCAATGGCGCCTGGCGCGTCGCCAGGCCATAGCCTGTCATGCTGTGGATCATTGGATGTTCTCGTGAATGGCGGCGGCCCCGGGCTGCTGGCGACCGGCGGGTCCCGCCTCGAGCGCCCCGTACGGGATTCCGGGGAGCTCTCAATACGTTGAAAGGAGGGCAACAATGCCCTTATTTGTGTTCTTTACAAGTGACCGATTAGCCCGGACAATCCGGAGGCAAATCAGGTCCCTATTCCCATGACAGAGCCAAAGGGCACGACACAACCGAAGAGTGCACCGCTGCCCGTCGGCACGCTGTTGTCCAACTATCGTATTGTAAAGAAGTTGGCCAGCGGGGGGTTCAGTTTCGTCTACCTGGCCACCGACGATACCGGCGCACCGGTTGCCATCAAGGAATACCTGCCGTCGTCGCTGGCGCGGCGCAACCCGGGCGAACTGATCCCCGTGGTGCCCGAGGAAAACGCCGCCGCGTTCCGGCTGGGCCTGAAGTACTTCTTTGAAGAGGGCCGCTCGCTGGCCCGCATCTCCCATCCCAGCGTGGTGCGCGTGGTGAATTTCTTCCGCGAGAACTCCACCGTCTACATGGTGATGAACTACGAGCTCGGCAAGACGCTGCAGGAGCACGTGCTGGCCGCCCGGCAGCAAGGCGGCCCCAAGGTGCTGCGCGAGCATTTCATGCGCAAGGTCTTCCACGACCTGATGAGCGGCCTGCGCGAGGTCCATATCCACAAGCTGCTGCACCTGGACATCAAGCCCGGCAACATCTACCTGCGCGAGGACGAATCCCCGATCCTGCTGGATTTTGGCGCCGCGCGGCAGACCCTGACGATGGAAGCGGCCCGCTTCCAGCCGATGTACACCCCCGGCTTTGCCGCGCCCGAGCTCTATGGCAAGCATTCCGACCTGGGCCCGTGGACCGATGTCTACAGCCTGGGCGCCACGCTCTATGCCTGCATGGCCGGCATGCCGCCGCAGGAAGCCAACCAGCGTGAAAAGGAAGACCGCATGGGCGATGCCCTGGCGCGGCTGCGCAGCAGCTACACCAACGGGCTGGTGGACCTGGTCGAATGGTGCCTGCGGCTGACGCCGGCCGAGCGCCCGCAGAGCGTGTTCCGGCTGCAGAAGGAGTTGCGCGAGCAGACCAACGCCCTCGGCGAACAGGCGCTGGCGCCGCAGACGCAAGCCCCGGCCCTGGCGCCGGCGGAGCGGCCCGCGGCGACCTCGCGCTTCCTGACCCTGCTGCGCCGGCGTGACGAACCCGTCCCCGGCGCGAGCGTCGACTGAATCACAAATCTGGCGCCCCGCTTGCGGCCAGTCCACTGAATTCCCTGAAAGCCAACATGCGATTCTCTGTCTACCAGGAAAGCAGGAAAGGCGGCCGCCGCGTCAACCAGGACCGCATGGGCTATTGCTTCACGCGCGACGCGCTGCTGATGGTGCTGGCCGACGGCCTGGGCGGCCATGCGCACGGCGAGGTCGCCGCGCAGCAGGCGCTGCAGACGCTGGCGCGCCAGTTCCAGGTGCAGGCGCGGCCCACGGTGCGCAACCCGGCCGAGTTCCTGCAGGACACCATCATGCTGGCCCACCGCGAGATCCACCGCTATGCCGAGGCCAACCAGATGGCGGACGTGCCGCGCACCACGGTGGTCTGCTGCCTTGTGCAGCAGGGCCAGATCTACTGGGCCCATGCCGGCGACTCGCGCTATTACCTGCTGCGCAAGGGCCGGCTGCTGACGCGCACGCGCGACCACTCCAAGATCGAGAACCTGCTGCAGCAGGAACGCGTGCTGCCGATGCATGTGGCCAACCACCCGGAGCGCAACAAGCTCTACAACTGCCTGGGCTCGCCCAACCTGCCGCTGATCGACCTGGGCGGCCCGGTGCGGCTGGAGCCGGGCGACGTGGCCCTGCTCTGCTCCGACGGCCTGTGGGGCGCGCTCGAAGAGCCCGCGCTGGTGGACAAGCTGTCGCGCCTGTCGGTGGTGCAGGCGGTGCCGGCGCTGATCGAGCAGGCGCTGCAGAACGCCGGCGAAGGTGCCGACAACACCACCGGCATCGCCATGATGTGGGAACTGGACAGCAATGCGGCGGGGCAGGATTCGGTCATGACCGACACCCTGCCGCTGAACGCCTTCACCACCTCGATCCTGGAGCGCACCGGCTCGGAAAGCGACCTGCTGTCCGAAGAGGAGATCGAGCGCTCGATCGCAGAGATCCGCGCCGCCATCGACAAGACCAGCAACCTGATGCGGTAATGCCCTCCCCGCGTGCGATGCGGCGCTCAAGGGCTGGCGGCGTTAGAATCGCGGTCTCTCCCCGATTCGGACAAACCATCCCATGCGACCCAGCGGCCGCGCAGCCGATGCGCTGCGTTCCATCAGCCTTACCCGCCACTACACCCGCCACGCCGAAGGCTCTGTCCTGTGTGCCTTTGGCGACACCAAGGTGCTTTGCACCGCCAGCGTGCTGGCCAAGGTGCCGCCGCACAAGAAGGGCAGCGGCGAAGGCTGGGTCACGGCCGAATACGGCATGCTGCCGCGCGCCACGCATACCCGCTCTGACCGCGAGGCCGCGCGCGGCAAGCAGACCGGCCGCACCCAGGAAATCCAGCGCCTGATCGGCCGCGCCATGCGCTCGGTGTTCGACCTGGCGGCGCTGGGCGAATACACCGTCCACCTGGACTGCGACGTGCTGCAGGCCGACGGCGGCACCCGCACCGCGGCCATTACGGGCGCCTTTGTCGCCGCCCATGACGCGGTTTCGACCATGCTGCGCGACGGCCTGATCGCCGCCAGCCCGATCCGCGACCATGTTGCCGCGGTCTCGGTCGGCATGGTCGACGGCGTGCCGGTGCTGGACCTGGACTACGCCGAGGACAGCAGCTGCGACACCGACATGAACGTGGTCATGACCGGCAGCGGCGGCTTTGTCGAGGTGCAGGGCACCGCCGAAGGCGCACCGTTCAGCCGCGCCGACCTGGACGCCATGACGCGCCTGGCCGAAGCCGGCATCGCCCGCCTGGTGCAGCACCAGCGCGAAGCGCTCGGCCTGGCCTGAGCAGCGGGACCCGCGATGCAACGCCTGGTACTGGCTTCCAACAACGCCGGCAAGCTGCGCGAATTCGGCGCGCTGCTGGCCCCGCTCGGCTTTGACGTGGTGCCCCAGGGCGAACTGGGCATTCCCGAGGCCGAAGAGCCCTTTGCCACCTTCGTCGAGAACGCGCTGGCCAAGGCCCGCCATGCCAGCCGGCTGGCCGGGCTGCCCGCGCTGGCCGACGATTCCGGCATCTGCGTGCAGGCGCTGGACGGCGCGCCCGGCGTCTATTCCGCGCGCTATGCGCAGATGGCCGGGCAGGCCAGGTCGGATGCCGCCAACAATGCGCACCTGGTCTCGCAACTGGCCGGCAAGCTGAACCGCCACGCGCACTACTACTGCGTGCTGGTGTTCGTGCGCCATGCCGAAGACCCCTGCCCGATCATTGCCGAAGGCCTCTGGCACGGCGAGGTCGTCGACGCGCCGCGCGGCGCGGGCGGCTTTGGCTACGACCCGCACTTCCTGCTGCCGCACCTGGGCAAGACCGCCGCCGAGCTATCGCCCGAAGAGAAGAACACGGTCAGCCACCGGGCCCAGGCGCTGCGCGCGCTGGTGGCACGGCTGCAGGCCGATGCCGCGCAAAGCGCCACCCGATGATCCCGATCGTACCGGTCTCCGCGTCCGTGCCCGTGGACAGCAAGCAGCTCTGGCTCAAGCCCGGGCAGATCAGCCTGCCCGGCTCGCCGCCGCTGTCGCTGTACGTGCATATCCCGTGGTGCGTGCGCAAGTGCCCGTATTGCGATTTCAACTCGCACGCCGCACCCGCCGACAACCACGAGATCCCGGAAGACATCTACCTGGACGCGCTGCGCGCGGACCTGGAGCAGTCGCTGCCGCTGGTGTGGGGCCGGCCGGTGCATACGGTCTTTATCGGCGGCGGCACGCCCAGCCTGCTGTCGGCGGCAGGCATGGACCGGCTGCTGTCGGATATCCGCGCGCTGCTGCCGCTGGATGCCGACGCCGAGATCACGATGGAGGCCAACCCCGGCACCTTCGAGGCCGACAAGTTCGCCAGCTACCGCGCCAGCGGCATCAACCGGCTATCGATCGGCATCCAGAGCTTCAACGACCGGCACCTCCAGGCGCTCGGGCGCATCCACGGCGGTGCCGAAGCGCGCAAGGCGATCGACATCGCCCAGGCCAGCTTCGACAACATCAACCTGGACCTGATGTACGCCCTGCCCGGCCAGACGCTGGATGAATGCCGGCAGGATGTGGAAGCCGCGCTGTCGTACGGCACCACGCACCTGTCGCTGTACCACCTGACGCTGGAGCCCAACACCCTCTTCGCCAAATTCCCGCCGGCGCTGCCGGACGACGACAGCGCGTACGAGATGCAGGACTGGATCGAAGCGCGCACCGCTCAGGCCGGCTACCGGCACTACGAAACCTCTGCGTACGCAAAGCCGCATCGCGAGGCGCGCCACAACCTGAACTACTGGCGCTTCGGCGACTACCTCGGCATCGGCGCCGGCGCGCACGGCAAGCTGTCGTTCCCGCATCGGATACTGCGCCAGATGCGGCACAAGCATCCGGCCACCTACATGGAGCGGGCGCTGGCCGGCAATGCCGTGCAGGAAGCGCGCGATGTCGGCGCCGACGAGCTGCCGTTCGAGTTCATGCTCAACGCGCTGCGCCTGACCGACGGCGTGCCGGCATCGAGCTTCCACGACTACACCGGGCTGCCGCTGCATACCATCAGCAAGCAGCTGGCCGAGGCGGAAAAGAAGGGGCTGCTGGAAGCGGACCTGACCACCATCCGCGCCACCGAGCTGGGCCGGCGCTTCCTCAACGACCTGCAGGAGATGTTCCTGAAGGACTGAGCGCCGACGGGCACCGGTACAAAAAAAAGCCACGCGATGCGTGGCCTTTTACATGCTGGCAAACGTCAGGCTGGCATGTCAGTACGGCGTTGCCATGTCATTGGCCACGCGTGCGCGCATGCCCACCTGCAGGTTGCCCAGGCTCGACTGGGTCACCGTGGCGATGCGGCCATCATCCAGGCGCACGTTGACGCGGTACGCGGTCTGGGTGTTGCTGCCCGCGCGCTTCTCGATCTGGTTGCCGGCCACGGCGCCGACCACGGCACCGCCGATGGTCGCCGCGGTCTGCCCGCGTCCGCCGCCGATCTGGTGGCCCAGCAGGCCGCCGGCCGCACCGCCGATCACGGTGCCGAGCAGGCCCGAGCTGCCTTGCGTACTGGTGATCGGTTCAATCGATTCCACGCGGCCGTAGTACACCGCGCCAGCCGGGGCCTGCGAGGTGTTGGGAGTCTGGTACCCCGGAGGCGGGGCGTTGTAGCCGGTGTTGTAGCCGCTGTCATACGGAGCGGCACAACCGGCCAGCACAGCCGCTGCAGCCACCGGAACGATCAGCCATTTCTTGCTATGGATTCGCATTTTGAGTTCTCCTCTGTTGCCAGGCGAAAGCCGGGGATGCGGCACACACCGCGCCATCCGGCACGACAATATGAGCGATGCCGGCGTGTGAAGGTTCCGTAATGTCAGACAGACGCCGACATCCGCGGCAGCGGATGTGGCAGGAAGTTTACGCGCGCTTGCGTGCCGCAACACAAGACCACCATCGATCCACGCGAGCCTTGTATAATGCGCGGCCTGACCGTCGGGTCTGCAGGCGGCAGCGCGCCGGGCCCATGCCCTTTCGCGCTACAATGCCCGCACTTCCAGGAAGCGTGGCCGAGTGGTTTAAGGCAGCAGTCTTGAAAACTGCCGATGGGGTGACCCATCCGTGAGTTCGAATCTCACCGCTTCCGCCAGACAAGAGAAACGGCCCGCACCAGTAACTGGTGCGGGCCGTTCTTCATTAGAGATCGCCGTGCAGGTCTTGCGTCAGCAGACGGTACGCCTCGGCTTCTGAAATCCTGAGCCGGTACTTGCACGCCAGCACGCGCGCCAGGCCATGCGCCGCGCCCGGCGGGCTGTGCCGCAATTGTTCGCGGTAGGCCTCCACTTCATAGCGCAGGCGCCAGCGCCGGCTGGCCAGGTAGAGCACGCCCATCAGGCCCCAGCTGCGCCAGAACTGGCGCACATGCACCTTCTCATGCTCGATCAGCGCCTGGCTGGCGCCGGGGCGCAGCAGGATCAGCGGACCGGGCGTGAAGCCGTCAAACCCGCGCGGTATCAGCCAGCGGGTTTCGACGACCAGGCACAAGGGCGAGCGGCAATAGCGGAGCATGCACCTAGCATAGCGCGGATGCCGCCGCCCTGCCGCTGGCTCAGGCCGCCGCCCGCAGCGGCGCGGAAGCGGAGGCGGCCAGCACCCCGGCCTGCCCGCGCGAACGTCCCGAGCTCAGGTACCCTGCGATCGATTCCTGCGTGACCTCGCCCAGGTAGGCGCCGTCCGCGCCCATCACCGGCAGCCAGCTGGTGTTGTGCTGGTACATGCGCGACAGCACGATGCGCAGGTGCTCGTCGAAGGCCGCGGTGACGGCGAACGGGCGCATCACGTCGCTGCACTGCCCCTTGCCGGATCGCGCATCGCGGCGCGTGACGTAGCCCAGCGCGACCTGGGCGTCGTCCACCACCGGCAGGTGGCGCACGTCGGCATCGTCCATCACGCCCAGCGCTTCGGCCAGCGGCATGTCGGGGCGGCAGCTCGGCGGCATGGTGGCGGCGTCGCCGGCGCGCACCAGCAGCAGTCGCTTGAGGGTGTTGTCATGTCCGACGAAGGCCTGCACGAACTCATCGGCCGGATGCGCCAGCAGCGCGTCGGGATGGTCGAACTGCACCAGCTTGCCGCGGCGGAACACCGCCACCTTGTCGGCCAGCTTGATCGCTTCGTCGATATCGTGCGAGACCATGATCACGGTCTTGCCGAGCTGGCGCTGCATCTGCAGGAATTCGTTCTGGATGCTCTCGCGGTTGATCGGGTCGACCGCGCCGAAGGGCTCGTCCATCAGCAGCAGCGGCGCGTCGGCCGCCAGCGCGCGGATCACGCCGATGCGCTGCTGCTGCCCGCCGGAGAGCTCGCGCGGATAGCGCGTCAGCAGCCGGTTGGGATCGAGCTGCACCATCGCCATCAGCTCGCGCGCGCGCTCGCGGCATTGCTTCTTGTCCCAGCCGAGCAGGCGCGGCACCACCATGATGTTCTCTTCGATGGTCATGTTGGGGAACAGGCCGATCTGCTGAATTACGTAGCCGATCTTGCGGCGCAGGGTCACGCCGTCAAGGCCGCGCGTATCCTCGCCCTCGATGCGCACCGTGCCCGAGGTCGGCTCGATCAGCCGGTTGATCATCTTCAGCGTGGTGGTCTTGCCGCAGCCCGAGGGGCCGAGGAAGACGCAGATCTCGCCGCGCGGCACCGTCAGCGACACGGTGTCGACGGCGCGCGTTTCGGTGCCGTCTTTCTGCGGGAAGGACTTGGTGAGTTGGTCGAGTTCGATCATATGCGGATTCCCTTTGGCGTCAGTGCCCGCTGCAACCACTGCAGGAAGGCGTCCGCCACGATGGCGAGCAGGCTGACCAGGACCGCGCCCACGGCCAGCTTGCTCATGTTGCTCTGGCTGATCGCCTGCAGGATCAGCACCCCAAGGCCACCCGCGCCGATGATGGCGGCAATGGTGGCAACCCCGATATTCATCACCACGGCGGTACGCACGCCGCCGAGGATCACCGGCACCGCCAGCGGCAGGTCCACCAGCCGCATGCGTTGCCAGGCGGTCATGCCGATGCCGCGCCCCGCTTCCTGGATGCCGGGGTCGACATTGGCCAGCGCGGTGTAGGTGTTGCGCATGATCGGCAGCAGCGAGTACAGGAACACCGCCGTCACCGCGGGCACGTAGCCGAGCGCATGGCCGAAGCGCGCGAAGATCGGGATCATCAGCCCGAACAGCGCGATCGACGGCAGCGTCAGCACGATCGTCGCCAGCGCCAGCAGCGGCGTGGCCAGCGCGCGGAAGCGCGTGATCACGATGCCCATTGGCACCCCGATCAGGATCGCCAGCCCCACTGCCGAGCCCACCAGCGCCAGGTGCTCGCCGGTCATTTTCAGCAGCGTGGGCCAGCTGTGCTGCAGGTAAGAGAACAAGTCCATGCGGCCTCCCTCAGATCAGTCCGTGGCTGCGCAGGAAGTCCTCCGCGACCTTGTCCACCGGCTGCTGGCCGATGTCCACCTTGTAGTTCATGTCGGTCATGCTCTCGTTGTCGAGCTTGGCAGCGAGTGCATTGAGCAGGCCGGCCAGTTCCGGATGCTTGTCGAGCACCGGCTTGCGCACCACCGGCACCGCGTTGTACGGCGGGAAGAAGTGCAGGTCGTCTTCCAGCAGCACCAGGTCGAAGCCCTTGACGCGGCCGTCGGTCGCATAGACCAGGCCCAGCTCCACCTGGTTGTTCTTCAGTGCGGTGTAGACCAGGCCCGGGTCGAGCTGGATCACGTCGCGGCGCGAGAACGGCAGCTTGTACAGCGCCTTGAGCGGCTCCAGGCCGTCCGGGCGCGCAGCGAATTCCATGTCGACCGCGAACGGGTGGCTGGCGTCGGCGCCGGCGCGGCGCATCTGCTCGGCAAAGCCCGACAGCGTGGTCACGCCGCTGGCCGCGCGTTCCTTTGGCATCGCCAGCGCATAGGTGTTGTTGATGTTCGAGGCATCGAGCCACACCAGCCCGCGCGCGCCGTCCATCTGCTTGACGCGCTCGTAGCTTTCCCTGGCGCCGAGTTTTTCCTGGACCTTGTTGAACACGATCAGCGCGGTGCCGGTGTAGTCCCACACCACGTCGAGCTGGTTGCTCTCCATCGCCTGGCGCATCAGCGTGCTGCCCAGGCCGGCGGTCAGTTCGGTGGTGAGGCCCTTGGCGCGCAGGTATTTCGAAGTCATCGACGACAGCAGCAGCTGCTCGGTGAAGTTCTTGCCGCCCACGCGGATCGGCGTGGCCTCTGCACGCGCTTCAGGCGCAGTGGCCAGCGCCAGCCCCGCCGCAAAAGCGGTGACGGCAGCCACCACCAGGGCGACGCGCCGGGCACGGCGGCGGATGAATTGCATCTGGTTTTCCATTTCGGTCCCCATGTTCAGCGCGCCAGGCCGCGCCGGCGCAGGTACAGCTGGCCGGCGGCGGCAAAGAGCGCGTCCAGGGCCAGCGCCAGCAGCGCCGTGGCGGCCGCGCCCAGCAGCAGCAGCGGCTGGTTGTTCAGGTAGATGCCCGGGAAGATCAGCTCGCCCAGGCTGTTGGCACCGATCAGGAAGGACAGCGGCACCGTGCCCACGTTGATGACCAGGGCGATGCGGATGCCGGCCAGCATCACCGGCAGCGCGTTGGGCAGTTCCACTCGCACCAGGCGCTGCACCGGCGTCATGCCGATGCCACGCGCCGCTTCCAGCAGCGTGGGCGAGACATTGCGCAGGCCTTCGTAGGTGTTGCGCACGATCGGCAGCAGCGAGGCCAGCCACAGCGCCAGGATGGCGGGCCGCTCGCCGATGCCGAGCACGGCCAGGGCCAGCGCCAGCACCGCCAGCGACGGCACGGTATTGCCCACGTTGAAAACCTGCATCAGGCGGTCGGCCCAGCGGCGCATGCACGGGCGGCTCAGCGCGATGCCGGCCGGGATGCCGGTGGCCAGCGCCAGCGTCATGGACAGCACCACCAGGCGCAGGTGGTCGGCCACGTCGTAGAGCAGGCGCTCCTGGTACTGGCGAATCACATCGACGCCGATCCATGCCACCAGTGCAGCCAGCGCGGCCAGCGTCAGTCCTGCCCAGGCGAAGGCCCGTGCCGATTGCTTTGACATACTCTCCCCTTTTCCGAAACCGAAAAGCGCGCAGCACGCCACTTCCCGGCGATGGAAAACAATATGGGCTGGTGCGTGCGGAGATAGGGCGCCACCAGTCCCGGTTCAGATTGCATTGCCGCCATGACCGGCACGATTGCCGGCGGACGGTCTGTGGATTCCTCCGCCGTGGGCGGGAAGTCCGATTGACGGGATGCCGGGTTGGATTGGCAGTCCCTGAAGCGGCGCAACCGGCGACGCAAAGTTGTTGCGATCGGTTGGCCAGTGGCAGCGCAAATATTGAAGTTTTCCGACGCGCCGCCGGTCCATCGGCCGTTGACTGGCAAGGGCTGGCGAGGTTTTGACACCCCGCATCTCACCTCAACGGATGACAAAGAGAGCTCTATTATAGCGATCTTCATCGATCCTGTCATCTTCCCGCATTTTTCCGGCCTTCCTGCGCCGATCTTGCGCGAATTGGCGGCAGTGGGACGGCATGTTCGGCCGTGCATTAGCCGGCACACGGCGACCTCCCGGATCGTTCTGAATTCGAAAGAACCTGAACCACCAGTCGGTACGCCAGCAGAACAATCTGTTGCCCGGCGACCCTCTACTCTTTCCGCGCCAAAACACTAAATTGACGAGGTAGCTGAAACGACGGGGAAACCAGCCCGGCCATTGCCGCGCGGAACCCGCCCACAGGAGAAAGACATGGACACCCTTGCCACCACCTTCGCCACCGTTCCCGCCGCCGCCGCCGAAACCGTGCAACGCTCGCGCGCCGTGGACCGCGTGGTGCGGGGCATCGCCACCTCGGACGGCGCCGGCGTCAAGCTGACCCGCGTGCTGACGCAGAACCTGCAGCGCCGGCTGGACCCGTTCCTGATGCTCGATGCCTTCGGCACCGACAGCAAGGACGACTACATCGGCGGCTTCCCCGATCACCCGCACCGCGGCTTCGAGACCATCACCTACATGCTGGCCGGGCGCATGCGCCATCGCGACAGCGCCGGCAACGAGGGGCTGCTGCAGAACGGCGGCGCGCAGTGGATGGTGGCAGGCGCAGGCGTGGTCCACTCGGAAATGCCCGAGCAGGAAGACGGCCGCATGGAAGGCTTCCAGCTATGGCTGAACCTGCCGGCCGCGGACAAGATGACCGCGCCGTGGTACCGCGACCTGCCCGCCGCCGAGATCCCGACGGTGGCGCTGGACAACGGCGCCACGGTGCGCGTGCTGGCGGGCGCCACGCACGGCGTGGCCGGCGCGATCACGCGCCCGGTGACCGAGCCGGTCTACCTGGACGTGCACCTGCCGGCCGGCCAGACCTTTGCGCAGGCGCTGCCGGCCGGGCACAACGCGTTCGTCTACGTGTACCGGGGCGAGGTTTCGATCGGCAGCGGCGACGACCGCGCCGTGATCGAGGCCCAGCGCATGGGCGTGCTGGACAACGCCGGCCAGTCTGACGGCGTCATCGTCAGGGCCGAGGCCGACGCGCGCTTCCTGCTGATCGCGGGCCAGCCGCTGAACGAGCCGATCGCGCAGTACGGGCCGTTCGTGATGAACACGCAGGAGCAGATCTACCAGACCCTGGCGGATTTCCGCGACGGGCGCTTCGCCACCAGCGCCGCCACCACCGGCGCCTGAGCCCTGCCGGCGAGCGGCCGCCCTGGCCGCCCGCCGCTGCTCCAGTCCAGCCGCTGGCTCCGCAAGGAGCCGGTGGCTTTTTTTCGTGCTGTGGCCGGCACGCGACTTGCAACCACCCCCAAACCGTTGCAGGGACTGGAATGACGCCGGAATCGGCCCGCCCGGTGTCCTGTCACTTATATAATCCATCACCAATATCGGGCATCACCAAACCATGATGAATGCTGCAATGCGTCGCGGCGATGCTGCGCCACGCACTGCCGCGCTGTTGACTCATCCCACGTTGCTGCCATCACAACAACCCGAGCCGCCTCAGTGACATCACAACTCCCTCCCAGGCTGGCGCTGGCCCATATCAGCAAGCGCTACCCGGGCGTCGTCGCCAATGACGACGTCAGCCTCAGCGTCGCCCCCGGCGAGATCCATGCCGTGCTGGGTGAAAACGGCGCAGGCAAATCCACCCTGATGAAGATTATCTTTGGCGCGGTCCGTCCGGATGCCGGCGAGATGCACTTCAACGGGGCGCCGGTCACCATCAACAGTCCGCACGACGCCCGCAACCTGGGCATCGCCATGGTGTTCCAGCATTTCTCGCTGTTCGACACGCTGACCGTGACCGAGAACATCGCACTCGGCCTGCCCGCCGGACAGCAAGGCAACATGAAGCAGCTGGCCGAGCGCATCCGCGCCACCGCCGAGCGCTACGGGCTGCCGCTGGAGCCGAACCGCCATGTGCATACGCTGTCGGTCGGCGAGCGCCAGCGCGTGGAGATCGTGCGCGCGCTGCTGGCCAATCCGCAGTTGCTGATCCTGGACGAGCCCACCTCGGTGCTGACCCCGCAGGCAGTGGAAACGCTCTTCGTCACGCTGCGCCAGCTGGCCGCCGAAGGCACCAGCATCCTCTACATCAGCCACAAGCTCGACGAGATCCGCGCACTGTGCCATCAGGCCACCGTGATGCGCATGGGCAAGGTCACCGGCGTGTGCGATCCGCGCCAGGAAACCGCGGCCTCGCTGTCGCGGCTGATGATCGGCGGCGAGCCCCCGCGCGAGACGCGCGTGGCTGCCGAGCGCGGCCCGGTGCGGCTCAGCGTGCAGGGCCTGTCGCTGCCGCGCGCGCATGCCTTCGCGACCGAGCTGAGCAGGATCTCGCTGGATGTCCACGCCGGCGAGATCGTCGGCATTGCCGGCGTGTCCGGCAACGGGCAGCAGGAGCTGCTGGCCGCGCTGTCCGGTGAAGACACACGCGCAGACAACATGTCGGTGCAGCTCGGCGGCAAGCCAGTCGGCCGGCTCGATGCGCGCCAGCGCCGGCGCGCGGGCCTGGCCTTCGTGCCGGAAGAGCGCCTGGGCCGCGGCGCGGTGCCGGGCATGAGCCTGGCGACCAATATCCTGCTGTCGCACCAGACGCCACCCTATGTGAGGCAAGGCATGATTTCGCCCGGCGCGGCCACCGGGCTGGCTTCGGCCGTGATCAGCCGCTTCCGCGTCAAGGCCAGCGGGCCGCACGCGCTGGCGCGCAGCCTGTCGGGCGGCAACCTGCAGAAATTCATTGTCGGCCGCGAGATCGAAAGCGGCCCTAAGGTACTGATCGTGGCGCAACCGACCTGGGGTGTGGACGTTGGCGCCGCGGCGCAGATCCACAACGAGATCCTGGCGCTGAAGGCCACCGGCTGCGCCATCCTGGTGGTGTCGGAAGAGCTCGACGAGCTGTTCGCGATCTGCGACCGGCTGCACGTGATCGCCAAGGGCCGCTTGTCGCCTTCGGTGCCGGCCGAGACCGCGACGCGCGAGCAGATCGGCCTGTGGATGAGCGGACTGTGGCAAGGCGGGCCCGCCCAGGCGCAATCCGGCGCGGAGGTGGCAAGCCATGGCTGATGTGCGACAACTGCTGCCCCGCTCCCCCCTCTCGCTGGCGCCGCGTGGCCTGCCCTCGCGCACCATGGCCTATGCCTCGCCGGTGGTCGCACTGGCGCTGACGCTCCTGTTCGGCGCGCTGCTGTTCCTGGTGCTCGGCAAGGACCCCGTGGCCGCGCTCAAGGTCTTCCTGGCCGATCCGCTGCGCGACCAGCGCGCCATCGGCGAGGTGCTGCTCAAGACCGTGCCGCTGGTGCTGTGCGCACTCGGCCTGTCGGTGTGCTACCGCGCCAACGTGTGGAATATCGGCGCCGACGGGCAGCTGATTGCCGGCGGCATCTGCGCCGGCGCCACCGTGCTTTACTTCGATGTGCCGGGCCAGGCCATGAACGGCACCGTGGTGCTGGTGCTGGCCTCACTCGCCGGCATGGTCGGCGGCATGCTGTGGGCCTCGCTCACGGCGGTGCTCAAGGACAGGTTCAACGCCAACGAGATCCTGGTCTCGCTGATGCTCACCTATATCGCGCAGCAGCTGCTGCTGTGGGTGGTCAACGGGCCGCTGAAGGATCCCAACGGCATGAACTTCCCGCAGTCGAAGGTGTTCTCGTCCGAGTACCTGCTGCCCAACCTGATGTCGGGCTCGCGCCTGCATGCCGGCTTTGCCGTGATGCTGGTGCTGGTGGCGGTGATGACCGTGTTCGTGTTCCGCAGCTTTGCCGGCTACCGCCTGCAGGTGGGCGGCACCGCGCCGGCGGCGGCGCGCTACGCGGGTTTCTCGGCGCGCAGCGCGCTGTGGAGCGCACTGCTGATCTCGGGCGCCACCGCGGGCCTGGCGGGCGCGTTCGAAGTGACCGGCCCGATCGGCCAGCTGCTGCCGTCGATCTCGCCGGGCTACGGCTTCACCGCCATCATCGTCGCCTTTATCGGCCGGCTGCATCCGGTCGGCACGGTCTTCGGCGGCATCATGATGTCGCTGTTCTATATCGGCGGCGAGATGGCGCAATCGCGCCTGGGCCTGCCGTCGGCCATTGGCTGGGTGTTCCAGGGCATGCTGCTGTTCTTCCTGCTGGCCTGCGACACGCTGATCGAAAACCGCCTGCGCTGGCGCGCCACCACGGCCTGAGCGGAGCTACAGAACAATATGGAACAACTCGCTCCCCTTATCGCCACCGCCATCAACGCCGGCACGCCGCTGCTGCTGGCCGCGCTGGGCCTGCTGATCAACGAGCGCTCGGGCGTGCTCAACCTCGGCGCCGAAGGCATGATGCTGGTCGCCGCGGTGGCCGGCTTCATGGTCGGCTACCAGACCCAGTCGCCGCTGCTCGGCTTTGCCGCCGGCGCGCTCGCCGGCATGCTGATGGCCACGCTGTTCTCGTGGCTGGCGCTGGTGCTGGCCACCAACCAGGTCGCCACCGGCCTGGCGCTGTCGATCTTCGGCACCGGCCTCTCGGCCTTCATGGGCCAGCGCTTTGTCGGCTTCGCCATGCCGGCGCAGGCCAAGGCCGTGCCCGGCCTGGCCGACCTGCCCTTCTTCGGGCCGGCCTTCTTCCAGCATCACTGGATGGTGTATTTCAGCCTGCTGCTGTGCTTTGCCATCATGTGGTTCCTGTTCCGCACGCGCGCGGGGCTGACCTTGCGCGCGATCGGCGAAGCGCCGGAGTCGGCGCACGCGCTGGGCTACCCGGTGCGCACCATCCGCTTTGGCGCGCTGCTGTTCGGCGGCGCCTGCTGCGGGCTTGCCGGCGCCTACCTGTCGCTGGTGTACACGCCGATGTGGGTCGAGAACCTGGTCGCCGGTCGCGGCTGGATCGCGCTGGCGCTGACCACCTTCGCCACCTGGCGCCCGGGCCGCGTGCTGGTGGGCGCGTGGCTGTTCGGCGGCGTGACCATCCTGCAGTTCTACCTGCAAGGGATCGGCGTGTCGGTGCCGTCGCAGTTCCTGTCGATGCTGCCGTACGCGGCCACCATCGTGGTGCTGGCGCTGATCTCGCGCAACCCGGCCTGGATCCGGCTGAACATGCCGGCCTCGCTGGGCAAGCCCTTCCGGCCCGGCAATGCCTGAGCCTCGAGTTTTTTGACGGAAATCCCTGAGCTACCAACAATTCATCACAAGGAGAAATCATGATCGTCACGCGCAGGAAGACCCTGGCGGCCCTGGCCGCCACCGCCTTGCTGACCCTCGCGGGCTGCGGCAAGAAAGAGGCCGACAAGCCTGCCGAGACGGCGGGCGCGGCCTCCGCGCCCGCGGCCGAGCAGAAGGCCGAGCCGCTCAAGGTCGCCTTCGTCTATATCGGGCCGGTCGGCGATGCCGGCTGGACCTTCGCGCATGACAACGGCCGCAAGGCCGTGGAAGAGAAGTTCGGCGACAAGGTCAAGACCTCCTTCGTCGAGAACGTGCCCGAATCAGCGGCCGACGCCGAGCGCGTGTTCCGCGACCTGGCCAGCCAGGGCAACAAGCTGATCTTCGGCACCACCTTCGGCTACATGGAGTCGATGCTCAAGGTCGCCAAGGAATTCCCGGACGTAAAGTTCGAGCACGCCACCGGCTTCAAGACCGCCGAGAACCTGGCCCAGTACGACGTGCGCACTTATGAAGGCGCCTACCTGGCGGGCGTGGTCGCGGGCAAGATGAGCAAGACCGGCAAGATGGGCGTGGTGGCATCGGTGCCCATCCCCGAGGTGATCCGCAATATCGACTCGTTCACGCTGGGCGCGCGCAGCGTCAACCCCAAGGCCACGGTCAAGGTGGTGTGGGTCAACAAGTGGTTCGATCCGGGCAAGGAGCGCGAAGCCGCCACCACGCTGATCGGCCAGGGCGTCGACATGCTGATGCAGAACACCGACTCCGCCGCCGTGGTGCAGACCGCGCAGGAAAAGGGCGTGCACGCCTTCGGCTGGGACAGCGACATGAGCAAGTTCGGCGACAAGGCCCACCTGGCCGCGTCGGTGATCTCGTGGGGCGTCTACTACAACAAGGTGGTGGAAGACGTGCTGAACAAGCAGTGGAAGAACAGCACCACGTGGTGGGGCCTGAAGGAAGGCATGATCGACCTGAAGAGCTTCAACGCCGATGTGCCGGCTGACGTCAAGGCGCTGGTCGAAGAGCGCAAGAAGGGCATCGCCGACGGCAGCGCGCCGATCTGGAAGGGTCCGATCAAGGACAACACCGGCAAGGAACAGCTGGCCAAGGACCAGGTGGCCGACGACGGCTTCCTGCATGGCGTGAAGTTCTACGTCGAAGGCGTGGAAGGCAAGATCCCGGGCTGATTCGCCACGCAGCCCAGCCGCGCGCCGGTGACGGTGCGCGGCGCCCGCCTCCGCCGCGCGGGGGCGGAATCGCCACAATTCCCCGCCCTGCCGCCCGTTCCGGGCACCCTCCCCGCACCGCCCATACCTTGCGGAACTTGAAGCCGCCGATAACGGCCCAAGCTATCTGTGCATGCGCCAGTAACCGGCGCCCGCAATGTGAAGGAGGCCTCTCATGTGGAAGCGATTTTCGGCCCTGTGGACGCTGGTTCGCCGCGACGGGCGCCTGTTCTGGTACGCGCTGCGCCATCCGGACGCGCCGCCCTGGCTCAAGCCCGCCGCCATCGGGCTGCTGCTCTACGCAATCTCGCCGATCGACCTGGTCCCCGACGTGGTCGCGGGCCTGGGCATTGTCGATGACGTGGTGCTGATTCCGCTGGCGGTGCACCTGATCCTGAAGCGCCTGCCGCCGCATATCCTGCGCCAGGCGCAGACGCGCGCCACCGCCACCACGGTCCGGCCGCACTGACGGCATCGCTCAAAGCCAAAGCCCCGGGGCAGCGCCTGCCGCCCCGGGGCTTTTGCTTGCCTGCCTGGCTGTTGCTCAGTTCGGCAGCAGGATGGTCGAGCCCGTGGTCTTGCGCGCTTCCAGGTCGCGATGCGCTTGCGCCACCTCAGACAGCGCGTAGCGCTGGCGGACGTCGATCTTCACCTTGCCGGTGGCCACGGCGTCGAACAGGTCGGCCACCATCGGCTCCAGCAGTTCGCGGTGCACCACGTAGGTCATCAGCGTCGGCCGCGTCAGCCGCAGCGAGCCCTTGTTGCCCAGCACCGACAGGTCGAACGGCGGCACCGGGCCCGAGGCGTTGCCGAAGCTGACCATGGTGCCGCGCGGCGCCAGGCAGTCGAGCGAGCCCTGGAAGGTGTCCTTGCCGATCGAGTCATAGACCGCCGGCACCCCCTTGCCGTTGGTGATCTCCCTGACCCGCTCCACGAACGACTCACGCGTGTAGACGATGGTGTGGGCGCAGCCGTTGGCGCGCGCCAGTTCGGCCTTCTCGTCGCTGCCGACGGTGCCGATCACGGTCACGCCGAGCGCCTTGAGCCACTGACTCGCAATCAGGCCGACGCCGCCGGCGGCGGCATGCAGCAGCACCGTGTCGCCCGGCTGCACCTTGTAGCTGTCGCGGATCAGGTACTGCGCCGTCAGGCCCTGCAGCATCATCGCCGCGGCGGTGTCGAACGGGATCGCATCGGGCAGCCGCACCACGATATCGGCCGGCATCACCCGCACCTGCGCGTAGGCGCCGGTGGGTCGGCCAGCGTAGGCCACGCGGTCGCCCACGGCGACGTGGCGCACGCCCTCGCCCACCGCTTCGACCACGCCGGCGCCTTCCATGCCCAGCCCGCCCGGCAGCGGCTGCTTGTACAGCCCGGTGCGGAAATAGACATCGATGTAGTTCAGGCCCACCGCCTCATGGCGCACGCGCAGCTGGCCGGGGCCGGGCTCGCCCACCTCGACATCGACCCACTGCATGACTTCGGGACCGCCGGTCTGCTCGATCCGGATGGCTTTGCTCATCTGTGTCGCTCCTTCGCTATGGTGTTGCATCGATCGGGAATTCAGCTGGCCGCCGCTTCGTCGACCTCGCGGGCAAGCCCGGCGATCAACAGCTCGGCAGTGGCCACGTTGGTGGCGCAGGGCACGTTGTGCACGTCGCAGGCGCGCACCAGCGCGTTGATATCGGGTTCATGCGGCTGCGGCGTCATCGGGTCGCGCAGGAACACCACGGCGCGCACCAGGCCTACGGCCAGTTGCGCGCCGATCTGCAGGTCGCCGCCCCACGGCCCCGACAGCATGCGCGTCACCTCCAGCCCGACCTCGTCGATCAGGCGCCCGCCGGTGGTGCCGGTGGCCAGCAGCTCGCACTGCGAAAGGAAGGCGCGGTGGCGCGTGGCGAAGGCAACGATGTCGTCCTTCTTGTGGTCGTGGGCGATCAACGCGATGCGGGGGCGAGTCATCAGGGGTTCCTTGTTGCGGGGTCGGTGAACGTCAGGAAACAGGAGAAAGCAGCGGGATCAGAAGGTGCCCGGGTAGGCGCCGCCATCGAGCAGGATGTTCTGCCCGGTGATGTAGCCGGCATGGCGGCTGCACAGGAACGCGCAGGTGGCGCCGAACTCGGCCGGCTCGCCGAAGCGGCGCGACGGGTTCGCCGCGGCGCGGCGCTGCGCCACCTCATCGACGCTCAGGCCAGCCTTCTTGGCGCCGCCT
Source organism: Cupriavidus sp. GA3-3 (assembly GCF_000389805.1). Classification (NCBI taxonomy): domain Bacteria; kingdom Pseudomonadati; phylum Pseudomonadota; class Betaproteobacteria; order Burkholderiales; family Burkholderiaceae; genus Cupriavidus; species Cupriavidus sp. GA3-3. The sequence continues at coordinate 359,981 of NZ_KB944478.1, forward strand.
TCCATGGTCTTGAGCAGGCGGTCGGTGTTGAACGGGCCCGGCAGCAGGTTGTTGATGGTCACGCCGTGCTGCGCCACTTCGCGCGCCACGCCCGCGACAAAGCCGGTCAGGCCCGAGCGCGCGCCATTGGACAGGCCCAGCACATCGATCGGCGCCTTGACCGCGCCGCTGGTGATATTGATGATGCGGCCCCACTTGCGCGCGATCATGCCGTCGACAGTGGCCTTGATCAGCTCGATCGGGGTCAGCATGTTGGCGTCCAGCGCGGCCAGCCAGTCGCTGCGCTCCCAGTCGCGGAAGTTGCCCGGCGGCGGGCCGCCGGCGTTGTTGACCAGGATGTCGAGGTCGCCCAGCTTGGCCACGGCGTCCAGCGCCGCCTTGCGGCCTTCGGGCGTGGTGATGTCGGTCGCCACCGCGATCACGCGGCGGCCATGGCGCGCGCGCAGGCCGGCCGCGGCCTTCTCCAGCGCCTCGGCGCCGCGCGCCACGATCACCACGTCAACACCCTCGGCCGCCAGCGCGTCGGCGCAGGCAAAGCCCAGGCCCTTGCTGGCGCCGCATACCAGCGCATGCTTGCCGCGCAGTCCCAGATCCATGTCTTTCTCCTTTTGTCTGTTGTCTTTGGGGGGCCAGCTCCGGGGCCGGCCCGGAATCACGTCTTTCTTGCCGACAGCAAATACATGCCGCCCATCACCAGCGCGCTGCCGGCCAGCTGCACGCCGCTGACGGGCTCGCCCAGCAGCCAGAAGGCCAGGAACAGCGTCGACACCGGGCCGATCATGCCCGCCTGCGACGCCATCGGCGCGCCGATGCGCGACACCGCCACCATGGTCAGCGACACCGGCAGCACGGTGCAGAACACTGCATTGACGAGTGACAGCCACATCACCGGAGCCGGCTGCGCCAGTTCCGCCACCGGCCGGCCCAGTACCAGGTACTGGATCACGCAGCAGGCGGTCGAGACGCACATCGCATACGCCACCAGCCGCAGCGAGCCGATACGCCGCACCAGTTCGCCGCTCAGGATCAGGTAGATACCATAGGTCATGGCGCTGCCCAGCACCAGCGCGCCGCCCAGCCACACCTGGCTGCCGCTGACGTCCAGGTCATGCGCGAATACCAGCACGATGCCGGCGTAGGCGAGCAGCAGCGACAGCCACTGGCGCATGGCGATCGGCCGGCGGAACACCAGCGCGGTGGCCAGCAGCACGAACGACGGCGTCAGGAACAGGATCAGCCGCTCCAGCCCGGCGGTGATGTATTGCAGGCCGATGAAATCGAGGAAGCTCGACAGGTAGTAGCCGATAAAGCCGAGAAACACCACGCGGCCGCGATCCGCCCACGACAGCGGCGCCAGCCGGCGCGACTGCCACCAGCCGATCGCCATGAACAGCGGCACCGCGAACAGCATGCGCAGCGTGATCACCATCACCGCATCGACGTTGTAGCGGTACATCAGCTTGGCGACGATCGCCTTGGCGGAGAACAGCACCGCGCCGACGGCGGCGATGACAAGGCCCGAGCGCTGCGGCGACGGCAGCGCGGCAGGTGCGGCGAGAGACTTCTGGGAGGCGGGCACGGGGAATACAGGGGAAAGCGGGCGGGCACGTCGGCCCCGCGAAACGACCCGACGATTGTATTCGAAAAGACGCAATGGCATCGGGCATCACCTCGGCGGCTCCGGCCACCTTCCCGGCCACCTTCCCGGCCACCTTTCCTGCCCCCTTCCTCGGTATACTCTGGGTCACCTTACCCACTGCACCAGGTTCGTGCCCCAGCCCTCCGACCCGCCTTCCGGCAAGACCGCCGCAGACTACGACTTCACCGAGCAGGTGGGCCACCTGCTGCGGCGCGCCTACCAGCGCCATGTGGCGATCTTCCAGCAGACCATCCCGGATTCGCAGCTGACCGCGGCACAGTTCGTGGTGCTGTGCGCGGTCAGGGACCGCCAGCCGTGTTCGATGAACGAGGTGGTGCGCGCCACCGCCATCGACCAGGCCACGGTGCGGGGCATCATCGACCGGCTGAAGTCGCGTGAGCTGATTGCGGTGTCGCACGATCCCACTGACCGGCGCAAGGTGGTGGTGACGGTCACGCCCGACGGGCTGGCACTGATCGATGAGACCGTGCCGTTTGCGAAGGAAATCTCGGAGCAGACCTTCGGCAGCCTGAATCCGGCCGAGCGTGTGGCGGTGACTTACCTGCTGCGCAAGATGAGTGAGATCGACGAGGGGAACGGCGTCTAGGGCCCGCGGACGCCGAGGGTTTTCTCCCCTCTCCCGCTTGCGGGAGAGGGGAGAAAACTGTCAGCTATTCATCGCCGCCAGCGCCGCCAGCACCGTCTCGGGCACGAACGGCGGCCGGCGCAGCCGCACCCCCAGCGCATCGAACAAGGCGTTGGCAAGCGCCGGCGCGCCCGGCAGCGAGGCCGATTCGCCCGCGCCCAGCGGCGGCTCCGACTGGCGCGGCATCAGCACCACTTCAATCGGCGGGATTTCCGGGAAGGTCAGCAGCGGATAGCTGCCCCATTCGCGGCTGGCGACCCCATCCGCATCGAAGCGCACCTGCTCCTTCAGCACCCGGCTGAGGGTCTGCACCACGTTGCCGTGGATCTGGTGGCGCACGCCATCGGGATTGACCATCATGCCGGTATCCTGCCCGACCACCACCTTCTCAATGGTGATGCGGCCGCTGCCGGCATCCACCGCCAGGTCCACCACCCAGGCCGACCAGGCTGCGCCGAAGCCCGGGAAACGGCTGTGGATATAGCGGGCATAGGCCACGCCCCGGCCGCGCAGCCGGCCTTCGGCATCCGCGATGCCCCGCGATCCGGCCACGCCCCGCTGCCAGCCAGCCACTTCAGCCACGGCACGCAGCAAGGCCGCGGCACGTACATCCGGCAGGTGCCGCAACCGGAAATCCACGGGATCGGCACCCGCCTCTGCCGCCAGCTCATCGATCACGCACTCATGCGCAAACGCATTGGGCAGCGCCGACACGCCACGCAGCCAGGACGCGCGCACGATCGCGGGGGTGTCGTCGCAACCTATGCGGCGCGCGCCATACGCGTATGGCGGCACGGCGGTGCGATCGCCCATCTCCAGCGTGCGCGGCGCGTTGGGCACGGCACCGGTCAGCACCAGCGCCAGCGTGGGCGCATCGTTGGACGGATAGCGGCTGGTGAAGTCATAGCCAAGCAGCGCGCCGTCCGGCCCCAGCGTGGCGCTGACGTCCATCAGCTGGGCCGCGCCCTTGGGCTCCCACAGGTGTTCCTGTTCGCGCGATAGCTGCACGCGCACGGGCCGCCCGACCGCGCGCGACAGCAGTGCCGCGTCGGCGCAGACATCGTCGGCGCAGTTGCGCCCGTAGCAGCCGGCGGCCTCCATGCGCACGACCTCGATGCGGTCTTCGCCGAGCCCGCACAGCCTCGCCAGGTCGATGCGCAGCACATGCGGGTTCTGCGTGCCGGACCACACCGTCAGGCCATCGTCATGCCAGTCGGCCACGGCGCATGACGGGCCGATCGAGCCATGCATCTGGTACGGCCAGACAAAGCGCCGCTGCAAGACCGTGCCGGCGCCGCTTGCCGGCGGCTCCCCGTCGGACAGCAACTCGCGCCGCGTGGCCGGATTGGCGCGCAGCGCGGGCTCCGGATCGTCCAGCGCGGGCAGCGGCGGCACCGGCTTCCAGCGCACGCGCAGCCGGCGCGCGGCCTGGACCGCGTATTCCTCGCGCTCGGCCACCACGCCGACAAAATCGCCCTGCACCACCACATCGACCAGGCCGGGCACGTCGCGCACGGAGTCGCGGTCGACTTCCAGCAGGCTGTTGCCGACAAAGTCGCCGCTGTCGCGCCCGGCATACGGCGGCCGCACCACGCGGCCATGCAGCATGCCGGGCACGCGCACGTCGTGGACAAAGGTCAGCGCGCCGCGCACCTTGCCGGGAATATCGACGCGGCCCGCGGCGCGGCCGACGATGCGGTAGGACTCGACCGGCTTGGTCGGTATGTCTTCGGCCAGCGGCAGTTCCAGGTGCTCGCCGGCAAGCAGCGCGCCATAGCCGATGCTGGCCTGCGTGCCGGGATCGCGGAACACGCCGTCCTCTGCCTCCAGACCGCCGGCCTCCACGCCGAGCCGCTGCGCGGCACGCGCCCGCAGCCACGCACGCGCCTGTGCCGCGGCGCGGCGCAACGGCAGCGCCGAAATCTGGATCGATGCGCTGGCGATAGTGGGACCCTGGTTGGGGGTGGCTTCGGTATGGCCAAGCACCATGCGTACGCGTTCGAGCGGCACGTCGAGTTCTTCCGCCACGATCTGCGCCAGGGCCGTGCGGATGCCGGTGCCGAGGTCGACGTGGCCATTGAAGGCCAGCACCTCGCCGCTGTCGCGCACGGCAATGAAGATGTCCGGCAGCGCCGGCACGTAGTCCGAAGCCGCGCCGGGCTGGCCCGGCGCGGGCCGCGGCGCCGCCTGCGGGGCGCGCGTCACCAGCAGCACGCCGGTGGCCTGCAGCAGCGCCAGCCGCAGCGTGCGCGGCGTTTCGGCGTCGGCCTGTGCCGAGGGTTGCAGGTTGGTTGCCGTCATCGTTCTGCCATCTCCTTCACCGGCTGCGCCCCGGGGCGCCCGTTATACTGCAAGCCAACAGTGGAATAGCCCAAGCATCGACCATGACGATCACGACCGCGCCCAAGCCAACCGCAAAGCGGGCGCCAGCCGGCACGCGGGCCAGACAAGCGCAGGACAGCCGCGACCGCATCCTGAAGGCTGCGATCAAGGTCTTCGCCCAGCGCGGCTACGACGGGGGCCGCATCGAACGCATCTCGTCGCTGGCCAAGACCTACGACCGGATGATCTATTACTACTTCGGCAGCAAGGAAAAGCTGTTTGTCGAAGTACTGGAGACCATCTACCTGCAGCTCAATGAAGCCGAGCAGCAGCTGGAACATGAGCTCGACGCCGCCGACCCCGTGCGCGCGCTGTCGCAGCTGATCGACTTCGTCTGGCAGTACTACCTCGACCATCCGGAGTTCGTCGCCATCCTGACCAGCGAGAACATGAGCCAGGGCAAGCACGCGAAGAAGTCGGTGCGGCTGCGCGAGATCTCCAGCTACGCGCTGTCGGTGCTCGACGGCATCCTCGCGCGCGGCAAAGCCGCGGGGCTGTTCCGGCCCGACGCGGGCGCGCGCGATGTCTATATGGTGATCGCTTCGCTTGGCTACTTCTACAACTCCAACCATCATACGCTCAGCGCCTTCCTGGGCGAACCCATGATGAGCCCGCCCGCGCTGGCGCACTGGCGCGATGTGATCCAGCAGACGGTGCTGCGCGCCGTGGCCGTGCCCGGCGCGGTGCCGGATGCGGATGTGGCGCCGCCGGCCGCGCAGCGCAAGCCGGCC